>NZ_JAMBDU010000019.1:0-69144 GCF_025143875.1 Microbacterium meiriae | reverse complement strand
GAGCGTCGCGGACGGACGCATGACCGCCGCTACGAGCTTCTCGTCCGGGCGGTAGTACCCGCCGATCTCCACGGGCTTGCCCTGCACCGCGTTGAGCTCGGAGACGATGGACTCCTCGTTCGCTGCGAGCTTCTCGGCGACCGGGGCGAAGGCCGCGGCGAGCTCCGGATCCTTCGTCTGCTTCGCCAGCTCCTGCGCCCAGTACAGCCCCAGGTAGAAGTGGCTGCCGCGGTTGTCGATCGTGCCGAGCGCGCGGCCCGGCGAGCGGTCCTCCTCGAGGAAGGTACCGGTCGCGGCGTCCAGCGTCTCGGCGAGCACGCGGGCCTTCTCGTTGCCCGTGCGGTCGGCGAAGTGCTCGAGCGAGGCGGCCAGCGCGAAGAACTCGCCCAGCGAGTCCCAGCGCAGGTAGTTCTGCTCGACCAGCTGCTGCACGTGCTTCGGAGCGGAGCCACCGGCACCCGTCTCGAACAGTCCGCCGCCGGCGAGCAGCGGCACGATCGAGAGCATCTTGGCGCTCGTGCCGACCTCGAGGATCGGGAACAGGTCGGTGAGGTAGTCGCGCAGCACGTTGCCCGTCACCGAGATGGTGTCGAGACCGTGACGCATGCGCGCCAGCGTGTACCGCGTCGCCTCCTCCGGCGCGAGGATCGTGATCGTCAGGCCCTTGGTGTCGAGCGTGGCGAGGCCCTGGTGCACCTTCGCGATGATCTGGGCATCGTGCGAGCGGTTCGCGTCGAGCCAGAACACCGCGGGCACGCCGGTCGCACGGGCACGGCCGACGGCGAGCTTGACCCAGTCCATGACCGGGATGTGCTTGGTCTGCGTCGCGCGCCAGATGTCGCCCTTGCCGACCTCGTGCTCGATGAGGACGGTGCCCTCGCTGTCGAGCACCTGGACGATGCCGTCCGCCGCGATCTCGAACGTCTTGTCGTGGCTGCCGTATTCCTCGGCCGCCTGCGCCATGAGACCCACGTTCGGCACGGTGCCGATGGTGGCCGGGTCGAGCGGGCCGTTCGCGATCACATCGTCGATCACCGCCTGGTAGACGCTCGCGTAGGACGAGTCGGGGATGACCGCGATCGTGTCGGCCTCCTCGCCGTCCTTGCCCCAGAGCTTCCCGCCGTTGCGGACGAGCGCGGGCATGGACGCGTCGACGATGACATCGCTCGGCACGTGCAGGTTGGTGATCCCCTTGTCGGAGTTCACGTACGACAGGCGCGGCCCCTCGGCGATGGCCTTGTCGAACGCCGCAGCGATCTCGTCGCCACCGGCGACGTTCGCCAGCCCCGCGAGGATGGAGCCGAGGCCGTCGTTCGCGCTCAGTCCGGCCTCGGCGAGCTGCGTGCCGTACTGGTCGAAGACATCCTTGAAGAACGCCTTCACCACGTGGCCGAAGATGATCGGGTCGCTGACCTTCATCATCGTCGCCTTGAGGTGCACCGAGTAGAGCACGTCGTCGGCCTCGGCCTCCGCGAGGGTGTCCGCGAGGAAGGCGTCCAGCTCCTTCGCGGAGAGGAACGTCGCGTCGATGATCTCGCGCGGGAGGACCTTGAGTCCTTCCTTGAGGACCGTGACGGTGCCGTCCTTCGCCGTGTGGCGGAAGGAGAGGACGTCGTCGTGAGCGGCGACCCACGAGCGCTCGTTGTGCTTGAAGTCGTCGTGGCCGAGGGTCGCGACGCGGGTCTTCGAGCCCTCGGCGAACGGCTTGTTGCGGTGCGGGTGCTTCTTGGCGTAGTTCTTCACCGCGAGCGGCGCGCGGCGGTCGCTGTTGCCCTCGCGCAGCACCGGGTTCACTGCGGAGCCCTTGATGCGGTCGTAGCGGGCGCGGACGTCCTTCTCCTCCAGCGACGAGGGCTCGTCCGGGAAGTCGGGGACGTCGTAGCCCTGCTGCTGCAGCTCCGCGATGGCGGCCTTGAGCTGCGGGATCGACGCGGAGATGTTCG
Organism: Microbacterium meiriae; assembly: GCF_025143875.1. Classification (NCBI taxonomy): domain Bacteria; kingdom Bacillati; phylum Actinomycetota; class Actinomycetes; order Micrococcales; family Microbacteriaceae; genus Microbacterium; species Microbacterium meiriae. Next base: position 67,201 of record NZ_JAMBDU010000019.1, on the reverse strand, counting down.
GCAGCTTGATGATGTTCGCCTCGGGGAGCGTGGCGAGGCCGCCGAGTTCGGCCAGCGCGTCGCCGACCTGCTGCTCCGGGGTGAGCTTCTGGGGGAAGGCGGCGAGGATGCGGCCGGCCAGAGAGATGTCCCGCGTCTCGAATTCGATGCCCGCCTGGCCCGTGTAGGCCTGGATGATCGGCAGGAACGAGGCGGTGGCCAGCGCCGGTGCCTCGTCGGTGTAGGTGTAGATGATGGCGTCGTCGGTCACCGGGAGGTTCTCCGTTCACGAGGGCTATTTGTCTCGATACCAAGATACCTGAGCGGCCCTCGCCCCGAAGCGGCGCTCCCGGCGACGGGGTCCGGCACGTGACCGGTCCGTGAAAAGTCCGCCCGAGTGATGAATGCGGTGAGCGGAGGGGCTAGCCTGGGGGCATGTCCGAACTGCGCATGGTCGAACTCTCCGCCGCGACGATCGTCGCCGTGAACAACCTGTCGCTCAAGCCCGGACAGGAGCAGTTCCTCGCGCCCGTCTCGTACGGCATCGCGGCCACCGTCATCAACCCGCAGACCTCCTGGCAGCGGGTGATCCTGGACCGCAACGAGGTCGTGGGCTTCGTCAGCGCCAACTTCGACGACGAGGCCCCGGAGGAGCACTTCCGCTCCGTGCTGTGGCGCATCAACGTCGACGCGGACGACCAGGGTCGCGGCATCGGCCGCTTCGCCGTCGAGAACCTCATCGACGAAGCGCGCACCCGCGGCGTCGACCACGTCAACGTGATCTACGAAGCGGGCGAGGACGGCCCGGAGGCCTTCTTCCGTCGCGTCGGCTTCACCCCCGTCGGGGAGACGGCCTACGGCGAGGTCATCGCCGAGATCCGCGTCCCCTCCTGAGACCGGCGGCGGGGTCTCGAATCCCCTCCCCCATCGAGACTCCGTCGCCCTCGGATCCCGCCGGACGGCTCGACCTCGATCCTCCTCAGCGCTGACCGTTGCCGTCCGGAGGCGTGCCCTTGCCCCGGCGACTGTTCCACGCGGCGAGCGCTGAGGCGGCAGCACCTGCCGCGCGGTCGATGGCCTCCGCGGAGCGGTGCAGCATGTCCTGCGCGGCGTCCTGCCAGGCCGCGGTCGGAGGTGCCTCGCCCGTCTGGACCTTCGCCGCGTGCTCGGCGGCCTCGAACGCCCGCTCCAGCTCCGCGACAGCGTCGCGGTACGCCGCGTACTCGGCGGCGGTCACCCGGCCCGTCGTCTGCCGACGCGCCTCGACCGCGGCACCGGCGGCCCGCAGGTAGGCGGCCGTCTCCGGACGCTTCACGTCCGTCATCTCGGGATAGGTGATCTGCAACGCGGGGTCTGTCTCATACCGCATCCACCGCGCCGTCACCGCGTCGTGCTCCGCATACAGGCGCTCCAGCGGCCGCGGCGCGGAGCCGGCGGGGATCGCGGCGCGAGCGGCGTTCACCCTGACCCGCCGGGCGCGGACGTCGGCCGCCGCGGCCCTGGCGTCGCGCTCACGCTCCTTGAGCATGCGTCGGGCGCCGGACACCTGCTCCGCGCTCGCCCGCTGCGCGGCCCGCTCGGCGGAGACCCGGGCGAGGTCGGCCCGTGCCACCTTCAGCGCCGTCCGTCGCACCACCGCGCGCTGCTGGGCCTCGCGGAGGTCGTGCCGGGCCGCGTCGTACTCCAGCCGGCGGCCGCTGCGGGTGTTGCGCCGACGGACGCCGATCGCGCCCGCGGTCACCCCGGCGGCGGCGGTCGGCGCGAGCCACCACCACTCCGCGACGAGGAGGAAGGGGTCCATCCCTCGATGCTACCGATCCCGGCGCACCCGCGCCCGGACGAGGAAGCCCCGGCATCCGTACGGATGCCGGGGCCACTGTCGCGGCAGGACGTCAGACGAGCGTCTCCTGCCAGGCCGCGTGCAGCTGGGCGAACTTCCCGGTGCCGCCGATGAGGGCGGCGGGGGTGTCGTCCTCGATGATCCGGCCGTGCTCCATCACGAGCACACGGTCAGCGATCGCCACCGTCGACAGCCGGTGCGCGATGATGATCGCCGTCCGGTCGGCCAGCAGCGTCTGCAGCGCGTCCTGGATCAGCCGCTCGGACGGGATGTCCAGCGAGGCCGTCGCCTCGTCGAGGATCAGCACCGCCGGGTCGGCGAGGAAGGCGCGGGCGAACGAGATGAGCTGTCGCTGCCCTGCCGAGACACGACCACCGCGCTTGTTCACGTCGGTGTCGTACCCGTCCGGCAGCGCCGAGATGAACGCGTCGGCGCCCACCGCCCGCGCCGCCTCGCGGATCTCGTCCAGAGTCGCATCCGGGCGCCCGAGCGCGATGTTGTCGGCGACGGTCCCGCTGAACAGGTACGCCTCCTGGGTGACCATGACGATCGCGCGGCGGAGGTCCTTCGGGTGCAGCGACCGCAGATCGACGCCGTCGAGGGTCACCGTCCCCGCGGACGGGTCGTAGAACCGGGAGATGAGCTTGGCCAGCGTGGACTTGCCCGCCCCCGTCGTCCCCACCAGCGCGATCGTCTGCCCGGCGGGGATGTCGAGCGAGAAGTTCGGCAGGATCGTCTTGTCCTCGTTGTACGCGAACGTGACCTCGTCGAAGCGGATGTGCCCCCGGGACTCCCAGAGGTCCACCGGCTTCTCGGGGTCCGGCACCGTCGGCACCTCCTCCAGGACGCCCGACACCTTCTCCAGCGCCGCGGTGGCGGACTGGTAGGAGTTGAGGAACATCGCGATCTCCTGCATCGGAGCGAAGAAGTTGCGCACGTAGAGCACGGCGGACAGCAGCACGCCGACCGTCAGGGCCCCCTCCGAGACCCGGATGCCGCCCCACAGCACGACCACGCCCAGGACGAGCGCCGCGACGCCCATGAGCCCCGGCTCGAACGTGCCGAACAGCAGCATCGAGCGGCGGTTCACGTCCCGGTACTCGCCGGCCACGCCCTGGAAGGCCTCGTCGTTGCGCGGCTCCTTCCGGAAGGCCTTGACCGCGCGGATGCCCGTCATGGTCTCCACGAACTGCACGATCACCTTCGCGCTGATCACCCGGGACTCGCGGTACACGAGCTGGGAGCGCGAGTAGAACCAGCGCATGAGGAAGAACAGCGGCACGCCGCCGATCGCGAGGATCAGGCCGGACTGCCAGTCCCACACGCACAGGGCGATGAACGTGAAGACACCGAAGAGCACGCCGGAGACGAGCTCGTTCAGGCCGCCGTCGAGGAGTTCCTTGATGGAGTCCAGGTCGCTCGTCTGGCGCGAGATGATCCGCCCGGACGTGTACGACTCGTGGAACTCCAGGCTCAGGCGCTGGGTGTGCAGGAAGATGCGCTTGCGCAGGTCCAGCAGGACGGCCTGGGTCAGCTTGGCCGCGATGATGACGTACCAGGCGATGAGCACGGCGGCCAGAGCGCCGGCGAGAAGATAGATCCCGCCGACGACGAAGGTGGGCATCCAGTCGGCATCGTCGAGCACCGCCGGCAGCGCGCGGTCGAGGCCGATGCTGATGAGGATCGGCCCGGCCACCTGCAGCGCCGTCGAGATGACGAGCACCGTGGCGGCGAGCACGATCTGCGGCTTGAGCGGGCGCACGAGCGAGCCGAGCAGCCGCAGCGAGCGACGGCGGATCGCCCTGCTCTCCTCCGTGGTGAGGCGGGAGCGGTCCTCGTCCTGGGTTCCGGTGAGGGAGCTCATCGCTGCACCTCCTCTCCTGCGAATCGGGAGGCGCTTCCCGGCGCCTCATCGTCGGCCTCCTGGCGGATGCCGTCCTGCACGGTGTCGTGGATCTCCGACTGCTCGTCGCGGATGATCGGGATGGCGCCGGTGCGGGCCGCCTCCTCGGCCTCCAAGCTGGAGATGACGTGCCGGTAGTGCCGGCTCGTCTTCAGCAGCTCGGTGTGCGTGCCGACCGCGGTGATCCGGCCGTCCTCCAGCAGCGCCACGCGATCGGCGAGGGCCACGGTGGACGGACGGTGTGCGACGATCATCGCCGTGGTGTCGGCGAGCACGTGCCGCAGCGCCTCCTCGACGAGGGCCTCGGTGTCGACGTCCAGCGCCGACAGCGGGTCGTCCAGGACGAGCACCCGCGGCTTGGCGGCCACCGCTCGGGCGAGGGCGAGCCGCTGGCGCTGTCCGCCGGACAGGCTCAGTCCCTCTTCGCCGATGACCGTCTCGACGCCCTCGGGGAGCGTGTCGACGAAGGCGGCCTGCGCGACGTCGAGCGCCTCGCGCAGGACGCGCTCGGCTTCGGGGCTGTGCACGTCGAGGTCGGCGCGCCCGAGCAGGACGTTCTCGCGGACCGAGGCGGAGAAGAGCGTCGCGTCCTCGAACGCCATCGCGATGTGCTCGCGCAGCTCGGCGAGCGTGAGGTCGCGCACGTCGACGCCGTCGAGCGTGACCCGCCCTCCCGTCACGTCGTAGAGCCGCGTCGGCAGGGTCGTCAACGTGGTCTTGCCGCTGCCGGTGAGCCCGACCAGCGCCATGGTCTCCCCCGGTCGGAGGACGAGGTCGATGCCGTCGAGCAGGTCCCGCTCGTCGGGGGCCGCGTCCTGGTAGCGGAAGTGCGCGTTCTCGAACGCGAGCTCGCCGCGCGGGTTCTCGATGTGCACGGGGTTCGCGGGGTCGGTGATGGTGTTCGTCTCCGAGAAGATGTCGAACACGCGGTCCGTCGCCGTGCGCGCGTCGAGCATGAACGAGAAGAGGAAGCCGATCGACTCGATCGGCCAGCGCAGCACGACGGCCATCGCGAAGAAGGCGAAGAGCTCCGCCGAGGTGATCGCGTCCTGCGAGATGAGCCAGATGCCGGACATCAGGCTCAGGCCGAAGGCGATCTGTGGCATGAGGTCGAGCCAGAACCAGATCGAGGCGATGGCCCGGGCCTTGCTCATCTCGGTCTCGCGCAGCGTCTCGGCCTGACGGCTGAAGCGGCGGAGGGCGTGCGTGCCCCGTCCGAACGCCTTGAGCACCCGGATGCCGTGCACGCTCTCCTCGACGCTCGTGGCGAGGTCGCCGGCCTGGTCCTGGCTGCGCCGCGTGAGGGCGCCGTAGCGCTTCTCGAACAGGTAGCCGCGGATCCACAGCGGGATCGCCGTCACCAGGAAGATCGTGCCCAGCAGCCAGTGCCAGCGGAACAGCAGGACGGAGCCGATGAGGATCGTCAGCACGTTCACGACGAGAAGCACGAGGCCGAAGGCGAGCCACCGGCGGATCAGGCCGATGTCCTGCATCATGCGGCTGAGCAGCTGGCCGGACTGCCACCGGTCGTGGAAGGCGACCGGGAGGGTCTGCAGTCGCGAGTAGAGCTCGGTGCGCATGCGGTACTCGACCTGCGTGGCCGGGAACAGCACGAACTGCCGGCGGAGCCAGACCATGAGCGCCTCGCCGAGGCCGAGGGCGAACACGGCGAGCGCGCCCCAGACGATCGCGTCGAGCGCTCCGGACTGCACCGGCCCGCCGATGATCTGTTCGAGCACGATGGGGATCATCAGCGCGATGAGCGCGGCCGCGAGCGCGCTGGCGGCACCGCCGGCGAGACGCCAGATGACCGGCTTCACGAAAGGCTTGAGCCGCCACAGCGCGGCGGGCGTGGAGAGGGAGGACGAGGGGGACGGTTTCTGCGCGGAAGACGTGGAAGACATGTCTCTCAGAGGAGTCGAGGGTGAGAAGAGTGAAAGGACGGATGCGAGAGCGGGCTCACGGAGCCCGGCATCCGGTGCAGAAGAGGGCGGGGGCTCTAGGAGAGCGGGCGCGCCGGGGTCGAGCCGAGGGTGGCGATCCGCGCGGTGGCGATCGTGGTCATGGTGTCCTCCTCAGGGCTCGGCGAGGTCGTCCGGTTGGCGCGACAGCCCATCAGCCTATTCCTGTGAACCAGCTGAGCGCAAGAGGAATTCCCGAGACGACGAGGAGCCCGCTCTCCCGGGAGCGGGCTCTTCGAACCGAGAGGTCAGCGGGCGGCGCGTTCGCGGGCCAGGAGCCTCTCCTTCACGGGCAGGCCCCAGGCGAAGCCGCCGAGAGAGCCGTCCGTGCGGAGCACCCGGTGACAGGGCACGAACAGGGCCGGGGCGTTGCGGGCGCAGATCGACGCGGCGGCCCGCACCGCACGCGGATTGCCGAGCCGGGCCGCGAAGCCCGTGTACGTCAGGGGTTCCCCCGGGGCGATGCCGCGGAGCGCCGCCCATCCGGCGAGCTGCAGGGCGGTGCCGGTCTGCGCGACCGGGACCGCGTCGATCGCCGTGACGTCGCCGGCATAGTACGCGCGGACGGCACCCGCCGCGTCCGTCTCGGCCTCCCGCACGGCGTCGGGACGGCTTCGGGACGGCAGGCGTCCGAGGATCGCCTCGACGTCGTCGGTCCACCCGGACACGAGCACCCGCTGGCGCTCGTCGGCGAGGATCGTGAAAGGGCCGTCAGCGGTGTCGAGGGTCTGGATGAGTGCGGTCATGAGGTCTCCTCGGTGTCGGATTCGTGGCCGCGGGCGGGCCGGGTGGCGGTCTTGCTCCGCGGTCCGGCGGGGCGGATCGGAGCGGCACGCCACAGGTGCGCGCTGAGGTAGCTCCGCCACGGCGCGGTGCGCTCCGCCCAGGCGGTGAGGGTCTTCGGTTCGGCCGGGAGACCGGCAGCCGCGGCTCCGGCGCGGAGGGCGACGTCACCGGGCAGCAGCACGTCCGGATCGCCGAGCACCCGCATCCGCACGTAGTCGGCGGTCCAGGGACCGATGCCGGGCATCGCCAGCAGGGCCGCGCGCTGCGTGGGGCCGTCGTCGCCGACCGTGAGGGTCAGGCTCCCGTCCGCGAGGGCGGCGGCGGCTCCGGTGACGGCGCGGATGCGGGCGGCGGGCCCCCGCAGCACCTCGGCGCCGTGGGCCGCGATGGCCGACATCGTCGGGAACAGCAGCCCCTCGGGGGTCCGCTCCCCCAGCGTGTCGGTGAGGGCGGTGAGCGCGGTGCGGGCGGCGACGACCGTGATCTGCTGCCCGATCATCGCGCGGATGAGCATCTCGTGCGGATCGGCCGCTCCGGGCACGCGGATACCGGGGGTGCGTGCGATGAGGGGAGCGAGAGGCGGGTGCGCCGCCAGGGCCTCGTCGATCGCCAGGGGGTCGGCGTCGAGGTCGAAGATCCGACGCGCGGTCGCCACCAGCGGCGCGAGGTCGCCGAGCTGCGCGACCCGAGCCCGGAGGTGCAGCCGCTCCGTCTCCTCCTGACGCACCTCGAACCACGCAGGGCCTCCGGGCATCCAGACGTGTCGGGAGAACGCCGTGGCCGTGGCCTCCTCGACCCCGGTCACCGCCCGCGCCGCCATCCACGCGAAGACGCCGGCCGCGTCCAGGGGACCCCGGTACGGCAGGACCAGGTCGATCGTTCCCGGCACGGACGCGGACGGCGTGCGGCGGCGGGCGCGCAGCTCTCCGGGCGTGAGGCCGAACACCTCGCGGATCGTGTCGTTGCACTGGCGGATGCTGTGGAAGCCGGCGGCGAAGGCGACGTCGGCGATGGGCATGTCCGTCCCCACGAGCAGCATGCGGGCGGTGTGGGCGCGATGCGCTCTCGCCAGTGCCAGAGGTCCGGCGCCGAGCTCGGTCGTCAGCAGCCGCGTGAGGTGACGGCTCGAGTAGCCGAGGCGCGCGGCGAGCCCTGGCACGCCCTCGCGCTCGACCACGCCGGACGCGATCAGCCGCATGGCGCGAGCGGCGGTGTCTCCGCGGACGTCCCACGCGGGCGACCCGGGGGCGGCCTCCGGCAGGCAGCGTTTGCATGCGCGGTAGCCCGCCTCGTGCGCCGCGGCACTGGTCGGATAGAAGGTCACGTTCTGCGGCTTGGGGGTGCGGGCGGGGCAGCTCGGACGGCAGTAGATCCCGGTCGAGCGCACGGCGGTGACGAACTGGCCGTCGAAGCGGGTGTCCCGGGCGCTGATGGCTCGGTAACGCTCGTCGAACGCGGTCACGGGGAGGCTCATGTCCTCCACTCTCTCACCCCCGCATGGCTACGGCTGGCGGAAATCGGACATCGCGGTTTCTTCCCCGAAACCCCGCCGACGCGCCGAGACCCCGGGGTACGGACGTGCGCACACCGGGGTCTCGACGGAAGACCGGGGTCTCGGTCAGTGGAAGAAGTGACGCTCCCCCGTGAAGAACATCGTGACGCCGGCCTTGCGCGCGGCATCCACGACCTCCTCGTCACGAACGGACCCACCGGGCTGCACGATCGCCGTGACACCCGCGTCGATGAGCACCTGGGCACCGTCCGCGAAGGGGAAGAACGCATCGGACGACGCGACCGATCCGGCGGCACGATCTCCTGCCCGCTCCACCGCGAGGCGGCACGAGTCGACGCGGTTGACCTGGCCCATGCCGACGCCGACCGTCGCATTGTCCTTCGCCAGGACGATCGCGTTCGACTTCACCGCCCGGCAGGCCTTCCACGCGAAGATCAGGTTCTCCATCTCCTCGTCACTCGGACGCTCACCCGACACGAGCTCCCAGTTCTTCGCGACCGAGACGATGTCGTCCGGGAAGCGGTCCGCGTCCTGGAGCAGGAGACCGCCGGACACGAGCCGCACGTCCATGCGCTCCTGCTGCCAGTCCTCGGGGAGCTGCAGCAGGCGCAGGTTCTTCTTCGCCTTGAAGACCTCGAGGGCCGCGGGCTCGAACGACGGCGCCACGATCACCTCGGTGAAGATGTCCTTCAGGTTCTCGGCCATCTTCAGCGTCACGGTGCCGTTCGCGGCGATCACCCCGCCGTACGCCGACACGGGGTCGCACTCGTGGGCACGGAGGTGCGCGCTGGCGATCGGGTCGAGGGCGTTCGGGGCGGTGGTGGCGATCCCGCAGGGGTTCGCGTGCTTGATGATGGCGACGGCGGGCTTGACCATGTCGTAGGCGGCGCGCAGGGCGGCGTCGGCGTCGACGTAGTTGTTGTACGACATCTCCTTGCCCTGCAGCTGCGTGGCCTGGGCGATGCCGTGGCCCCCGGCGCGGGTGTAGATGGCGCCGCGCTGGTGGGAGTTCTCGCCGTAGCGGAGCGTCGCGAGCCGCTCGGCCTGGATCGTCAGATGCGCCGGAAGGTCGCCCGGCTCGTTGAGGGTCCCCTCGGCGAACCACTGCGCGACCGCCGTGTCGTAGGCCGCGGTGTGCGCGAAGGCCCGCGCCGCGAGCTCCCGGCGCTGGGCGAGCGAGGTGCCCCCCTGCTCCACGGCCGCGACGATCGCGGGGTAGGACTGCGGCGACACGACGATCGCGACGTTGGCGTGGTTCTTCGCGGCCGCGCGCACCATGGCGGGGCCGCCGATGTCGATCTGCTCCACCACGTCGTCGCCCTCGGCACCGGAGGCCACGGTCTCCACGAACGGATAGAGGTTGACCACGACGAGCTCGAACGGCGCGATGTCGAGGTCGGCGAGCTGACGCTCGTGGTCCTCCAGGCGCAGGTCGGCGAGCAGGCCGCCGTGCACCTTCGGGTGCAGGGTCTTGACGCGGCCGTCGAGCATCTCGGCGACACCCGTGACTGCGGCCACGTCCGTCACCTCGAAGCCGGCGTCGCGGATGGTGGACGCCGTGGAGCCCGTCGAGACGATCTCGACGCCCGCCTCCGCGAGCGCGGCGGCGAGCACGAGCAGGTCGGTCTTGTCGCTGACCGAGACGAGGGCGCGCCGGATCGGCACCGTGTCGCGATCGCGGTAGAGCGTGGGGTCGTGGCGGGGGCCGGCCATGATGGGCTCCTTCGTGCGGGGGCGTCGGGGGTCAGGGGGCGGAAGTCAGGGCGAGGTCGCCGGTCGCGATGCGCCGGACGACATCGATGAGGAGCCGGCGCTCGACCGGCTTGATGCGCTCGTGCAGGGTGTGCTCGGTGTCGTCGGCCCTGATCGGCACGCGCTCCTGGGCGAGGATGGGGCCGGTGTCGACGCCGTCGTCCACGACGATCACGCTGGCGCCGGTCTCGCGGACCCCGGCGGCGAGGGCGTCGCGGACGCCGTGGGCTCCGGGGAACTCCGGGAGGTACGCGGGGTGGGTGTTGATGATCCGGGGCGCGTAGGCGGCGACGAGCGAGGACGGCAGCAGGCGCATGAGCCCGCTGAGCACCACGAGGTCCGGCGTCCAGACGGCGAGCTGACGACCCAGCTCCTCGCCCCACGCCTCGCGGCTCTCGTGCTCGTGCCACGGCACGGTGAAGCTGGGGATGCCGAACTCCTCGGCGTGGGCCAGTCCGTCGGCTTCGCGGTCCGCCCCGACCACGACGACACGCGCCGGGAAATCGGGGTGACGAGCGGCCTCGAGGAGGGCGCGAAGGTTCGAGCCGGCGCCCGAGATGAGTACGGCGACCGTGAGCACGCGCCCAGTCTACCGGCGTGCCGGCGACGCTCCGACCCGGTCCGCCGAGCGCTCGGGACGCCTAGCGACGGTCGTCGTCGGCGGGGTCCTCGGAGCCGAGCGTGGACATCTCCTCGATCCAGCGGTCCGTGCGCTCTTCCGCGAGCTCGTCGCGGTTGCGCGGGGACAGCAGTAGGATCGCCGCGCCGACGAGCACCTCCGCTCCCAGCGACAACGCGAACGGCAGCACCGCCGGTCCCACGACCTCGAGTCGCCCCGGGCCCATCGAGCCGTTCGCGAAGGCGGCGGCGAGCGCGGCCACACCGGCCGAGACCGCGGCGATCCCGACCGCGATCACCGACCGCTGCAGGAGCCCGAGCGGTGTCCCCTCCCAGACGAGGCGCGAGCGCACGGCCCACCCGGCGAACGCCCCGGCGGCCACCGGGATCAGGATGACGATGAGCATCCACATCGAGGTGTTCTCCGGCAGCAGACCGAAGGCGGGGATGCCCGGGACCACGCCGAGCTGCGTCCCCGCGGGCGACACCGCGGTGCCCGCGCCGACAGCGAACCCGGGGCCGGCGAGCCAGGACGCCGCCCACACCACGAGTGTCGGAAGGTAGGCCAGCTGCCCGAGGGTCAGCACGGTCGCCCCGAGGGCATCGACCCGCGCCGCCTGGAACAGCGCGACGACCTCGCCCCCACGGGTCAGGACCGACAGGGCGACGGCCAACGCGGCAGCCCCCAGCACACCGACGAGCGCGAACGCCGCCCCGCGCACGACCGCGGACGGTACCGGCGCCCAGTCCTCCCTGGCGTCCAGAACGTCGTGGATGCGGTCCAGCACGCCGCCGTCGCCGTCCTCCCACGCCACGCGGACGGCACCGCACACGGCGCCCACGAGGTAGACGGCGGGGGGCAGGAGGATCGCGAGAGCCAGCGGGACTCGTGCGGCGCCCAGCGCGGAAGTGAGGGCGACGACCGTCGAGATCACGGTGAACACGACCGTCCCCGACAGGGATCCCAGCACCCACGCGCCGGATCGTGCGGCCCGGGCGCCGGAGCGCGCCGCGAAGAGCAGGGTGAGCAGCAGGAACGCCAGCGGCGTGACCGAGACGACGAACCGCGCGGCGTCTGCGGGAATCGCCAGGGTGACGAGCAGGGCGTCCGGGATCGTGATCTCCAGAGGGACACCGTGCCCGAACTCCCACAGCGTTCCGGTGAGCGGCCACAGCGCCCCCCAGTCCGCGGTGACACCGAACGCGAGCGTCCACAGGAGCGTCAACGGCGCCAGCAGCGCGGCCAGCCCGACGGCGGCCGCGATGGCGGCGTCGAGGGCGGCGAGGAGCGCGACGAGGAGGCGTTGCATAGCGCCTTCGAGACTACGACGACTTCCCGTCCGGCCCCCGTGGGCGCGCGCGAGGCGGACGACACGGTAGCGTTTCTCCGGAGGTTTCCCGATGACTACTGCCCCACCCGCCCCGGCGTCCACCGAACCCACCGGTACCCTGGACCGCTTCTTCGAGATCAGCAAGCGCGGATCGACGATCGGCACCGAGATCCGTGGAGGCCTCGTGACGTTCGTCACGATGGCCTACATCGTGATCCTGAACCCGATCATCCTCTCCGGAAAGCCGGACGTCGCCGGCGACATGCTCGACTTCAACGCCGTCGGTGCCGCGACGGCCCTGACCGCCGGCGTCATGACGATCCTCTTCGGTGTCGTCACCCGCCTGCCGTTCGGCTTCGCCGCCGGACTCGGCATCAACGCCTTCGTCGCGTTCTCCGTCGTCGGCCAGGTCACCTGGCCCGAGGCGATGGCGCTCGTGATGATCAACGGTGTCGTGATCGTGCTCCTCGCCGCCACCGGGCTGCGGAAGGCGATCTTCGACGCCGTGCCCTTCCAGCTGAAGATCGCGATCACGGTCGGCATCGGCCTGTTCATCGCCTTCATCGGCTTCGTGAACTCGGGCTTCGTCACGGCGACCGGCGCCTCGTCGCCGCCCGTCGGCCTCGGTGTCAACGGGTCGGTCGCGACCGTGCCGAGCCTGCTGTTCGTGATCACCCTGCTCCTCACGGGCATCCTCGTCGCGCTCCGCATCAAGGGCGGCATGCTCATCGGCCTCATCGGCGGCACCGTGCTCGCGGTCATCGTCGAGGCGATCTGGCACATCGGCGCCCGCGGCGCCGATGACGAGGGCAACGTCGTCAACCCCGGCGGCTGGGGCCTCACCGTCCCGGCGCTGAACGGCTCCCCCGTCAGCGTCCCCGACCTGAGCCTCATCGGCGCCGTCGACTTCTCGTTCGACCTCGGCAAGGTCAGCCTCGTCGCCCTCGTGATGATCGTGTTCACGCTCCTCTTCACGAACTTCTTCGACGCCATGGGCACGATGACGGGCCTGGCCAAGGAGGCCAACCTGGCCGACGACAACGGCGACTTCCCGCGCATCAAGTCGGCACTCGTGGTCGAGGGTGTCGGGGCGATCGCCGGTGGTGCGACCTCGTCGTCCTCCAGCACGGTCTTCATCGAGTCCGGCGCGGGTATCGGCGAGGGTGCCAGGACGGGACTCGCGAACGTCGTGACGGGCATCGTCTTCCTCATCGCGATGTTCCTGACCCCGCTGACCTCCATCGTCCCGACGGAGATCGCCGCCGCGGCGCTCATCATCGTGGGTGCCATGATGATGGCGCAGATCCGTCACATCGACTTCGGCGACTTCCGGGTGCTGCTGCCGGTGTTCCTCACGGTCTCCGTCATGCCGCTGACCTACTCGATCGCCAACGGCATCGGGGCGGGCTTCGTGAGCTGGGTGCTCATCCATGCCTTCTCCGGCAAGGCCAAGACCATCAGCCCGCTGCTGTGGGTGGTCGGCGCCGGCTTCCTGATCTTCTTCGCCCGCGGTCCCATCGAGGCCCTCTTCGGCGTCGGGATCTAGCCCCGTTTCACGTCGCGCACATGGCCCCATTCCGACACGGAATGGGGCCATGTGCGCGATTCAAAAGGGTGAGGGTATGACGAAGGCCCCGGGGTGGAGCCCGGGGCCTTCAGGTCAAGCGTAGCTCAGGTCAGAGCGACTCGATGATCTCGCGCATGAGAGCGGCGGTCTCGGACGGCGTCTTGCCGACCTTGACGCCGGCGGCCTCGAGGGCCTCCTTCTTCGCCTGCGCAGTACCGGCCGAGCCGGAGACGATCGCACCGGCGTGCCCCATGGTCTTGCCCTCGGGAGCCGTGAAGCCCGCGACGTAGCCGACGACCGGCTTGGTGACGTTCGCCTTGATGTACTCGGCCGCACGCTCCTCGGCGTCGCCGCCGATCTCGCCGATCATGACGATGGCCTTGGTCTCGGGGTCGGCCTCGAACGCGGCGAGCGCGTCGATGTGCGTGGTGCCGATGACCGGGTCGCCGCCGATGCCGATGGCGGTCGAGAAGCCCAGGTCGCGCAGCTCGAACATCATCTGGTAGGTCAGGGTGCCCGACTTCGACACGAGGCCGATCGGGCCCTTGCCGGTGATGTTCGCGGGCGTGATGCCGACGAGCGCCTCACCGGGGGTGATGATGCCGGGGCAGTTCGGCCCGATGATGCGGGTCTTGTTGCCCTTGCTCTGCGCGTAGGCCCAGGCCTCGGCCGAGTCGCCTACGGGGACGCCCTCGGTGATGACGACGAGCAGCGGGATCTCGGCGTCGATGGCCTCGATCATCGCGTCCTTCGTGAAGGCGCCGGGGACGAAGGCGATCGACACGTCGGCGCCGGTCTCCTTCATGGCCTCGGCGACCGAGGCGAAGACGGGGAGCTCGACGGCGTTGCCGTCCTTGTCCGTGTGCGAGACCGTGGTGCCGGCCTTGCGGGCGTTCACGCCGCCGACGACCTGGGTACCGGCCTTGAGCATGAGCGCGGTGTGCTTGGTGCCCTCGCCGCCGGTGATGCCCTGGACGATGACCTTGGAGTCCTTGTTGAGGTAGATCGACATGTTCTGTTCCTTAAATCCTGTCGAAGCGTCAGGCGTTGGCGAGCTCGGCGGCCTTGTCGGCGCCCTCGTCCATCGTCGCGGCCAGGGTCACGAGCGGGTGCGCGTAGTCGGCGAGGATCGCACGACCCTCGTCCACGCGGTTGCCGTCCAGGCGGACGACGAGCGGCTTGGAGGCCGTGTCGCCCAGCGTCTCCAGGGCACCCTTGATGCCGTTGGCGACGGCGTCGCACGCCGTGATGCCGCCGAACACGTTGACGAACACGCTCTTGACCTGCGGGTCGCCGAGGATGACGTCGAGACCGGCGGCCATGACCTCGGCCGAGGCGCCGCCGCCGATGTCGAGGAAGTTGGCGGGCTTCACGCCGTTGTGGTTCTCTCCGGCGTAGGCGACCACGTCGAGCGTCGACATGACCAGACCCGCGCCGTTGCCGATGATGCCGACCTCGCCGTCGAGCTTGACGTAGTTGAGGCCCGACGCCTTGGCCTTGGCCTCGAGCGGGTCGGCGGCGTCCTTGTCCTCGAGCGCCTCGTGCTCGGGGTGGCGGATCTCGGAGGCGTTGTCGTCGAGCGTGACCTTGCCGTCGAGCGCGATGATGTCGCCGTCCTCGGTGCGGACGAGCGGGTTGACCTCGACGAGCGTCGCGTCCTCACCCTTGTAGACGTCGTACAGCTTCACGAACACATCGGAGACCTTCTCGACGAGGTCCTCCGGGAAGTTCGCGGCGCGAGCGATCTCGACCGCCTTCTCCTTGTCGATGCCGGTCAGCGGGTTGACCTCGACGCGGGCGAGGGCCTCGGGCTTCTCGACGGCGAGCTGCTCGATCTCCATGCCGCCCTCGACGGAGCACAGGGAGAGGTAGGAGCGGTTGGCGCGGTCGAGCAGCACGGAGAAGTAGAACTCCTCGGCGATGCGGGCACCCTGCGCGACCATGACGCGCTTGACGACGTGGCCCTTGATGTCGAGCCCGAGGATGGCCTTCGCGGCCTCGTACGCCTCATCGGGGGTCTTGGCGACCTTGACGCCGCCGGCCTTGCCGCGGCCTCCGGTCTTGACCTGGGCCTTGACGACCACGACACCGCCGATCTTCTCGGCAGCCGCCTTCACCTCCTCGGGGGTGTCCGCGACGATGCCGGCGAGGACCGGCACTCCGTACTTCTCGAAAACGTCTCGTGCCTGGTACTCGTACAGATCCACTGTGCTTCCTTCACTGGGCTGCGGTCTGGTCTGGTGATTCTCTCGATGTCGAGACATCGACCAGTCCCCCAGCCTACTACCGCAGGCTGAACGCTCCGACGCCCCGACGCCCTCCCCGACCCACCGACGCCTCCGGTACGATTCTCGGCGTCGGAGCAAGACGGAGGAGACGACGTGAGCGACCTCACCGGCGCCCAGGCGCAGCGCATCATCCGCGACGAGAAGCTCACCGCGACCGCGAACTGGTTCGGCCCTACAGGCCGACCTCAGTCGTCCGCCTGGATCGAGCGCGAAGGCGAGGAGTGGATCGTCTGGGAGGCCGACGAGCGCGGTGAGCGCTTCCATGCGCCGCTCCGCTTCCGCTCCGAAGCCGAGGCCCTGGACCTCTTCATACGGATCGCTCGGCGGTATCGGGCATCGGACTCGCGCGCGGAACGGCGACCCTCGGACGTCTCGTGACCACGGCCAGGATCAGCATGGACGGTCGCGCGCCCTCGCGGAAACGCGGGTCCTGGAACTGCGTCAGCGGTGCGCTCCCGCGGGGACGCTCGGGCGTGGGCCCCACGGCGGTCTAGGATTTCGCCATGCAGGAATCCGCAGAGCTGCGCACCGGGGGCGTCGTCGCCGCCGCGCTCGAACTCTTCAGCGCCCAGGGGTTCGACCAGACGTCCGTGGAGCAGATCGCCAAGGCCGCCGGCGTCTCCCGGTCGACCTTCTTCCGGCAGTTCGGTGGCAAGGAGGACGTTGTCTTCGCCGATCACGAGGTCCTGCTGGAGCAGCTCCGGGAGTTCCTCGACGAGGGGCACGACGATCCGTGGGGCGCGGTCTGCGCGGCATCGGAGTCCGTGTTCACGCACTTCGCGAACGACCCGGAGCTCGCGCGACGGCGGTACCAGATCGTGCGGGAGGTGCCGGTGCTCCGTGAACGCGAGATCATCACCGTGTTCCGCTACGAGCGGCTGTTCGACGAGTACCTGCGCAGCGCCCTGCCGGGAGTGGATCCGCTGGACGCGGTGGGCTTCGCGGCGCTCGTGACGGCGGTGCACAACCACGTGCTGCGACAGCTCCTGCGCGGACGCAAGAAGGTGCCGCTGTCCACCCTCCAGTCCGCGCTCGCGGATGCGCGTCGACGGTACGGCGTCGGCGAGGACACCGCGGCGGGGGCTCCGGACGACATGGTGGTGGCGGTCTTCCCGCGTTCGATGCCCGTCGCCGAGGTCACGCGGAGGCTGCGCTCCGAGCTCGACTGAGCCCGCCGGAGAGGTCGTGATACCGAGTATCGAGGAGTACGATACCTGGTGTCACGAAGGAGCATCATGAGCACGGAAGCCTCCCCCGTCCCCGGCGAGCGCGTCTCGTCCTACGACATCACCGGACGGCAGGACAGCGACTACTACGCCGTCTTCGCCGACATCCCCGCCGTCGACCGGGAAGCCTGGGACCGCGCGAAGGCGTACGTCGACGAGGTCGCCCCGCAGATGGCCGAGGCCTGGGACCGCGCCGAGTACCCGCTCGACGCCGCCCGCCGGATGGGCGAGATGGACCTCGTCGTCGACGGCGTCGACCATCCCGCGCTCACCCGGCTCTCCCCGCTCGCCGCCGGCCTGGTCAACATGGAGATCTCGCGGGGAGACGGCTCCCTCGGCACGATCCTCGCCGTGCAGGGCGGCCTCGCGCTGCGGACGCTCGCCCTGTTCGGCTCGCCCGCCCAGCAGGACCGCTGGCTCACGGCACTCGCCGACGGCTCGGTACTCGGATCCTTCGCGCTGACCGAGCCCGACCACGGCTCGGACTCCGTCTCGCTGGAGACCGTGGCCCGCCGCGACGGCGACTCCTGGGTCCTCCGCGGCGCCAAGAAGTGGATCGGCAACGGCGCCTCGGGCGGCATCACATTCGTCTGGGCACGGGTCGACGACGAGTCCGCCGCCGAGCACGGGGCGGTGCGGTGCTTCCTCGTCGAGCAGGACGCCCCCGGATACACCGGCACCGTGATCCGCGGGAAGGCCTCCCTCCGCGCGATCCATCAGGCGCACATCCGCCTGGACGACGTGCGGGTACCGCTGGACGCGGTGCTGCCGGGGACCAGGAGCTTCAAGGACGCCTCGACCGTGCTCTACGCCACCCGGTCCGGAGTCGCCTGGTCGGCGCTGGGCCACGCGACGGCCTGCTACGAGGCGGCTCTGGCCTACGCGAAGGAGCGTGTGCAGTTCGGCAAGCCGCTCGCGAAGTTCCAGATGGTGCAGGAGCGGCTGACGCACATGCTGGAGGACCTGACGGCGATGCAGCTCTACTGCCGCCGGATGGCGGACCTCGAGCAGGCAGGAGCGCTGCGTCCGACCCAGGCCTCGCTCGCCAAATTCCACAACACCCGGGCGGCCCGGCGGATCGCGGCGACGGCGCGTGACCTCCTGGGAGGTAACGGCATCCTCCTGGAGAACGGCGTCATGCAGCACATGGCCGACATCGAGGCCATCCACACCTACGAGGGCACCGAGTCCGTGCAGGCCCTCCTTCTCGGCCGCGACATCACCGGGATGAGCGCCTTCGCCTAGCCCTTCGAATCGCTCACTTCGCTGGATTCGGCGGCCGGATGCAGCGAAGTGAGCGATTCGAAGCAGAGGAGTCGGTCGCGATCGTCCCAGGGGTCGACGAGGCGGAAGCCGCGGGACGTGTAGAGCCGGATCGCGGCGTCGCGCCACTCCCACACCGACAGCCGCACCGCACCCTCGGCCTCCGCCAGGACGGCGTCGAGCAGCGCGGAACCGACGCCTCGGCCGCGCACGGCGGGGTCAGCCCAGAGCCGCTTGATCTCGGTGTGACCGGCATACGGCAGGGCGATCACCACGCCGGCCGGGGCCTCGTCGATCTCCGCCACGAGCACCCGACCATCGGCGTACGCGGTCGCAGGGTCACGGACCTCCGGCAGGTACCGCTCGGGGAGTTCGCCCTCGGGTTCCTCCGGCCCACCCAGGACGTCGTGCTTCTCCTGCTCCGTCTGACGGAGGTACGTCGAAACCGCCGTACCGACGAACGCGGAATCCTGTGGCCACTCCGCCTCGCGGACGGAGACGCCGCCGTGCGACGCGGAGGCCGCGGGCATCAGTCGCAGCCGCAGCCGCCGGCGGGGGTCTTCACCATGAAGCAGACGTCGCACACGCCGTAGTCGCGTTCGACGGGCTTCGGCGCCGCGGGCGTGCGCGGCGCCGACGGGGTGCGCGGCGTCGTGGAACGCTTGGCCTTGACGGGGGCCTGCGGGGCGAACTCGCTCGGGTGCGTGACGTAGAAGTACGGCGCGCGCCCCTCGCTGGGCTGCAGCCGCAGGCGGGTCGAGCCGACGGTGACGACCTCGTCCTCCGTGAATCCGTTGGTGTACGTGCGGCCGATGTGCAGCGCCGCGCCCTCGCGCCGGATCGCCTCGATATAGCGACCGCGGTCGATCAGAGAGGTCACCCCCGCGGAATCGACGATCTCGGTGATGAACGCATGGTTCACCGGATCGATGCGGTGCGCGCGTAGCGCCTCGGGAAGCGAGCGGTACGGACGGGAGGTGCCGGCGGGGGTCGGGCCCTGGACTTCATTCATCCCTTCCAGGATCGCACGGCGCAACCCCCTCCGCCGACCGCGGACTCGCGTGCGAGACTGGCCGCATGGCACTCGCGACGATCATCGGATCCGGCCCGAACGGCCTCGCCGCCGCCGTCTCCCTCGCCCGCGCCGGCTACCGGGTACGCGTGCTCGAGGCTGCGGACACGGTCGGAGGGGGCCTGCGCACTCGGGAGGCCACCCTCCCCGGCTTCCGTCACGACGTCTGCTCGGCCGTCCACCCCGCAGCCGTCGCCTCGCCCTTCTTCCAGGCGTTCGGCCTCGACGAGCGGATCGAGTGGATCCGCCCCGAGATCTCCTTCGCCCATCCGCTGGACGACGGTCGTGCCGCCATCGCGTGGCGCGACATCGAGCGCACCGCCGCCGACCTCGGCATCGACGGGGACGCCTGGCTGCGCCGGCTCCGCCCCCTCAGCACGCACATCGACGGCGTCACGGACTTCACCGGGAACCAGCTCCTCCGCCTCCCGCAGGACCCGATCACCGCCGTCCGCTACGCCATCCGCATGCTCGACCAGGGCACGCCCCTCGCGCGGGCCGCCTTCCGCACGGAGGAAGCGGCCGCGCTCATGGCCGGAGTGGTCGCGCACGCGAACTCCCCGCAGCCCACGCTCGCCGGCGCCGCGGCGGGTCTTCTGCTGGCCGGGCTCGCCCACGCCGGCGGCTGGCCGTACCCCCGCGGCGGCTCGCAGGTGATCGCGGACGCCCTCATCGCCGATCTCGAGGCCCATGGCGGCACGATCGAGACGGGCGCCCGCGTCACCGACCTCGCGGACCTGGACGGGGGCGACCCCGACCGCGGTGACGTGCTGCTGCTCAACACCTCTCCCCGGCTCGCACTCACCCACCCTGACATCCCGGCCTCGTACGCCCGCGCCCTCCGCGGCTACCGCTACGGCGCCGCGGCGGCGAAGGTCGATTTCGCGCTCGATGGACCCGTCCCGTGGGCGAACGAGCACGTGCGGAGCGCCCCGACCGTGCACGTCGCCGGGACGAGGGACGAGGTGTGGAACAGCGAGAACGCGGTCGCGGTCGGCCACGTGTCCGAGCGTCCGTACGTGCTGGCGGTCCAGCCCTCGCTCTTCGACCCGACCAGGGCGCCCGACGGCAAGGCCGTGCTCTGGGCGTACATCCACGTGCCGAACGGCTCCGACCTCGACCCGACCGAACTCATCACCGCACAGGTCGAGCGCTTCGCGCCGGGATTCCGCGACCGGATCCTCGCCCACCACGCGGTGCCGGCATCCTCGCGCGAGGCGATCAACCCGGCCGAGATCGGCGGCGACATCTCCGGCGGCGTCTTCGACATGCGTCAGGCCCTGCGCCGCCCCGTCCTCTCCCCCGCTCCGTGGCGGACGCCGATGCGCGGCGTGTACCTCGCGTCGGCCTCGACTCCGCCCGGCCCCGCGGTCAACGGCATGGCGGGATGGCACGCGGCACACACCGTGCTCCGCGACGCCGGCACGCCCGCGGAGCTCGACGACCTGTTCGGCTGACCCGGCCCTTTCCCCCGCTCGCCGCCCGGTCCAGGATGGGTGCATGCGCTACGAGATCCCGGCCCCCATGCTCGCCAAAGCCGTCGCGGCCGTTCCCGACCCCGACAAGACGCCGGGCGGCCTGCTCTACGAGCCGAAGTGGGACGGGTTCCGCGGGCTCATCGCCTGGGACGGCGAGAAGGTCGAGATCGGGTCCCGCGGCGCGAAGCCCCTGACGCGCTACTTCCCGGAGCTCGTCGACGCGATCCCGCAGCTGCTGCCGGTGCCCTGCCTGCTCGACGGTGAGATCGTCGTGGCCACGGGTCCGCACGGCGCGCAGCGTCTGGACTGGGAGGCCCTCAGTCAGCGCATCCACCCGGCGGCCTCCCGGGTCGCGAAGCTCGCCACGGAGACCCCGGCCATGTTCATCGCCTTCGATCTGCTCGCCTCCGGGGAGGACGACCTGCGGGCCCAGTCGTTCGAGACGCGCCGGGCCCGGCTGGAGACGCTCATGGACTCCGTGGAGCACCCGCTGCACCTGACCAGGACCACCCGCGATCGGGACGCGGCCGTCCGCTGGCTCGAGGAGTTCGAGGGCGCGGGGCTCGACGGCGTCGTGGCGAAGCCGCTGGCCCAGCCGTACGCGCCGGGGAAGCGCACCCTGTTCAAGATCAAGCATGCGCGGACCGCCGACGTCGTCGCCCTCGGCTACCGCATCCACAAGTCCGGCACCGGGGTCGGCTCGCTGCTCGTCGGGCTCTACGACGCCGACGGGACCCTGCGCCAGGTCGGCGGGGTCGCGGCGTGGAGCGACGCGAAGCGGAAGCAGCTCGTGGAGGAGCTCGCGCCGCTGGTCGAGCGCGACGAGGACGGCGCCGCCGTGACGGGTGAGGGTGAGCGGTCGCGGTTCAGCGCATCGAAGGACGTGTCGTTCGTTCGCCTGCGCCCCGAGCGGGTGCTGGAGGTGCGGTACGACCAGCTCGAGGGCGCGCGCTTCCGCCACACCGTGCAGTTCGAGCGATGGAGGCCGGACCGGGACGCCCGCTCCTGCACGTACGACCAGCTCGACACCGTCGACGGCTACGACCTCGCCGACGTCCTGAGCTGAGCGCGCTCAGTCGTCGACGGGGTTGCCGTCGGCATCCCAGTTCGCGGCGTTCTTCTTGCTCGGCTGCACGCGCGGCGGCTCTCCCGGCATCTTCGGGAACTCCGGTGGGAAGGGCAACTCCCCGAGGCCGTCCGCCGTGTCGCGCTCCCACCACTCCAGCAGCGTGTCGATGCGCCCGGGCTTCGCCTGCATGTCGGCCCAGGGGTCGCCGACCTCTTCGAGCCGCTGCGGGACGCTCCGGACGGTGAACGTCCTGGGGTCGAGATCGTCGAGCTCGTCCCAGTGCACAGGCGTCGCGACGGTCGCACCGGGGAGGGCGCGCGGACTGTAGGCGCCGGCCATCGTGCGGTCGCGGTTGGCCTGGTTGAAGTCGACGAAGAGGCGCTCGCCCCGCTCTTCCTTCCACCAGTTCGTCGTGACGCGATCCGGCATCCGGCGTTCGAGCTCCCGGCCGGCGGCGATCACGGCGTGCCGCACGTCGAGGAACTCGTGGGTCGGCTCGATCGGGGCGAAGACGTGCAGGCCGCGGTTGCCGCTCGTCTTCGCGAACGCCTCCAGCCCGGCCTCCCGCAACACCTCCCGCAGAGCGTGGGCGGCGGGGACGGCCTCGGCGAACCCGGTGCCCGGCTGGGGATCGAGGTCGATCCGCAGCTCGACCGGGTTGTCGGAGTCGGTCGCCAGCGATGCCCACGGGTGGAAGACGATGGTGTTCATCTGCACCGCCCACACGATCGCGCTCGTGCGGTTCAGGACGATCTGGGGATGGCGGCGGCCGCTGTTGTAGGTCACCGTGACGGCGTCAACGAAGTCCGGAGTGCCCTTCGGCGGGTTCTTCGAGAAGAACCCCTCGGGACGCGGACCGCCGGCAGCGCCGACGCCGTCGCGGAAGCGCTCCAGGGACACCGGGCGGTTGCCGTTCGCCGCGAGGAACGGCACAGACACGAGCTGCACGTACTCGGCGAGTTCCGCCTTGGTGATACCGAGGTCGGGCCAGACGATCCGATTCGGGCTGGAGAGCGCGACCTCACGCTCTCCGTCGGTGTCGGCGACGGTCAGGGTCACGCGTTCAGAGGCCATGCTCCGACCCTAGGGGGCGGTCACGACGCACGGAACCCCCGGCAGGCCCCCGGTGGACGCGTGCCGTCAGTCCTCGATCCGCACCGCGCGCACGAGCACCGGGGCGAGGGCGTCGCGCTCCACCACCATCGAGGGTCCTGCGGAGTCGATGATGACGCCGGCCATCTCGGAGTGGCTCGACAGCACCTTCGCGAGCTGGTCAGGCTCGAAGGGCAGCGGGCGGTCGCCGCGGCCCAGCGCGATGACCTCCAGCGGGTGCGAGAAGAGCTGGAGGAAGCGCCGACCGTCGGCTGTCTGAGCCTCGGCGATGCCGACCTGACCGGTGCCGGATCCGTCGTTCACGGCCACCCACATGCGCGTCGTGGCGAGGGCCTCGCCCACCTTGGCGGGCGAGTCCTGCTCCCGCGGAGCGGCGAGCAGCGACTTCACGGTCATGTCGACGTCGGCCTGCTCGAGCGTCTTCTGCAGGAGCTCAGTGGGGAACACCACACGATGCGGCGCCGAGGCGTTGTCGATGATGAGACCCGCGAAGTCGCCGGAGACGACCTGCTGCATGACCGAGGTCGTCGGCTGGGCGACCGCGGACGTGGCGGACGGGTCTGCTTCGAGCTGGACGGAGTCGCGGACGGCGGCCGCCGAGCTGAATGCCAGCATGAACTGCCGCTCTCCGTCGCGGACCACGGCGACGGCCAGCGGCTTGCCCTCGCTGATCTGCGCGCGGGCATCACCGCTCACGCGGATGTAGAGGTGGCTCTGCAGAGCCTGGCGGAGCACTCCGAGGAGCTGCTCGTTGGAGGCGCCCGCCTCGATCTGCGCCAGGGACTCGCGCAGGAGGACGTTGTCCTTCATCCCTGCGACGGTCTCGGTCTGCTCGGGCGGGAGCGCAGGAGCGAGCGGGAGCTTCCGCTCGGCAGCCGGCGCCGCGGGCTCCTCCGCCGGGCGCGGCGGTGTCGCTGCGGCAGCGGGCGCCGGTGCTGTCGCGGCATCCGGATCCGGAAGGGCGACCTCGGGTCCGGCTTCGGCGCCAACACCGCGGAACGCCTGGACGGAGATGCCGACGGCGGGCGATGCCTCGGCCGTCGACGCCTCCGACTCCTCGGTCGCCATGCTCGCGTCCTCCTCGGTGTCGGCTGCCGGAGCGGCGGAGGGGGCGGGAGCGACGGCGTCGTCGCCGGACTTCTTGCGGCGGGAGAAGAGGGCCATGGGAGCCAGCCTAACCGTGTCTCCCCGCCCCCTTCGCCGCGACGTCAGAGCTTCTGGATCGGTGCGACCTTGATGAGCAGCTTCTTCTGCCCCGCCGTGTCGAACCGGACGTGGGCGATGCGCTTGGCCCCCTCACCGGTGACGGCGTCGACCCGGCCCTCACCGAAGTCGTCGTGCCGGATGCGGTCTCCGGCGGCGAGTTCGAGGTCGCCGTTGTCGCGCATCTTGGCGGTGACACGGTTGGGGATCTTGTCCATCGCCGTCGAGAGCGGCTTGAGGGAGTCGCGGGGCAGGGCCTTGACGCCGAAGCGGTCGCCGGAGCCCCCGGAGCGGCGGGCGTTCAGCGCCCTGGACTGCATGCCCCCGCGGGAGTTGACGTCGCCCGGGGACTGCCGCCAGTCGATGAGGGAGGCCGGGATCTCCTGCAGGAACCGGCTGGGCATCGCGACCGTCACCTCGCCGAACTGCGCGCGGGTCATCGCCAGGGACAGGTGCAGGCGCTTGCGGGCGCGGGTGATGCCCACGTAGAACAGCCGCCGCTCCTCCTGCGGCCCGCCGGGCTCTCCCGCCGAGATGCGGTGCGGGATGAGGTCCTCCTCGACGCCGGTCACGAAGACCGCGTCGTACTCCAGGCCCTTGGCGGTGTGCATCGTCATGAGCGAGACCGACCCGGACTCGTCGTCGAGGTCGTCCGCATCGGAGACCAGCGCGACCTCGGTGAGGAAGTCGGTGATGGTGCCCTCGGGGTTGTTGCGCGCGAAGTCGCGCGTCACGGCCACGAACTCGTCGAGGTTCTCCACGCGGGCCTCGTCCTGCGGGTCGCGGCTGGCGCGCAGGGCGTCGAGGTACCCGCTCTTGGACAGCAGGAGGCTGAGCCCGTCGGCCACGGAGGTGGGCGGCGGCACCTCCCCCGTCGGCGGGAGCATGATCGCCGTCGCCTCGGCGAGAACCGCATCGAGCTGGGCGATGGCAGCCTGGATCTTCGGGCCCACACCGAGCTGCCCCGGAAGCGACAGGGCCTCGCGGAAGGCGATGCCGTGCTCGTCGGCGAAACGGGCGATGGCGGTCTCTGTGACGTCGCCGATGCCGCGCCGCGGCTTGTTGAGGATGCGGCGCACGGCCATCTCATCGGCGGGATTGGCGACCGCCACGAGGTAGGCCAGGGCGTCCTTGATCTCGGCGCGCTCGTAGAACTTGGTGCCGCCCATGATCTTGTACGGCACGGCCGAGCGGATGAAGATCTCCTCCAGCGCGCGGGACTGCGAGTTCGTGCGGTAGAAGACGGCCATCTCCGAGTACGGCATGCCCTTGCGGTGCAGGGCCTCGATCTCGTCGGCGACGAACTGGGCCTCGTCGTGCTGCGAGTAGCCGGTGAAGCCGATGATCCTGTCGCCCTCGCCGCGGTCGCTCCAGAGCTTCTTGTCCTTGCGGTCGAAGTTGTTGCCGATGACGGCGTTCGCCGCGGAGAGGATGTTCTGCGTCGAGCGGTAGTTCTGCTCGAGGAGGACGACCTTCGCCCCCGGGAAGTCGCGCTCGAACTCGCTGATGTTGCGGATGTCCGCGCCGCGGAAGGCGTAGATCGACTGATCCGAGTCGCCGACCACCGTCAGCGACGCCCCGGCCTCACCGGCGCCCGGTGCCGGCTCGGGGTCGGGCTCGAAGATCATCATGCCGTTGGCGGCATACGGCTCCGGTGTCGCGCCGACCCCGGACACCGGACGGGTGAGCTCGTGGATGAGCGCGTACTGCGCGTGGTTGGTGTCCTGGTACTCGTCGACGAGGATGTGGCGGAACCGGCGGCGGTAGGTGTCGGCGACCTGGGGGAACGCCCGGAACAGGTAGACCGTCTGGCCGATGAGGTCGTCGAAGTCGAAGGCGTTGGCCTTCTGGAGCTGCCGCTGGTAGTCGGCGAAGACCTCGACGAAGACGCGTTCGGCCGGGTCGCTCATGTTGGCCTGGCGGGCATAGGCCTCGGCGTCGGAGAGCTCGTTCTTGAGCTTGGAGATGCGCCCCTGGACCGCCGCCGGGGTGAGGCCGTAGGCGTCGGCCTCGTGCTCCTTGACCAGCCGCTTGAGGAGGGCGCGGGAGTCTCCGGAGTCGTAGATGGTGAAGTTCTTCGTGAACCCGAACTGCTGCGCCTCGCGGCGGAGGATGCGCACGCACGCGGAGTGGAACGTGGAGATCCACATGCCGCGCGCGGCGTCGCCGATGAGCCCTTCGACGCGCTCGCGCATCTCGCCGGCGGCCTTGTTGGTGAAGGTGATGGCGAGGATCTGGCTCGGCCACGCCTCCCGGCTGCGCAGGAGCGAGGCGATGCGGCGCGTGAGCACGCTCGTCTTGCCCGATCCGGCGCCGGCGACGATGAGCAGCGCGGGGCCGCGATAGGTGACGGCCTCGAGCTGCTGGGGGTTGAGGCCGGCGAGGAGGTCGTCCTGCGCGGGGGCGCCGGAGGACTGCGGGCCGACGGATCCGGGGACGATGAGAGGGGCTTCGGTCATGACCTCTCGAGTCTAGGCGGCGGCACCGACATCGCGGTCCGCGTCGGGGAGGGATACAGGCGACCGCCCGCACCCCTCCCCCGGTCAGGCGGTGCGGTTCCGACGGCGCAGCGCGAGGACCCCGGTCGTGAGGAGCATCAACGCGAGCGCGGTGGCGGCCACCGGCAGGTCCGCTCCGGTCGCGGCCAGCCCCTCGCCCGCGGCGGTGACGCGCAGGTCAGCCCAGCCGAGGAGCGTCCCATCCGCCGCGTAGACCGCGATGCGGTGCGCGCCCAGCGGCGCGTCCACCGGAACGGTGACCGTGAGGGCACCCGTCGCCGAAAGCGTCCCCGCAGCCAGGCGGACCGGGACGGAGTACATCCAGACCTCCGCCCGCGCTCCCGCGGCATCCGCGCCGACCGTGACGGTGACCCGCTGCCCCGGTGCGGCCACCGCCGGATCGACGGTGACGCCGCGGCGGTTGCCGTCCACGAGCTCCGTGCCGGGAAGCGGCGGGTTCTCCGCACCAGGGTTCTCGCCACCAGGGTTCTCGCCGCCGGGGTTCTCCCCACCGGGGTTCTCGGCGCCTGTGCCGCCCGGCAGCGTGCCGGTGCGCAGCGCCTCCGAGGCGAAGCCATCGGCGAACCACCACACCGGACGCTGTCCGTCGACCGCGAGCGACGCGGGAGCCGTCGCGAAGCCCTCGTTGTTGATGTCGGGCATGCCGGCGGGCCGCGCGTAGTGAGCGATCCCGGGCCGCGCGGTCCCGTTCAAGGTGAGCTCGGCGGAGCGGCCCTGGCAGCCGTCGTCGCACACCGCCCACAGGGTGCCTCGGACGTCATCCCAGTCGAGCGCCATGACACCGGTGAGCCCGGGGGAGATCTCGGAGACGAGCGTGGCCGTGCCGTCCGCGGCGAGCGCGAAGGCGTAGACGTGCCCGTTGTCCTCCACCGCGACGAAGAAGAGGCCGTCGCCGTGTCCCGGATGCACGGCCGGGTCGTAGGCGGTCCCGGTGGTGTCGTCGAAGAGTTTTCCGTTCAGCGCACTGTCCGGCACCCACTGCACGGCCTCGATGCCGAGGTTCGCGCCGACCGCCGGGAGCATCGCCGTGAGATCCCATTCCCGCTGCGCCACGAGATCGCCGGCCGCCGCGTCCGGATCGACCCGCAGCAGCACGTTCTGGTTCACACCCTTGGCGCTGTTGTCGCGCTCGGACGCCACGTAGACCAGGCCCCTCCCGTCGACCGTGATGCCTTCGGTGTCCGGCCCTGCGGCGCCCGGGTTCCCGGTGTCCTTGGCGAAGCGCACACGCTTGCCCTCGTCCCAGCCCGCGGCCTTCTCCACCGAGCCGTCCGCGTGGGCCTCGAGCTTCCAGATGCGCCCCTCGCCGTTATCCACGGCCCAGAGGAATGCCCCGTCCGCGGTCTCCTGCACGTCGAGGCCGGAGCTGTCCTCGAGGAACGTCGGCACGTCGTCGAGCACCCGCACTTCGGCCGACCCCGGCCAGGTGCCGACGGTGACCTCGCCCGCGCACACGTTCGGCGCGCCCTTCGTCGGCGTCGCGGTCGCCGCGAAGGCTCCCGTGGTGTCAGGGCAGCGGCCCCAGGAGGTCGCCGCGTGGCCCTCGCCCCAGGCGGTCTCGTCGATGAGCAGCTCACCGTCGAAGAGGCGGACGGCGTCGCCCGCGCCCAGCCCGAAGCCGAGGGCCGAACGCTCGATGACGAAGAAGCCTCCGGCCGGGATCGTCGTGCCGACGGGAACGGTGTAGGCGTGGGCGTCGTCGTCGTCCTTCACGACGACGCCACCGATCTCGAGCGAGGCGCCGGTCGGGTTGACGAGCTCGATCCAGTCGTCCGGCGCGCCGCCGTCCGACTCGACCTCGTTGATCCGCACCGGGTTCCCGCAGGCGTTGCGCTGGCCCTTCGTCGCTGCCGGCGCGTCGACGAACGCGCCCGTCCCGTCGGCGCAGCGTGCCCAGACGCCGTCGGCGTGCGCGGAGTAGACGTGCTCGTCGATCATGAGTCCGTTCGCGTCCCGCAGCGTCACGGTGTCGCCGTTGCCCAGCCCGAAGACGAAGTCGGCGGGCTGATCGAAGACCCGGTATCCGCCCGGAGGCAGCAGCGTCCCCGCCGGCAGCGGCGTCGTCTCCGAGGCGTGTCCGACCGGATCGCCGTCCATGACGGTCCAGCCGGACAGGTCGACCGTGGTGCTGCCGGTGTTCACGACCTCGACCCAGTCGGTCGCGTCCCCGTTGGACTCGATCTCGTTGATCGCGACATCAGGGAGGACGCAGGAGTTCACCGCTCCCGGGGTCGCGTGCGCGAGCACGAAAGCGCCGGTACCGTCCGGGCAGCGCGCGAGCGTGGCGGCGGCGAAGTCCCCGTCGATGGCGGCGTGTCCCTCCCAGGGCTGCGTATCGTCGACGAGCGTGCCCGCGGTGTCGAAGAGGCGGATGCGGTCGGCGCTGCCGATGCCGATCGGGTCGCGGAACGCCGCCTCCACGCCGTCGACGAGCCCGATCGTGCCCTCATCGACGACGAGAAACGCTTCTGGTTCGATCGTGGTGCCCGGCAGGAAGCGCCACCGGTGGTCATCGGAGTTGTCGCGGATCTCGTACCCGGAGACATCGAGCGCCTCCGTCCCCGGGTTGTGGAACTCGACCCAGTCGGCCGGCTGCGAGTCGACCTCGTTGATGCGGATCGAGCCCGCGACCGACGCGACCTGGCAGTCGTTGGGCGCGCCCGGTGTCGCCGCCGTGGCATGCGCCCAGTCGCCCGTCCCGTCGGGGCAGCGCGCCCAGACCGCCAGCGGCGCGGTGTTCGCGTAGGCGTAGGAATCGACCTCGACCCCCTCCGGGTCGTGGAGGACGACCTCGTCCCCCTTGCCCAGCCCGAAGGCGAAGTCCACGTCCTTCACCAGGACGAGGAGCGCGCCCGGCGCGAGCACCGTCCCGGCCGGTGCCGCGCCGAAGCTGTCGCGCTTCTCGTCCGAGACCCGCCAGCCGGTCAGGTCGACGCTCGCCGAGCCCGCGTTGTAGATCTCGATCCGGTCGGCGAGCCCGGTCGCCGCGTCGTCGTAGACGATCTCGTTGAGGACGAGCCCTGCTTCGGCGGTCGGCGCGGGCTCGCCGGGAGGGATGGCACCGGAGGCGGCGACGGGGGCGGCGATCAGGGCGGCGGCGCTCAGCGCGCACGCCGCCGTGACTGCCGCCACGGAGTGCAGTCGGGGCATGGGGGCTCCTGGAAGATGGCTCGACTGAGCGCAGACGGGTACCCGTCCAGACCACCGCTGCCGCATGGCCGTCCGTCGACCCGTCGGTGGACGGCCGGTGAACGGTCGGTGGCGTCTTCCTCGGCCCTGCCGGTCAGGCGATGCGCGTACCGGGCGGCAGCCGTCGCGCCGGCGTCCGCGTCCGTGCCCACGCTCCCGCGAACAGCGCCCCGGCGAGCACGACCTGCACCCCGAGCCCCACGAACCAGCTGGGCACGGTCTCGTCGATCACCTGCTCAGCCGTCTGGGAACCGCTCTCCGGGTCGCAGTCGTCCCATCGCTGCTCCAGCGGCGAGAGCTGCGCGCTGCGGACACCGAACTTGATCTGCCCGTACAGATCGACCGGGTACCCGCTCGTGTTGAACTCGGTGGGGGTCGCGTCGGCGAGCACGACGAACGGGTTGGCGGCGAGCGCCCACCACACGAGGTCGAACCGCGGCGCCTCGTACGTGTAGCTGTCCCAGCTCTCGCAGTCCACGTTGCCGTTGCTGTCGTAGGGGCGGCTGTAGGTGGTCGCCTCGCTGCGCACGGCCAGGCCGCCGAGTGCGAAGACGATGATCGTGCCGATGACGAGCGCCGACACCACGAGGTAGGTGGACGCGACGGAGAACAGCGGCCGGGCGATGAGGCCGCTCAGCCCCACGCCGATCGCGGCGACGATGATGATCTCGGCGGCGAGGACGAGCAGCGCCACGAACAGCACGATCGGATCGGTTCCACCCGCCAGCAGCGACGCCGCGAGGAACGGAACGGCCACCAGCAGGAACGCGCCGCCCGTCGCGATCGCCGCGAGGAGCTTTCCCAGCATGATGTCGCCGGTCGACGCCGCGGTGACCTGGATCGGCGCGAGCGTGGCCGCCTCCCGGTCGCCGTTGATGGCGTTGCCGCTGAGCGTCGGCGAGACGAGCACGACGAGCAGCAGGACCACGTTGACGACGATGGACGACACGCCGGCCCCGACGTCCTCCCCCCAGGAGTACACGGCGAACGACAAGCCGGTGACGCCGAGGAGCACCAGCGCGAAGACGCCGAGGAGCACGTACCAGCCGACGCTCCGCAGCCGCTGGGTCAGTTCGAGGCGCGCGATGACGACGATGTTCGCGAGGCTCATGCTCCCGCCTCCGTTCCGTGGGGTGCCGCAGGCGGCGGGGGTGGGGTCGTCGCCGCGGGCGGCTGCGGGTTCCGGAGCGCGAGGAAGGTGTGCTCCAGGTCGCTCTGCGCGGGTGCGAACTCCGCGACGGGCAGCCCCGCCTCCACGAGGAGACGCAGCGACTGGGCGGCGGCGTCTTCCCCGGGGAAGCCGACGAGGACGGCGCCGCGGTCCACGACGAGGGACTCGGGAGCCAGCCCGAGAGTCGACGCGACCTGCCAGGTGTCCGCGGTCAGGCGTGCGGGGGTCGCGCCGGCGAGCCGCACCCGCCAGGCGCGGACCGCGCTCTGCGCCGGAGCGGCGTCCACGACCGCCCCGCCGACGAGGAAGACCGCGTCGTCGACGACCTCCTCGAGCTCGGACAGGACATGGCTGGAGATCAGGACCGTGCGTCCCTCGGCCGCGAAGCGGCGCAGCAGCACCCGCAGCTGCACGCGGGCCTCGGGGTCTAGGCCGGAGGCCGGCTCGTCGAGGAGCAGCACCTGCGGGTCGTGGACCAGGGCGCGGGCGAGGCCGAGCTTCTGCTTCTGCCCGCGGGAGAGCACCTTCGCCGCCGAATCCGCGAGCTCCCCGAGACCGACCAGGCCGAGGAGGTGCTGCGCCCGCCGCTCCGCGTCCGCGCGGTCGATCCCGTAGAGCCGGGCCGTGGTCACGATCGTCTCGCGGGCGGTGAGGGAGGGCCAGGCGCCGAGGGCGTCCGGCATCCACCCCAGCACCCGACGGGCGGCGAGCGGGTCGGCCTCGGGGTCGATGCCGCCGATGCGGATCGAGCCGCTGTCGGGGGCGAGCAGCGAGGCGAGCATCAAAAGCAGGGTCGTCTTGCCCGCCCCATTCGGGCCCACCAGGCCCGTCACCCTTCCCGCCTCTGCGCGCAGCGTGGCCCCTCGCACGGCCTGCACGTCCCCGAACGCTCTACTGACGTCGTCCACCACTATTCCGGTCATGCGGTCAGTCTGGCATCGCCGGGCGCGAGCGCCGGGGACCTCCGGGCTGATGCCCAGCCGCGCCGCCCCGCGGGTGACACAATCGCAGTATGCGCACGATCCTCAACATCATCTGGGTCATCCTCGCGGGCTGGGCGCTCTTCCTCGGCTACGTGCTGGCCGGCCTGCTGCTGTGCATCCCGATCATCACGATCCCGTGGGCCATCGCGTCGTTCCGCATCGCCGCCTACGCCATCTGGCCCTTCGGCCGCGAGGTCGTCAGCAAGCCGACGGCCGGCGTAGGTTCGTTCCTCGGGAACGTGCTCTGGGTCATCCTCGCGGGATGGTGGCTCGCGCTCGGTCACATCGTGTCGGGACTGGCGCTGTGCATCACCATCATCGGCATCCCCATGGGCATTGCCGACTTCAAGATGGTCCCGGTGTCGCTCATGCCGCTCGGTAAGGAGATCGTCTCCACCCGTCAGGGCGCGTTCGACCGCACGCTCTGACCCCGGCGGGTCAGCCGCGGAAGAACGCGACGCCGAGATCGGGGTGGTCGACGAAGACGCCGTCCACGCCCTGCCGGGCGATCACGCCCCACTCCGCCTCGTAGTGCCCGAACGCGCTCTTGCCTCCCGGCCCGCGGTGGGGCGCCGCGAGGAAGGCGTTCTCCGGCCGGCAGGTCCAGGTGAAGACGGTCAGACCGCGGGCATGGGCGTCGGACACCAGCGTCGTCCCCGGAACGAGGAGCATCTTCTTGTCGACGCTGATCCCGTCGACCCGCCCGACCAGACGGTCGAGGTTCTCGGGCACCACCGTCTCCGGGTAACTCAGGGCGGTTGCTCCCTCCGCGACGAGGAGATCGTACGGCTGTCCCGCCGCCTCGACGAGGTAGACGAAGCTCGCGGCGACGCCCGCGGCGCGGAGCTGTCCGAGCACGGTCGATTCGAAGCTCTCCACGATGAGCGGCAACTCCCCCACCGCCCACCGCGCATCCCGCAGCTCCTGCGCGATGAGGGGCGCGAGGTCGAGCCCGATGCTCGCGAAGTGGGTGGCGTGTTTGACCTCGAGCACGACGCCGATCTCCCGCCCCTGAGCGGCCGCGGCCGCCCGCACCAGGTCGAGCACGTCGCGCAGACGCAGGATCGGCTCCGCGCCGTCGAAGGAGGCGCTGGACGACCGGATCTTCGGCAGCCGCTCCCGGCACCGCAGCGTGGACAGTTCCTCCCAGGTGAAGTCCTCGGTGAACCAGCCGGTCAGCGCGGCGCCGTCCACGCGCCTCGTCGTCCGGCGGTCGGCGAACTCCGGGTGATCGGCGACGTCGGTGGTGCCGGAGATCTCGTTCTCGTGCCGCACGACAAGGACGCCGTCCTTGGTGGCGACCACATCCGGCTCGACGGCGTCGACCCCCATCGCGAGGGCGAGCTCGTAGGACGAGCGGGTGTGCTCGGGGCGGTAGCCGGGAGCGCCGCGATGCCCGATGACGAGCGGGGATTTGCTGGGCACGCTCACAGCGTAAGGCACCCCGGGAGTGTCGCCGCCCGGGTATCGTGGAGGAAAGCGACCTACGACCCCCCTTTGGAGTGAGGCCCACCTGATGAGCAACTTCGCCTTCAACAATCCTGCTTTCCAGCAGCAGGACCCGCGCAACGTCGCGACCTACCCGGGTGCCCCCCAG
This sequence comes from Microbacterium meiriae, assembly GCF_025143875.1. Taxonomy (NCBI): domain Bacteria; kingdom Bacillati; phylum Actinomycetota; class Actinomycetes; order Micrococcales; family Microbacteriaceae; genus Microbacterium; species Microbacterium meiriae. Next base: position 33,780 of record NZ_JAMBDU010000019.1, on the reverse strand, counting down.
GGTGCGCAGGGCGCACAGGCCGCGTCGCTCCAGCACGGTGCGATGGATGCCGCCGCCAACGCGCAGCTCGAGGGCATGTACGCCGCCCCCGCGGCCGGCGCCCTCGAGACCGACCGGATGTCCGTCGAGGACACCGTGTGGAAGACCGCCGGCCTGTTCGGCATCCTCCTCGTCACCGCCGCCGTCGGCTGGGTGCTGACGCTCGGCGGCCTCGACGTGCCGCGGTACGACCCGTACAACCCCGCCGCCGTCAACGTGCTGCCCTGGGCCCTCGGGGCGCTCGGCGGCTTCGTGCTGGCGATGGTGATCACCTTCACCTCGCGCAAGAAGGTCCGCCCCGCGCTGATCTTCGCCTACGCGGCCTTCGAGGGCCTCTTCATCGGCGGCATCTCGGCGTTCTTCGAGGTCCGCTGGCCCGGCATCGTCTTCCAAGCGACGCTCGCGACCGTCTCGGTCGTCGGCGTGACCCTCGCCCTCTTCGCCAGCGGCAAGATCCGCGCCTCGAAGAAGGCGACCAAGATCTTCATGATCGCGATGATCGGCTACCTGGTCTTCTCGCTCCTGAACCTCGTCCTCATGTGGACCGGGATCAACGACAACGCCTTCGGTCTCCTGAGCATGAAGGTCATGGGCATCCCGCTCGGCCTCATCATCGGCGTCCTCGTCGTGATCATGGCGGCGTACTCGCTGGTGCTCGACTTCGACCAGATCCAGCAGGGCGTCCGCAACGGCGCTCCGCGCAAGTACGGCTGGCTCGGCGGCTTCGGCATCATGGTCACGGTCGTCTGGCTCTACGTCGAGATCCTGCGGATCATCGCGATCGCCCGCGGCAACAACTGACGCGATACGGCACCACGAAAGGCCCGTCTCCCTGCGGAGGCGGGCCTTTGCCATATCCGGGACGGTGCGCGCAAGGGGTTGGCACGCGGTCCGGCGACCCGCCACAGTGGATACCACGAAGCCCCGGCACCCCGGGGCTCCTGACCCAAGGAGCTGACCATGAGTTTTCTCGGCTTTCTTCTTCTCGGCCTCATCGCCGGAGCCATCGCGAAGCTGATCCTGCCCGGCAAGCAGGGCGGCGGATGGTTCATCACCCTGCTGCTCGGCGTCGTCGGCGCCCTGCTCGGCGGCTGGCTCGGCAGCCTGATCCTCAACCGTCCGCTCACGGAGTTCTGGGACCTCGGCACCTGGCTCCTGGCCATCGGCGGTTCGATCATCGTGCTGCTGATCTACGGCCTCATCGCCGGCCGCAGCCAGCGGGTCAACGACTGACGCAGACCCCACTCGACGCGCTCCGCGTCACCCACGCCCGTCCCTCACGGCTGCGAGAGCATCCGTGAGGGGCGGGTCTTTTTCGTGCCGCTGCCGGTCAGCCCTCGGCTCCACGTGCCTTGCGCTCCAGGAGTCGGCGTTCGCGGTCGTTGCCGGCCAGCCCTGCGGCCACCGCGAACTCGCTGCGCGCCTCACTCTCCCTGCCGAGCCGACGCAGCAGCTCGCCGCGCGTGGCCGGGAGGAGATGGTACCCGCGCAGCACCCCGGACGCGCTCAGCTCATCGAGCAGCCGCAGGGCGGAGGCAGGCCCGGTCGCCATGGCCACGGCGGCCGCGCGGTTCAGCTCCACCACCGGAGACGGGGTGAGCCGGCCCAGTGCCTCGTAGAGCACGACGATGCGATCCCAGTCCGTCTCCTCCACGGACGGCGCGACGGCATGGCACTCGGCGATGGCTGCTTGCAGACCGTACGCCCCGCGACCCCGGCCGAGTCCGTCCGCCGTCGCCAGAGCCGCTCTCCCCCGCGCGATCCGGCTGCGGTCCCAGCGTCCGCGGTCCTGATCGGCGAGCAGCACCGGGTCCCCGTTCCGGTCGGTACGCGCAGGGAAGCGGGCGGCCGTGAGCTCCAGGAGCGCGAGCAGGCCGTGCACCTCCGGCTCCCGAGGCTGCAGCGCGGCGAGCACCCTGGCGAGCCGGATGGCCTCGTCGCTCAGCTCCGGCCGCATCCACTCCGGACCGCTGCTGGCTGCGTGAGCCTCGTTGAAGATGAGGTAGAGCACCCCGAGGACCGCACCGAGCCGCGCCGGATGCTCGTCCCGCGGTGGCACCTCGAACGGCGCGTGCGCGGCCGCCAGCGTCTTCTTCGCGCGCACGATCCGCTGCTGCACCGTGGCTGTGGGGATGAGGAAGGCGCGGGCGATCTCCCCGGTCGACAGACCGCCGACGACCCGCAACGTCAGGGCGACCTGCGCCTCCCGCGAGAGCACCGGGTGGCACGCGATGAAGAGGAGGCGCAGCACGTCGTCGTCCACCGCGTCCGGATCCCACGGCAGGTCCGGCACCTGCGCCTGCTCCTGTTCGAGCTCGTGCGCGATCAGAGCGAGACGATCGTCCAGCCGCTCGCGGCGGCGCCACCCGTCCACCGCCTTCCGCTTCGCCACGGCCGTGAGCCACGCCGCGGCGTTGCGCGGGACCCCTTCGACGGGCCATTGCCGCAGCGCGGCGACAAGGGCCTCTTGCGCCAGATCCTCCGCCAGGCCGAAGTCTCCGACCATCCGCGTCAGCGTGCCGACGATGCGCGCGGACTCGATGCGCCACACCGCTGCGACAGCCCGCTCGGCCGCCTCCTGCGCAGAGGCGGCCGAGGTGGTCCCCGGGTCCGAGGAGCCGTCCATCAGCGGAGCGGCCTCACGCCTGCTCGGTACGGCGAGCCTGCTCCTCCCGCCAGCCCGCCTCCTTCTCGATCCACTCGTTGTCGGCGGGGAAGTCCTCGGGGCCGGTCACCCGGCGCACCTCGAGGAACGACCCCGGCCCCAGCGGCGCCCGGCTCGCCCACTCGGCGGCCTCCTCGCGCGAAGACACCTCGATGATCCAGAAGCCGTTGAAGAGCTCCTTCGTCTCCCCATAGGGGCCGTCCGTGAGGAGCGGCTTCTCGGCGCTGAAGTCGATGACGAAGCCCTCCGCCGCGTCGGTCAGGCCCTCGCCGGCGACGAGGACGCCCGCCTTCATCATCGACTCGTTGTATCGGCCCATGGCCTCGATGACCTGCTCGAAGGGCATCTCCTGGTAGGCCGCCACCGCGTCGTCGGTCGCGCGCATGATGAGCATGAACTTCATGATGTTCTCCTTGTTCCGAAGGGCCGTTCCTCGACCCTCTCATCACAGACGTCGAACGGGAACAGCGGAGATCGACATCGGGGTGGAACGTCTTTCGTTGACTTCTCGAGGACGCACTGAAGGCATAGAGTTTCAGTTCACACCCTTTCAATGGAAATTGTTTTCCAGATCGGACGAGACTCGATGAAGAGACGCATCGCGGCCACCGCCGCTGCCGCCCTGCTCCTGCTGGCGCTCCCCACCACCGCCGGAGCGGCCCCCGACGAGGAGCCGTTGACCCGGTACGTCAAGGACACCTCCGGCGCCTATGGCTACAGCACGGAGCCCGTGTACACCTATCCGGGATCCGGAGAGCAGGTCGCCATCCCCACGACGCTGACGCCGGAGAACCGCCGCTTCTCCAGCGCCTGGGTCGGCACGATCGGCAACCTGAACTTCGGCAAGCCCACGGATGCAGCGGACTTCGACGCCCGCTACGCGACGGTGCTCGACGACTTCGCCTCCTGGAACATGAACGCCGTGATCTTCCAGGTGCGTCCGCTGCTGGACGCCTACTACCCCTCGGCGCTCAACCCGTGGTCCGAGTTCCTCACCGGCACCCAGGGCGCCGATCCCGGGTACGACCCGCTGCAGCGCATGGTGGAGGCCACGCACGCGCGCGGCATGGAGTTCCACGCCTGGCTGAACCCCTACCGTGTGACCAACACCAAGATGACGTCTCCCGCGATCCTCACCGCACTCGGGCTCACCGCGGACGAGGTGAAGGCGCTCTCGATCCCGCAGTACATCGCGGCGCTCAACGACGCCGGCATCCTCGCCGACGACAACTTCGCCGTGCAGCACCCCGACTGGGTGCTGTCGTTCGAGGAGAAGCTGTTCCTGGACCCGGGCCAGCCCGAGGTCCCCGCGTACGTCGCGGCCACCGTCGCCGAGATCACGGAGAACTACGACGTCGACGCCATCCACTTCGACGACTACTTCTACCCGTACCGGATCACCGTCGACGGCCAGAACGTGTTCTTCGGCGCGCAGGGCGAGGACCGCGCGACCTTCGAGGAGTTCGGCCTCACGGCGGGCTACCCCGACACCGTGGACGGCATCGAGGCGTGGCGGCGCGACAACATCACGCGTCTCATCACCCTCGTCGACGACGCGATCGCTGCCGGCAACGCGGCCCGCGGCACCGCCGTGCAGCTCGGCATCAGCCCGTTCGGGATCTGGGAGCACGAGGCGCTGGACCCGGCCGGATCCCACACGCCGACCAGCTCGTCACAGACGTACAGCCAGGCGGTCTTCGCCGACACCCGCGGGTGGGTCCAGGACGACCTGATCGACTACATCGTGCCGCAGATCTACTGGAGCTTCGACCAGGCCGCCGCCCCCTACGGGGAGCTCGCGCAGTGGTGGAGCGACGTGGCCGCCGGCAGCCGCACCCAGGTGTACGTGGGGCACGCGCTCTACAAGCACGTGAACAACGGCGGCTGGGAGCAGGCCTGGATGAACCCGGAGGAGGTGCCGAACCAGATCCGGTACAACCAGAAGCTCGACGGCATCGAGGGCAGCGTCCTGTTCAGCTACAACGACATGAAGCCCAGCGATCTGAGCTCTCTCCCCGCCGATCAGCAGCCCAAACACCAGGCCAAGAACACCGCGATCGAGCTCCTCGAGGGCGAGGCCTTCGCCCACCCCACGCTCGTTCCGGCCAAGCCCTGGCTCTCGGACGGACAGGTGGCCACCCCGGCGGCCCCCGAGGTCATCGACGGCGAGCTCCGCTGGCAAGCCGGGGACGCGCAGGAGGCCCGCCAGTATGCGATCTATCGCGGAACCGGTGATCCAGCGCAGATCGTCGCCACGCCGGGCGCGCTGGTGGACACGGTCTGGGCAGGCGGCGCGGCGTCGTTCCGCTTCCCCCTCCCCGCCGACGATGCCCCCACCGCCGCGCGCGCTGCGACGGAGACCTGGGTGGTGACCGCGCTGGATGCCGCCGCCGTCGAGAGTGCGCCGGTGGCTGTCGCCGTGGACGAGCCGGTGGACCCGACCGACCCGGGGACTCCGACGGATCCGACCGGACCGACGGACCCCGGCAGCCCGTCGAACCCGGGCGCTGCGGGTGAGGACGGCGTCACGGCACCCGGGGGCGGGGCCACGCGTGGCGAGCGCGGTGATCTCGCGGCGACGGGTGGCGACGCCCCCATCGTCGCTCTGGTGCTGGGCGGCCTGCTACTGGCCGCCGGCGCCGTCACCACGGTCGTGGCCGCACACGGGCGCCGCACGCGATGACGCCATCGACCGCCGGGGGGCCGCTCGCGACCTCCCGGCGGTCGCGACGGTCGCGTTCAGCGGCGCCGGGACGGAGCCTGCACGACGGCGGCGATGGTCGTGGCCAGCGCCTCCATCGAGCGCTCGGGACTCCACGCCGCCGCGACGGCCGGCGCCTCGGCACGCAGCGCCGCCAGACGGTCCTGGTCGGTCAGCAGCTCCCGGAGCGCCTCCCCCAGCGCCTCCACGTCGCCCGCGGGGACGAGAACCCCGCCGCCCGCACCGAGAACGTCGCGGATGCCGTACCGCACGTCGTAGGACACCACGGGGGTGCCGTGCAGGAGGGCCTCGACGATGCCCAGCGGCTGCCCTTCGAACGCCGTGGAGGTGACGAGCACGGATGCCCGATCGAGAACGGTGGCCGGATCCGCGGTGTAGCCGCAGAGACGCACGCGGTCCGCGGCGTCGAGCTCGGCGATCAGTGCCGCCAGCCGCTCCTGCTCTGCTCCCGTGCCCCAGATCTCCATCCGGGAGCCCGGCACGTCCGCCTCGATGAAGGCACGGATGGAATGGTCGATGCGCTTGCCGGCGGCGAGGCGCCCCAGCACGACCACGAGGCCCTCCTCGCGCAGGTCGTCACGGCGCTCGACCGGCGCGATGGGGTTCGGCACCACGACATGGTTGGCGGCCTCACCGAACCGCGCCACGACGTCGTCCCGCTGCGTGGCCGTCGGCCAGATGACCGCGTCGAAGCGGTCGGCCAGCCGGAACCAGCGAGTCCAGAGCGTGTTGAGGGTCGCGTCGGGCGTGTAGGGCGCCTCCACGTGCATGGTGTGGATGGGGTGCAGGATGCGGACGCGCGGGTCGACCCAATCGGCGATCAGCTCACCGAGCTGGCGGGACTCGCAGATCACGACGATCGGACGGTCCCCCACCGCCGCGGTGACGTGCCCGAGCCAGGCACCGTAGAGTCCGCGGAAACCGTGCAGCGCACCGACGACCACGCCGGCGCCGTCGTACACCAGCACCGGTTCATCCGTCAGGTGCCAGTCGGGGTTGCCCGGGATCACCGGGAGCGCCGCGAAGGGGCGCCCCTCGGGGTCCGCGAGCACCCGGTACTCCACGTCGGGGTCGGCCGCCACCGCAGCGTCGGCCGCGTCTCGCAGCCAGGAGGCGGCTCCGCCCTCCGGCGCGACCGCCTCGTCGAAGAGGTTCCGCAGGCGATCGCGGGCGGTGAGCGCGCCGCGCTCGGTGAACACGCGACGGTGCTCGGCGTGCTCGGCCGCCGTCCCCGGGTCGAAGGTCAGCAGCTGCGGACCCGCGCCCTCCCCCGCCCCTGCGGCGGCCAACAGCCGGGCGCGCGCGAGCGTGGCGATCGTGTACCCGCCGTCCAGCCCCGGGATCAGGCGGCTGGACAGCACCAGGTACTCGGCGTCCGGGAGGACAGGCGCCGAGACCGGGGGCATCGTGCCCCCTACTCCCACTCGATCGTCCCCGGCGGCTTCGACGTGACGTCGAGCACGACGCGGTTGACGTCACGGACGCCGTTCGTGATCCGGTTCGAGATCTTCGACAGCACGTCGTACGGCAGGCGCGTCCAGTCGGCCGTCATGGCGTCTTCGCTGGAGACCGGACGCAGCACGATCGGGTGCCCGTAGGTGCGGCCGTCCCCCTGCACGCCCACCGAGCGCACGTCGGCGAGGAGCACGACGGGGCACTGCCAGATCTCCTGATCGAGGCCGGCCTTGGTCAGCTCCTCGCGGGCGATGGCGTCGGCCTCACGCAGAATCTCGAGACGGTCAGCGGTGACCTCACCGATGATCCGGATGCCGAGGCCGGGCCCCGGAAACGGCTGGCGGCCGACGATCGCCTCGGGGATGCCGAGCTCGCGACCGATCGCGCGGACCTCGTCCTTGAAGAGGGCCCGCAGCGGCTCGATGAGCTCGAAGTCGAGGTCGTCCGGCAGCCCGCCCACGTTGTGGTGCGACTTGATGTTGGCGGTGCCCGCACCGCCACCCGACTCCACGACGTCCGGGTAGAGCGTGCCCTGCACGAGGAACTTCACCGGGGCGCCGCCGTCGGCCTTCGCCTCCTCGACGAGGTCGAGCTGCACCTTCTCGAACGCCCGGATGAACTCGCGCCCGATGATCTTGCGCTTCTCCTCCGGGTCGGTCACGCCCTGGAGGTGACCGAGGAAGGTCTCGGCGGCGTCGACCGTGATGAGCCGCACGCCGGTGGACTCGACGTAGTCCTTCTCGACCTGCTCGCGCTCGCCCTTGCGGAGGAGGCCGTGGTCGACGAAGACCGCGGTGAGCTGGTCGCCGATGGCCTTGTGCACGAGGGCGGTCGATACGGCGGAGTCCACGCCGCCGGACAGCGCCGAGATGACCCGGGCGTCGCCGACCTGCTCGCGGATACGCTCGACCTGCTCGGCGATCACGTTGTCGGGGTTCCAGTCGGATGCCAGACCGGCACCCTTGTGGAGGAAGTTCTCGAGCACACGCTGACCGTGGTCGGAGTGCTTGACCTCGGGGTGCCACTGCACGCCGTAGAAACCGCGCTCCTCGTTCGCGAAGGCGGCGACCTTCGTGGCCTCCGTCGTCGCGAGCACCTCGAAGCCCTCCGGGGCCTTCGCGACCTGGTCACCGTGACTCATCCACACGTTCTGCTCGGTCGGCTGCCCGCTGAGCAGCGTGCCCCCGTCACCGGAGATGACGGCATCGGTCGCGCCGTACTCACGGAGGCCGGTGTGCGCGACCTCGCCGCCGAGGGTCTGCGCCATGTACTGGAAGCCGTAGCAGATGCCGAGCGTGGGGACGCCGAGGTCGAAGACCGACGGGTCGAGCTTCGGTGCACCCTCCTCGTACACCGAGGACGGACCACCGGAGAGGATGATGGCGACGGGGTTCTTCGCGGCGATCTCCTCCGCGGTGGCGGTGTGCGGCACGATCTCGCTGTAGACCCCGGCCTCGCGCACGCGGCGGGCGATGAGTTGCGCGTACTGGGCGCCGAAGTCGACGACGAGCGCGGGGCGCTGCTGGGTCTCGGACTGTTCGGTCAACGGACACCTTCCGGGGCGATCGCGGAGGCCTCGGCGGCCTCCCTGGTGGCGAGATAGGTCTTGACTTCACGGGCGACGACCGCCTCCATGAAGAACGACAGCAGCGGCACGACGCCGCCGAGCGCGAGCAGGATGAACCGCGGGAACCGCCAGCGCATCAGACTCCACATGCGGAAGCACGCGAAGAGGTAGACGACGTAGAACCAGCCGTGGGCGACGAGGATGAACAGCGAGATGTTGAAGCCGTCCCCGAGGGAGGTCATCTCGCAGGAGTTCGTCCACGGCGCGAACAGCGACCACCACTGGCAGTCCGGTCCGGCGATGACGCCGGCGAACCAGAGCGGGCCGCCCGACCCTCCGGCGAAGAGCTCGAGGTGGATCGGCGTGTACTTCAGCACCATCTCGGCGAGCAGCAGGAGCAGCATGACTCCCGTGATGATCGACGCGATCTGGTAGAACTTCAGCGCACCGCGGATCGCCGGAAAGCTGGCGACTTTCGGTTCGGGCATGCCCCCAGTCTAGTCGGCGGGGCGCGCCACCCCGACCCCGCGGAAACGACGGAGGCCGCCGGGTCGCCCCGACGGCCTCCGCCACGTCATCCGCCGATCGGCGTCAGAACCATCCGGTCAGGAGGTCCCACAGCCAGTCGACGATGTCCTTGATGATCCCGCCGATACCGCCGGCCCGGTTGACGGTCACGGTGGCCGTAGCCTCGTCCCCGTCCGCCTGCGCCACCGCGACGGTGTACTTCCCGGGCTGGGCGTTCTTCGGCACCGTCACCGAGGTGCTGAACGTGCCGTCCTGACGGACCTGCACCGTGCCGACCTCGACGCCCTGGCCCTTCTTCGGGCGGAGCTCCACCGTCACGGTCTCGCCGGGTTGGTAGCCCTCGCCGGTGATCGCGAGCTTCTTGCCCGCGGCCACCTTCGAGGAGCCGAGCGCGATGGTCCCCGCGAACTCCTCCTCGCCGGCGATCGTGAACGGCACCTGCACCGTGGTGCCCGTCGCCGGGACCTCGACCGTGAGCTGCTGCTCGCCGAACACCCCGGACGGCACCGTGAAGGTGAGGGTGGCGCGCCCGCCCTCGTCCGTGGTGTCCACGATGGTCGGGTCGACCGTGCCAGCCGCGAGCTGCGTGTCACCGAGCGACAGGGTGACGGCTCCCGGAGCCGCCTCGCCCCCGCTGAAGGCCAGCGAGGAGAGGGAGACGGTCACCTGGTCGCCCGCGCGGTAGCCGTCGGCGTCTGCCGGGCTGACCGTCACGCCGACCGCACGCTGGGCGAGGTCGGGCGAGGCCGTCTTGTTCGCGTCGAACCAGTCGACCATGGACTGCAGGTCGATCTTGCCGGTGTCCCGCTTGCCCGCGCCCTCCTTGAAGGTGGCGAAGTTGTCGCCGCCCGCAGCGAGGAAGGAGTTCGCCGCCACCGTGTACTCCCCGTTCGGGTCGATCGCAGTGCCGTTCAGCGTGATCGAGGTGATCCGCGAACCCGCGGCCGCCGTCGGGTCGTAGGTGTAGACCAGCCCCTCGGAGACGCCGAGCTTGAGGAACGGTCGCGCCGATCCGGCCGGCTGCCACTGCTCCTCCAGCACGCCCTTCAGCTGCGTGCCGGTGAGGGTCAGCGTGACCAGCGTGTTGGCGAACGGCTGGACGGTCGCCGCCTCCCGGTAGGTGACGTTGCCGTTCGGATCGTCGGCGTTGCTCGACGCGTAGGTCAGGTTGGCACGGATGCCGCCCGGGTTCATAAGAGCGATGTCCGCACCCGTGGACCACTTCTGCACGTCGGCGACGAAGTTGCCGATGGTGGACTCGCCACCGCGGTTCTCCGAGCCGTTGGTCTGCCGCGCACGGTTGAAGTCGGCGGTGATGTCGCCGACCTTCACGGCGCCCAGCACGTCGGCCTCCGCCTTCGCCTTGTCGACGATCGCCTGCACCTCCGGCACCGCCGGGTACAGCGGCTTGCCCGCAGCCGTGAGGGGCTTGATCTCGTTGGTGATCGAGAGCAGCTCCTTCGTCTTCGGGTCGACCTGGATGTTCATGAGGCCGAGGTTCTCGCCGTACTGCCCCGCCGAGACGACCGGCCGGCCATCGATGACGTGGTTGTAGGCGAGGTGCGTGTGCGCCGAGACGATCGCGTCCACGTCGTCGTCGACCCCGTAGACGATCTCGCCCAGCGGCGAGTCCTCGGTGATCGCGGACAGCGCGGTGCTCTCCGCGCCTTCGTGCACGAGCAGGATCACCACGTCCGCCTCGCCGTTGGCGGGGTCCCCGTCGCGCAGGTCGTCGGCCACGGCGTTCACGGAGTCGACGATGCTGCGCACCTCGAGATCAGCGATGCCCTCGGGCGAGACGAGCGAGTCGAGGTCTTCCGTGACGGCGCCCACGAATCCGACGCGCACGCCGTCGAGCTCCTTGACCCAGGCCGGGGCCAACGCGGGCTCACCGGTCTCGGTGAGGAAGACGTTCGAGGAGATGTACTCCCAGTCCGCGCGCTCCTGCACCCGGTCGCGCAGGTCTTCCCAGCCCTGGTCGAACTCGTGGTTGCCCGCCGCGCTCACGTCCAGACCGGCGGCGTTGAGCGCGTCGATCGTGGGGTTGTCGTCGTTGATGAACGAGGTGAACGTCGACGCCCCGATCAGGTCGCCGGCTCCGGCGAAGATCGTGTTCGGGTTCGCCGCACGGAACTGCTGCACCGCGCCGGCGAGCACGGCAGCTCCCGCCGCCGCCCCGTCAGCCTCGATACGGCCGTGGAAGTCGTTCACCGTCACTACGTCGATGCTCACCGGCGGGATCTCCGAGGAGACGCCGACGAGGATCGGGTCGTGATCGCTGGACCGGTAGGGGGTGCCCTCCTCGGCGGCGCCGAACGCATAGCCGCGGTCGCTCCACTCGGGGGAGTTGATTCCCCACACACCGGCGCCCGTGATCGACGGGACGAGCGAGGGCGAGGCGATCACGTGGTCGAGCGAGCCGAGCTCGCCGTCGAACGTGTAGGTGTACTGACCTGCGGCCTTGTCGGCGGCGACGTCGCTCCACCCCTGCGAGGTGAAGACGTCGATCGGGTCTTCCTGCCCGTAGGCGTTGAAGTCGCCGATCAGCAGCATGTCGCTGCTGCCGCTGCTCTCGGCCAGCTCGTCGGTGAAGTCGAGGACGGCCTGCGCCTGCTTCACCCGGTCGGCGTTGAAGAATCCCTGACCGTCGGCGGGCTCGGCCCCGGCGCCCTGCGGCGGGGACTTCGACTTCAGGTGGTTGGCGACGACGGTGACGACGCGGCCGTCGATGTCGAACGCCTGGGCGATCGGCTCGCGGGCGTTGCCCCACACGGACTCGTCGGTGACGGTGGCGCTGTCGCCCACCGTGCTCACGGCGTCCTTCTTGAAGATGATCGCGTTGGTGATGTAGTCCGTGGTCGCCGGGTCCTGCAGAGCCTCGGGGGTGCGCACGTAGTCCCACACGTCGGAGCCCGCGTCGGCGTTGAGGCCGGCGACGAGGTCCTTGAGGGCGGTGTCGACGGGCTTGCCCAGCTTGACCGAGTTCTCGATCTCCATCAGCGCCACGATCTCCGCGTCGAGGCCGTTGATGGCCGAGACGATCTTGGACTTCTGGATCGCGAACTGGGCCGCGTTCGCCGCGCCGCGGGCGTCGGCGTCCTCGCTCTTCAGCGTCGTGAAGTAGTTGTAGACGTTGAACGACGCCACCTGCGCATCACCGCCCACCTCCGGAGCCTCCGCGGGGCGCGGGTTCGTCGCCTCGAAGGTGACCTTGCGCTCCGCGGGGGAGGCGTCGTCGATCGGGACCACCGGCTGCAGACGCCAGTCGTCGAAGCCCCACTGGAGCACGTAGCCGTTGGACCCGAAGTCGACGGTGTCGCCGTTGCGGACCACCGTGTCCTCCGTGAAGTACGGCTGCTGGCCCGGGTGGCCGTTGTTGGTCACCTGGATGGACCAGGCGTCGTCGAGCAGGATGCGGTTGGCGCGGTTCTCGGCCGCGATGGCGGCGGCGTCGGCCCCGGGACGCGTGGTCTCGGTGCTCTTGACGTTGAGGTCGTCGCCGGCGTTCAGCCACAGCGCCCCGTAGTTGTAGAGCTGGTGGCTCGACGCGAGCCGGTACGTGCCGGTCGGGGCGACGTACATGTTCTCGTACTGCTCGCGGTCGGCACCGCGCACGGTGTCGGGGAGCGGCGTGAGCGCGGGCACGCCCACGCCGGCCGTGACCACCGAGACGTCCGCGACCGCGGCAGGGGCGATCTGGGTCTGACCGTAGTACTCGCTCACCGTGCCGGCCACCGAGACGAGGTCGCCGATCTCGAGCGTGGGCGCGAGCGCGTTCAGGAACACGAACACGCCGTCCGAGGCGCCCGGGGTCGCGTCGGTCTCGCCGCCCGAGCCCTGCGTCTGGATCACGATGCCCTTGTAGCCGCCGGTCCGGTGGTCCGCCGTGACGACGCCCTCGACGCGGACGCGCTGTCCGGCGAGCGGCGAGACGTCGCCGGTGCCCTGGACCTCCGCGATGGTGGCGGCCTTCGGCTCCGTCCCCGGCTCCTCGCCCGGGTCGGTGCCGGGATCCGTGCCGCCGGAGTTCTGCGGGGTGATGGTCGCCGACAGTGCGAAGTCGGCCTTGTTGTCGTCCGCGTCCGCACCGTCCGTGCGATTCAGCGACCGGACGTCGGTGTTGCTGGTGGGGGCGGTGGCCGCCGCCGTCTCGAAGGTGTTCGAGGTGCCGTAGCCGAGGAGGTCGATCACCCCGTCCACGCCGACGGTCGAGCCGGGGGTGAGGGTCACCGCCGCGGTGCCCTCGACGAGCGCCAGGGTGCCGTTGGTGCCGCTCGGGCTCAGCGTCGTGGTGGCGTCGGGAGTGGGCAGCGCGGCGCCGTTGGTGCCGTTGCTGTTCGCCTGCACGAGGAAGTAGCCGCCCGCCGGGATCGTCCCCTTCAGCGGTGCGACGCCGTTGAAGGCGCCGGTCCCGGCCGCGGAGCGGTACTGCAGGGACATGCCGTCGAGCGTGACGGGCGCCGTCGTCGGGTTGTAGAGCTCCACGAACTTGTTCGTGAACGCCGCCCCGGCGCTGCCGCCGGACAGATAGGCCTCGTTGATCACCACCCCGGTGCCCTCGGTGTTCGCCGATGCGGGCGCGGCCACCAGCGAGCCGAGACTCAGGGCGGCGACGCACGTCGCGGCGAGAGCGCCCACGCGCCCTCGGATTCTGCGGTGCGAGACGGGGGTCAGGGTCTCCCCGTGCTCAGGAGCGGACATCATCGGTGCTGTCTCCTCGATCGTGTTCCGGCGCTGCTCAGGACGCTGTCATCGCACACATCGGGAACTCCCAGTGTGCGCACATGGAGCGAGCATACGGAGCGGTTCGGACATCCTCAACGGAGTTTTCCCATTGGTCATCCAGCGCTCACCGAATGGCCGCGACGCCCCCTGACGAAGGTTCACACGCCGGCCCCGCGGCGCGCAGAAGCGCAGCGCCCGTCGCGCGGATGCGCAGTGGTGTCAGACGGCCGCTGACCCCTCGGCGTCCTCGAACTCCTCCACCTCGCGCTCCCAGGCGTCCTTCGCCAGGCGGTACCAGAGGTAGAACGCGAAGCCCGCGAAGATGACCCACTCGGCGGCATAGAAGACGTTGAGCCAGTTGACCGGGGACTGCTCCTCCGGCGCGGGCGAGGCGATGTCGTCGAGCCCTGCCGTGGCGGTCGTGGAGGCGAGATACGGACGGTAGACGTCGAGCTGCTCGATGTCGTGCCAGCGGCTCAACAGAGCGGCCGGGGACATCCGGTCCATCTGCTCCGGATCGGAGCGCGGAGGCACCGACGGACCCTCATCCGAGATGACGCGACCGGCGACCTCGACCACGCCGCCGTCCGCCTCGGCTTCCAGACGCTCCACGGCGGCGTCGGCGGCCTCGCGATCCGGCGCCCAGCCGATGGCGACCGCCAGCGAGACGCGCTCGTCGACCCGGAGCTGTCCGGTGACCCAGTACCCCTCGGCGCCGTCGTTGAAGCGGCTGCCCACGACGAGGAAGTCCCCGGGGACCCAGACGCCCTCCGTCTCCACGCGCTGCCCGACGAGGGGCTCGGGGAGGTACTCCCCCGGCTGCACGACCTCGTCCAGCGGCCGGACCTGCTCGGTCGCCCCCGGCGCCGGTGGATCGGTCTCGATCGCCCGCTCCAGCTGCCATTGGCCGAGCCAGGCGAACACCCCGGCGACGACGAGGCACAGCAGCAGCATCGCGATCCAGCGTCCCCGCAGCATGACCTCACGAAGGGTCGGCGGGAAGGGAGCAGGTGCGGTCACGGTGATGCGGAGACCTCAGGCCTCGTACGGGGCCAGCACGACCTCCACCCGCTGGAACTCCTTGAGATCGGAGTACCCGGTGGTGGCCATCGACTTGCGCAGCGCGCCGATGAGGTTCGCGGTGCCGTCGGCGACCGGCGCCGGACCGTAGAGGATCTCCTCCAGCGTGCCGATCCCGCCGACCTCGACGCGTCGTCCGCGGGGCAGCTTCGGGTGGTGCGCCTCGGGGCCCCAGTGGAATCCCTGGCCGGGAGCGTCCGTCGCGCGAGCCAGGGCGACCCCGAGCATGACGGCGTCTGCGCCCATGGCGAGCGCCTTCACGATGTCGCCGGAGGTGCCGACGCCGCCGTCGGCGATCACGTGGACATAGCGCCCGCCGGACTCGTCGAGGTAGTCACGGCGAGCCGCGGCCACATCGGACACCGCGGTGGCCATGGGCGCGTGGATACCGAGGGTGGCCCGGGTGGTGGACGCCGCGCCGCCGCCGAAGCCCACGAGCACGCCGGCGGCACCGGTGCGCATGAGGTGCAGGGCCGCCGTGTAGGTCGCGGCTCCGCCCACGATCACCGGCACGTCGAGGTCGTAGATGAACTTCTTGAGGTTCAGCGGCTCCGCCACGCTCGACACGTGCTCGGCGGAGACGGTCGTGCCCCGGATGACGAACAGGTCGACGCCGGCCGCGGCGACGGTGTCGTAGAACTCCTGCGTGCGCTGCGGGGTGAGGGAGCCGGCGACGGTGACGCCGGCTTCGCGGATCTCGGCGAGTCGGCGGGTGATGAGCTCGGGCTTGATGGGCTCCGAGTAGAGCTCCTGCATGCGCACGGTCGCGCGGTCCTCCGCGAGGCCGGCGATCTCGGCGAGGAGCGGCTCCGGGTCCTCGTACCGGGTCCAGAGCCCCTCGAGGTCGAGCACCCCCAGGCCGCCGAGCTGCCCGAGCATGATCGCGGTGCGCGGGCTGACGACCGAGTCCATCGGCGCCCCGAGCACCGGGATCTCGAAGCCGAAGGCGTCGATCGTCCATGCGGTGGACACGTCCTCGGGGTTCCGCGTGCGCCGCGAGGGCACCACCGCGATGTCGTCGAACGTGTACGCGCGACGCGCGCGCTTTCCTCGGCCGAGCTCGATCTCCATGGTCACCCGTCCAGCCTACCCGGCGCCCGGCGGCCTCCGCGGCGGTCAGCGTGCACGCGCCACCCGCCGCTCGTCCCAGACCGGCTCGTCGGATTCGTAGACCTCGCCGTCCGTGCCGAACACGAGGAACCGGTCGAAGGAGCGAGCGAACCATCGGTCGTGGGTGACCGCGACCACGGTGCCCTCGAAGCGTCCGAGCGCCTCCTCCAGCGCCTCGGCCGACTCCAGGTCGAGGTTGTCGGTGGGCTCGTCGAGGAGGAGGAGGGTCGCGCCGGACAGCTCGAGCAGGAGCACCTGGAACCGCGCCTGCTGTCCGCCGGAGAGCGACTCGAACGCCTGCTGGGCCTGGCGGACGAGGCCGTACCTGTCCAGGGCCGAGCTCGCCGCGTCCCGGGGCATGCCGTCGCGGAGGTCGTCCCCCCGATGCAGGATCTCCAGCAGCGTGCGGCCGACGAACTCCGGGTGCGCGTGGGTCTGCGCGAAGAGCCCCGGCACCACGCGGGCGCCCAGCACCGCGCGTCCGGTGTGCTCGACGGGGCGGAGGTCCTCCGCGACCGCGGTCACATGTCCCAGGGACGGATCCGGGTCGGTGCCACCGCGGGCCAGCAGTCGCAGGAAGTGCGATTTGCCTGAGCCGTTCGACCCGAGCACGCCCACCCGGTCGCCGTACCAGATCTCGGTGTCGAAGGGCCGCATGAGACCGGTCAGCTCGAGTCGGTCAGCCACGACCGCCCGCTTCCCGGTCCTGGCCCCGCGGAGGCGCATGTCGAACTCCTGCGCCGGGGGCCGCTCCTCGGGCGGGCCCGCCTCCTCGAACTTCCGCAGTCGCGTCTGCGCCGCCTGATACCGGGACGCGAAGCCGTCGTTCGCGGACGCCTTGACCTTGAGGTTCGCCACCAGGATGCGGAGCTTCTCATGCTGCTCGTCCCACCGCCGGCGCAGCTCGTCGAGCCGGTCCATCCGATCGGCGCGCGCCTGATGGTAGGTCGCGAAGCTCCCGCCGTGCACCCAGGCGGTCGACCCCGCCGCACCGGGTTCCAGCGTGATCAGCCGATCGGCGGCTCTGGCGAGGAGCTCGCGGTCGTGCGACACCAGCAGCACGGTCTTGTCCGTGGCGCGCAGCCGCTCCTCGAGCCACCGCTTGGTCGGCACGTCGAGGTAGTTGTCCGGCTCGTCGAGCAGGAGCACCTCATCGGGGCCACGGAGCAGCGCCTCCAGGGCGAGCCGTTTCTGCTCTCCGCCGGAGAGGGAGGTGAGCTCGCGGTACCGTGCCCGCTCGAACGGCACGCCGAGCGCTGCCACGGTGCACTGATCCCACACGGTCTCGTGCTCGTATCCGCCGGCGTCCGCGTACTCGGCGATGGCGGAGGCGTAGGCCATCTGGGTGTCGTGCTCGTCGCGATCGATGAGGGCGTTCTCCGCGGCCTCCAGCGCCTCCGCGGCGGCACGGAGGCGGGTGGGAGCCACCCGCACGAGCAGCTCGTGCACGGTCTGGCCCGGCTCGCCGTGCCCGACGAACTGGTCCATGACGCCGAGTCCGCCGTCGATGGTCACCACCCCGTCGTCGGCCGGCTGCTCGCCGCGGATGATCCGCAGCAGCGTCGTCTTCCCCGCCCCGTTCGGCCCGATCAGAGCGCTGGTCGAGCCCGCCCCGACCCGGAACGACACCTCGTCGAGAAGCGGTCTGCCGTCGGGAAGCGTCAGTGAGATCCCGGATGCGTCGATGTACCCCACAGGCGTGGCCGTCCTTCCGCCCGCGGACAGCGAGCCGACCAGGCTATCAGTCCGCGCGGCTTCGCGACCACCGGGACGAGCCTTCCGGGCCCGTCAAGCCGCGTCTTCCTGCGCTGCGGCCGCTCGACGCTCATCGTGGAGCGCGTTCGCCAGACTGGCACCGGTGAGCTGCGCACGGACAAGTGTCCGCGCCTGCTCCCGTGCGAGGAGGACGACGCCGCCGCGGTCCTCCTCGATCATCAGCAGAGTGACGCCCTCGTTCCAACGCTGCCGCGCGCGCAACTCGCCGGGAATGACCAGGTGCCCGTGGTCATCCAGCGAAGCAGTGAAGGTGGCGGTCATGACGCCCACCGTACCGCTCCCCCACCGATGTGTCAGTCCGCGCGACTGAGGGTCTGCAGCACCTCGGTCTTGGGAGCCGCCGGGAGCACGAACCGGAACTCGGTGCCCACGCCCTCCTCGCTGGTCACGTCCATCGATCCGCCGTGGGCCAGCACGATCGCGCGCGTGATCGTGAGACCCAGCCCCACCCCCGGGACGGCGTTGCGCGTGGCCGTCGAGGCGCGGAAGAACCGGGTGAAGAGCATGCGCTGCTCGTCCTGCGGGATCCCGACCCCGGTGTCGGCGATGGCGACCTGCACCCCGCCGTCGAGGCGACGCACGGCGGCCGTCACTCGACCCCCGCGCGGGGTGAACTTGATGGCGTTCGAGAGGAGGTTGTCCACCGCCTGCCCGAGGCGTCCGGGATCGACCAGCAGCGGGATCGGCTCGTCACCGACCTGCAGCTCCAGTTCGATCCCCTCGCGCTGCGCATGCGGCCCCGCCGAGGCGACCGCCGAGCGCACGAGGTCCGCGATGTCGGCCTCGTCCCGCTCCAGGGGAAAGCGTCCCGATTCCACCTGCGCCGTGAAGAGCAGATCGCCGACGAGGTTCAGCAGGCGCTTCGCGTTGCGCTCGATGATGCCGACGAACTCCTGCTGGTCCTCGGTCAGGGGCTGACCGGGGTCGTTCTGCAACAGGTCGAGGAAGCCGATGATCGCACTCAGCGGCGTCCGGAGCTCATGGGAGATCATCCCCACGAACTCGTCCTTCATGCGCGCGACCTCGACGGCTCTGGTCTCGTCCGTGAGCACGAACAGGTAGCCCTGCTGCGCGCCCGACGGATCCTTGTGCGGGGTGACGGTCACCCGCGCCGGCACCGTCGTGCCGCCCGCGGTCCTCACCTCGATGTCGCCGTCGACGGTATGGCCGGCGTCCGCGTGGGCGAAGAGCTCGCGGAGCCCGTCCGGCACTCGTGCGCGGTCGGGCGCCCCGCCCTGCCCCGCCGGCACCCCCGAGACGTCTTCGCGCGACGCGGTGTCCTCGGCGAGCATCCTCAGCGCCGACGGCGAGAAGAAGCGGTCGACGCGCACGTCGTCGAGAGCCTCGTCGTGGGAGAGCCCGAGCAGGCGGACGGCCCCGGGGTTCCACGCCGTGACGCGCCCCTCGCGATCGGTGCCGATCACGGCCTGCGCGGTGATCGACGCCCACAGGCCCTCGAACGAGTCGAGCAGCACGCGGTACTCGTGCTCCTTCTGACGCAGCTGCACGATCATCGAGACGTTCTCGGACAGCGCCTTGGTCCGCTCCGTGACCAGTTCCTCCGCCTGCTGCACCCGCAGCCGCTGCTGCCGGGAGAGCTCGTTCACCACGGCCGCGACGGCCGCGAAGACGAGCGGACCGACGACGCCGCGGAGCCACACCACCGCGTTCGTCGGCGGTTCGACGACGTAGGGGATCAGCAGCGCGAACGACGTGAACGCGCCGACGACGAAGACCCAGCGGATCCCCGGCGCCGCCGCGATCCAGATCACCGGGAGCAGCACGAGCGATCCGAAGAGCGAGGCCGCGCCTCCCGTCCCTGCACGGAAGAGGCCCAGTCCCAGGATGTCGACCATCGGCACCAGCAGCACGATCCAGCCCTCGCGGATGTGCAGCGCGCTGAGCACCCCGGCGTGGAGCGTCGCGACGAGCACGACCGCGAGGCCGGTCAGCGCGAGGGCCACATCGGTGAACGGCAGGCTGGGGATGGCCCAGGTCATCACGCCCGCGATCGCGGCGGCGACGAGAGTCGGGACCTGCTTGACGATCGGGCTCGGGTTGTCGACGACCCGGTACCAGCGGTTCTCGGCACGCTCCAGCGGCGTGGCCCTCATCGCGGCACCCGCTCCACGGCCCGATGCAGGTCCGCCCCCGTGATGGGCTTCGGCAGCGCGGCGTCAGCCGGTGGATACTCCGCGACGTCCAGCACCGAGCTGACGATGAGGAAGCACTCCGGGTAGCGTTCGTGGATCAGCCGGCAGCACGCCTGACCGGAGATGCCGGGGAGCAGCAGGTCCAGGACGGCGACCTGGGGGTCGATGTCCGGGAAGGCGGCGATGGCAGACTCCGCATCGGGCGCGACGAACACGTCGAAGCCCTCCCGATCGAGGTACCGCCCCAGGAGGGTCGCCTGATCCGGAGCGTCCTCGACGACCAGGGCGAGCGGCCGTCCGGTCATCGCAGGAGCATCTCTCGGACGACGACGATCACGACCACGACGGCGAGGGAGATGAGCGCCTGCGGGATGAGGCGGCGCTCCTTCCGGGCGTCGGCCGCGATCTCCTCCACCTCGGCGTCGTGCGATGGTGCGTCGGTCATGAGTCGACCCGTCCGATCTTCTCGGTCTTGATCCAGGAGGCATCCGCGCGACGCCACTCCTTGAGGTACGAGTCGGCGGTGATCGCGCACAGCAGTGATCCGTAGCCGCAGACGTAGAGCAGCAGGCCCGCGAAGAAGCGTCCGGCCGGAAGCGGCTCGACCGCCCGCGCGAGCCAGATGCCGAGCATCGACACCGGCCCCCAGAGGGCGAACGCCAGCAGCCACACCACACGCGTCTGCTCCGTCGACTCCTGCCCGGCCGCGCCGATCAGGCCGTCCAAGGCCCAGGGGAACAGCGCCAGGGCCATGAGGATCAGCGCCCCGAGCCCCGGGAACATGATCGCCTCGCGCCAGGACTGCCGCCCGATGCGCGGATCGAGCTGGACGGAGTAGAGCATCGAGAAGATGTAGATGGCCGCCGCGGCGATCCACATGAACCGGAACACGAACTCCGCGACGTCGCTGTGCAGGAGCAGGAGGACGATCATCGCGGTGGCGGCGAGGAGCAGGAGCACCGGCATCAGCAGGATCGTGAACCAGGCCAGCCCGAAGGGGATGCTGCCCAGGTTGTGGTCGCGACTCGGACGGAACCAGAGCTTCTTGTAGATCGAGGTGAGCTGCACGTTGCCGCGCGCCCAGCGCAGCCGCTGCTTCCAGAGACTCTCGATCGTCCGCGGCTCCTCGGCGAGCACCACGGCGTGCGGCTCGAACACCATCCGGCGGCCGTGGAGCTGACTCTCGAAGGTCGTCATGGTGTCCTCGGCGAGCGTGCCCGTCGGGATGCGACCGCCGATCGCCTCGAGGTTCGCGCGGGAATGCAGCTGGGCGCCCCCGGCGAGGCAGGCGATCGCTCCCCCGACGTTCTGCGTGCGCCGTGCCGAGAGCTGGCCGATGACGTACTCGATCGCGATGAACCGGGTGAGGTAGTTGCGGTCCCTGCTGCCCTCCGCGATGTAGGCCGTGACGGCCCCGACCTCCTCGTCCGCGAGGTGCCGGGTGAGCTTGCGCAGGGAGTCCCGCGCGAAGATCACGTCGGCGTCCATGATGAGCACCGCTTCGGTCCACGGGTCGGCGAGCACGACGTCGAGGCCGTGGTTCAGCGTGTGCGCCTTGCCCTCGCCACCCTTCTCGCGCCGCAGGTGGACCACGCGTCCCGGGTAGGTCGTCGCCTTCTGCTGCACGATCGCCGGGGTGTCGTCCGTGGATGCGTCGTCGACGACGAAGACGCGGAGGCGCTCGGCCGGGTACTCGAGCTGGAGCAGCCGCTCGATCGCGGGGCCGATGACCAGGCCCTCGTTCCACGCCGGGATGACCACGGCCACGTTCGGGTGGTACGGCGCGGCCTTGCCGTAGTGATTGCGGAAGGCGTGCAGCGGCAGCATGAGGAACTGCAGCCCGGTGTTGACGACCGGGAGCGTGCCGATCAGCACGCAGAGGAGGAGGATGACGACGACGACCGTCTCGATCCAGGTCAGCTCGGGCATCAGCGTCCTTCCGTCCCGTCGAGCAGCGGGAGGATGCGGGAGTACCGGCCGACGTCTGCGGCCACGTGGCTGTCGGTGGACGCGACGATCCCGGCGCCCGCGCGCTCCAGCGCGGTCAGCGCCTCCGCGCCGGGGCACACCCACTTCTCGTTGACCTCGACGAGGGTGTCCGTCTCCGCGGCGGCGCGCGCCCAGGCCTCGAGGCGCTCGGCTCCGAGCTCCTCCTCCGCGAGACCGATCTTCGGCAGGATCGAGAAGCAGTGCGCGAGCTGGTTGCCCGGATGGCGTCGCATGGTCGCGATGACCGCGTCCGTGAACTGGTCGAGGACGTCGGCCGGCGCCCACCCCGCGGCGATTCGCTCGCGGACGGCGGTGGGACCGAGCGGCCCGTCCACGCCGGGGAACTGATGGTCGGCGATGAGGATCCGGTCGATGCCCTCAGGCAGCACCGGGATGTCGAGTTCCCCCGAGGCGTCGAGGATCTTCGCCTCGACGCCCGTGAGCACCGTTAGTCCGTCCGGAACGCGCAGCCGACGGACCGCGGCGAGGTACTCCGGCACCCAGGTCGTGCTCTGCCGTACGTGGTCGACGAGGCGGACCGTCTCGAGACCGACGGCCGCAGCGGCGGCGACGTTCTCCTCCAGCGTGGAGACCGCGTCATCGGAGAACGTGGAGTGGACGTGGTGGTCTCCGCGCAGGGCGGGATGGCTCACAGTTCCTCCTGGTGACCGGCGTGCGCCGACACGAGCACGTCGTCGACCTCGACGATCACGTCCTCCAGGAAGCGCACCGATGCGACCTCGCGGAAGGGCACCTGCACCGGGATCTCCCGGCCGAGGAAGAGGTCGGCGACGAGCGACGGGATGTCGACTCCGGCGGCGATCGTCAGCGGGAGCGCCCCGGGGAAGCGCGGGTTGACCTCGAGCAGCACGGCCCGCCCGTCCCGGTCGCGACGGAGCTGCACGTTGGCGACGCCGACGAGTCCGATCGCCCGCGCGATGGCGGCGGCGGTCTCCTCGAGCTCGGGATCGCGGAGGGTGCGACCGGCGATGGCGACCCCCGAGTCCACACGGGCGCGGGTGCGCGGGACCGCCGCGACCACACCGCCGGACGCGTCGGCGATCACATCGACCGAGTACTCCTCGCCCGGGAGGAAGTCCTGCACGATCAGCCCCTCATCGGTGGGGAGGGCGGCGAGCGCCTCGGCGTCCGGGACGAGGCGCACACCGCGACTACCCGCACCCTGGCGGGGCTTGGCGAACACCGGGAACTCCCACGCGACTTCCGCGGCATCCGGCCCGGCGAGCACGGTGCGCGGCACACGACCGGTCGGCGCGCAGCGCTCCGCGAGAGCGAGCTTGTCGAGGGCCGTGTGCAGCGTGTCGGCGGGCGGCGCGGCGAGGACCGCGGGGGCCAGCTCGTCGCGGCGGTCCGCGAGGGCGATCAGCTCCACGTCGACGGTCGAGATCACGAGGTCGAGACCGTCCTCCGCGACCATCCGCGCGATCGCCGGCACGAAGTCCTCGTCACGCCCCGGGGGAACCAGACGGCGTTGCGCCGGTGGCACGAGGTAGATGCCGCTCGCCCATCCGTCCATGTCGGCCGCGAGACCGTCAGATCGGGCCGTCGCAGCAGGGAGCGGATCACGGCGACGCCGGCGGGGCCTCCGGCTCCGGTGACCAGTACGCGCTTCGTCATCAGCTCTCCCGTCGACTCAGTTCATGGGCGCCGATGAACTCGGCGGTCTCGCGCACGACCTCCAGCGGCTCGACCGCCTCGCCGCCGCCGAACCGCGACCAGTAGCGTGCGGTGGCGGTGACGAACTCCGGCGCGAGATACTCCCGGTTCGCCGCGGTCTGGGACTGGAAGCACTCCAGCAGCCGCAGCTTGTCATCCAGGAAGCGGTCGATGCGGACGAAGCGCGTGGGCCGGTAGTCGATGGTCGCGGAAGGGCTCTGGTAGCAGGCGACCGTGCCGACGCGGCGGGTCGCGACGATCGTCGCCTCGTTCACCGCGCGGTGATCCTGGTGGCGGTCGTGGTGCGAGTGCGTGTAGACGATGGTCGGCTGGATCTCCTGCACGACCTCCTCGATGAGGCGGACGGTCGATCCTCCGCCCGAGATCTCGGTGTCGATGAGGTCTTTGACGAACAGGCGCGCCCCCACCTGCTCGGCCGCGGCGAGCGACTCATGCTGGCGACTGTCCGCGTCACCGCCGCGCGCTCCGCGGGAGAGCGTGAGGATCGTGATCTGATCGCCGGCGGCCGCGTGCGCCGCGAGGATGCCGCCGACGCCGATCTCGACGTCGTCCGGGTGCGCCCCGATCGCGAGGACGACCTCGCCGGTCTTCGCCTCCGCCTTCCGGCGCCGGGACTCCTCGACGAGCCGGGCGACCGACTCCACGAGTCGGGCGTTGTCGAGCGGCTTGGTGAGGAACTCGTCGGCCTGCGCCCGGAGCGCCGACACGGCGTACTCGACCGAGACGTGCGCGGTCATCACGACGACCGGCACGGTCGGCATGAGGCGCCGCAGTTCCGCGAGCAGCTCCAGGCCGCTGAGCCCCGGCATCTCGATGTCGGTCACGACGACGTCGGGTTTCACCGCCGCGGCCTTCTCGAGCGCCGACCGGCCGTCGTCCGCGAGATCGACGACGCAGCCTGCACGCCGTTCCAGGACGGTCTTGACGAGCAGGGCGACGTCGTGGTCGTCGTCGACGACGAGGATGCGAGGGGGGACCTCAGCCATGTACAGCTCTCCTTGGGGAGATTCCCTGCCGGGGGATTCGGCGGTGCGAGCTCGGTGCCTTCATCACCGGGCCGCAGGGAAAGTCGAGCGGGGTACGTCGATTCTGGCACAGGGCTCCACCCCCGGCCCGCAGCGCGTCAGCCCGCGCGCGCCGCCCGCTTCTCCTCCTGATAGACCCGGATCGCCTCGTAGCGCTCCGCCGATCGCGCCCGCCTCTTCGCCGCCTGCTCCTCGCGGTTCTTGGGCGGTGCCGAGGTCACGAGATCGTCGAGCAGCCGCCGCGTGGCCACGGCGATCTCGGCCACCGCGCGATCGAACACCTCGCGGTTCGCGCGCGAGGGCGCCGTCGTCCCGGAGATCTTGCGGACGAACTGGAGCGCGGCCTCCTGGCACTCCTCATCCGTGGCTGCGGGCTCGAGGTTGTTCAGAGGCACGATGTTTCGGCACATACCGGCACCGTACGCGCGGCGCGCGGGGCCCGGAAGGGGGATGGCATGCCCGTCCCTCCGTCGCTACGCTCTGGGCTACGACCGGAACCGAGGAGAGATCATGACCGACGCACCGTCCCCCGACGCCCCGCCGCCCTACAACCCGCCGCCGCCCGGCGGCGCGCCCTCGCCGTATCCCGCGGCCTCCGCTCCCCCGCCCGGCGCCCCCTACGCGCAGGACGCGCCGACCTCGCCGCCCGGGCGGGTGCTGTCGATCATCGGCCTCGTGCTGGCGTTCCTGCTGCCGCCGGTCGGCCTCATCCTCAGCATCATCGCCGCCGTGCAGCTCGGCAAGGCGAAGGCCCCCAAGGGCATCGCGATCGCCGGCATCATCGTCGGCGCCATCCTGACGATCTTCGCGATCATCGGGATCGTCCTGCTGGTGACCGTGCTGGCCGGCGTGATCGGGACGTGCGCCGAGCTCGGACCCGGGGTGTGGGACGTCGGCGGCGTCACCTACCGCTGCGGCTGACCGCACCGCGGACGACGAGGGGCCGGATGCAGCGCATCCGGCCCCTCCTGCGTCCCCCTTCCCAGGGGCCGCTGTCACTTCTTGTAGTTCGGCGCCTCGACGACGATCTGCACATCGTGCGGGTGCGACTCCTTGAGTCCCGCCGAGGTGATGCGCACGAACTTGCCGCGCTGCTTGAGCTCCTCGATGGTGCGCGCACCGACGTAGAACATCGACTGCCGCAGCCCGCCGACGAGCTGGTAGGCGACGGCGGAGAGCGGGCCGCGGTACGGGACCTGGCCCTCGATGCCCTCCGGGATCAGCTTGTCGTCACTGGGCACGTCGGCCTGGAAGTAGCGGTCCTTCGAGTACGAGGTCTGCTTGCCGCGCGTCTGCATGGCGCCGAGCGATCCCATCCCGCGGTACTGCTTGAACTGCTTGCCCGACTGGAAGACGATCTCGCCCGGCGACTCGTCCGTGCCGGCGAGCAGCGAGCCGAGCATCACGGCGTCGGCGCCGGCGACCAGGGCCTTCGCGATGTCGCCCGAGTACTGCAGGCCGCCGTCGGCGATCACCGGGACGCCGGCCGGACGCGCCGCGAGCGACGCCTCGTAGACGGCCGTCACCTGCGGCACGCCGACACCGGCGACCACGCGCGTCGTGCAGATCGAGCCGGGCCCCACGCCCACCTTGACCGCGTCGACACCGGCGTCCACCAGCGCCTGCGCGCCCTCGCGGGTGGCGACGTTGCCGCCGATGACGTCGATGTGCGCGAACGACTCGTCGGCCTTGAGGCGCTTGACGAGGTCGATCACGCCCTGGGACTGGCCGTTGGCGGTGTCGACGACGAGCACGTCGACGCCGGCGTCGCGGAGGGCCTCGGCGCGCTCCCAGGCGTCGCCGAAGAAGCCGATCGCCGCGCCCACCCGCAGGCGGCCCTGGTCGTCCTTGGTGGCGAGCGGGTACTTCTCGCTCTTGTCGAAGTCCTTGATGGTGATGAGGCCGGCGAGCTTGCCGTCCTCGTCGATGAGGGGCAGCTTCTCGACGCGGTGCTTCGCGAACAGCGCGATGACCTCGCCTGCCGCGACGCCCACCGGGGCGGTGACGAGGTTCTCCCTCGTCATGACGTCCTTCACGAACGTGCTCTGGCGCTCGAAGCCGGAGACGAAGCGCATGTCCCGGTTCGTGATGATGCCGACCAGACGACCCTCGTCGTCCACGACCGGGAGACCGGAGATCCGGTACTTGGCGCACAGCGCGTCGACCTCCTCCACGGTCGCGTCCTGCGTCGTGGTGATGGGGTCGGTGATCATGCCGGACTCGCTCCGCTTCACGCGGTCGACGTGCGCGGCCTGGTCGGCGATCGAGAGGTTGCGGTGCAGGATGCCGATGCCACCCTCCCGCGCCATGGCGATCGCCATGCGGGACTCGGTCACGGTGTCCATCGCGCTGGAGAGGAGCGGCGTCGCGACGGAGATCCGCCGCGTGATCCGGGACGACGTGTCGGCCTCGCTGGGGATGACGTCGGTGTGCCCGGGGAGCAGCAGCACGTCATCGTAGGTCAGTCCGACGAAGCCGAAGGGATCGTGCTGGTCCATGGAATCTCCTCCTGCGCGAGTGGCGCGGATCCGGGTGCGAATGGGGGGTCGACGTCGGCCGGTGCGCGGGCGTGACCCGTATGGAGATTCTAAGCGAGACACGCCCGAGAACATTCCCAGAGCCCTGTCGTTACCGGACCGTTGGCCCGGACGATAGGTGAATCGCCGATCGCCCATTACGCTCAAGTGCGTCGTCCATCCCCGCGGTTCGACCCGAGTCCGCGGAGACAGCACTCACAGTGGAGGTTGCGTGGGACCCACAGCACTCGCCGGACCGCGAAAGCGCCCTTGGGCCTTCGCCTTCTTCGGAATCCTGATGGCGCTCGCGGCATCGCTCCTCCTCCCTCCCTCAGCCGCATCCGCGGAGACGACGGACGACGGCCAGGAGGTCACCGACTTCTACTTCGCCGGCGTCGTCACCGACGGCGACGAGCCCGTCGAGGGCGTCGTGATGACGATCGAGGGCAACGGCTTCGACGCCGAGACCGAGACCGACGCCGAGGGCAAGTGGCGCCTGTACGTGCCGGAGAAGGAGACGTACACCCTGACGGTCGACGAGTCCACGCTTCCGGACGGCGTGATCGTCGACGCGACGCAGCTCCCCGAGGGGATCCAGCCCGTCTCGGGCACGACCGCCTCGTTCGAGCTGGAGTTCGGGCTCACCGGCACGAAGATCGTGAACTTCTTCCTGGGCGAGGGCGAGCGGGTGACCGTCTCCTTCCTCGACCAGCTCCTGTCGCGCATGGTGGGCGGTCTGAACTTCGGTCTGCTGCTGGGGCTCGCCTCGATGGGCGCCGCGCTGATCTACGGCACGACCCGGCTGTCGAACTTCGCGCACGGCGAGATGGTGAGCTGGGGCGCGGTGGTCACGCTCGTCGTCACCTCGTTCTGGCAGCTCCCGCTGTGGGCCGGCATCATCGCCGCGGTCATCGGCGGTGCGGCGCTCGGCTGGGCTCTGGACGCCGGCATCTGGAAGCCGCTGCGGCGCCGGGGTCTGGGCGTCGTCCAGCTCATGATCGTCAGCATCGGCCTCTCGCTGGCCCTCCGCTACGGTCTGCAGTACATCATCGGCGGCAACACCTATCAGCTGCCCGGTTCCAGCCCGGAGCCCATCCGTCTCGGGCCGATCTCCCTGTCGTACATCGACCTGATCGGCATGGCGACCAGCATCATCGTGATCCTCGGCGTCGCGTTCTTCCTCACCCGCACCCGCACCGGCAAGGCGACGAGGGCGATCTCGGACAACCCGCAGCTCGCCGCCGCCTCCGGCATCGACGTGGACAAGGTCATCCGCATCGTCTGGATCCTCGCCGGCACCCTGGCCGCGATCTCCGGGATCCTCTGGGCGTACTTCCGCCCCGGCGTGAAGTGGGACATGGGTATGCAGATGCTGCTGCTGATGTTCTGCGCCATCACGCTCGGCGGGCTCGGCTCGGCGATCGGCGCCCTGATCGGCTCGATCATCGTCGGCCTCGCGGTCGAGGTGTCCACGCTCCTCGGGGTGCCGACCGACCTCAAGTACGCCAGCGCCCTCGTCGCGCTGATCATCATCCTGCTCGTGCGACCGCAGGGCATCCTCGGACGCAAGGAAAGGTTGGGCTGACGCATGGACTTCGGAAGCATCTTCGGCAACACCGCCTCCTACCTGTTCAGCCCGACGACGATCGCCTACGCGCTCGCGGCCACCGGCCTCGCTGTGCACTTCGGCTACACGGGTCTGCTCAACTTCGGCATGGCGGCCTTCATGGCGATCGGCGGCTACGGCTACGCGATCTCGATCCTCACCTTCGGCTTCCCGTGGTGGCTGGGCGTGCTCGTCGGCATCACCGGCGGAGCGCTCTTCGCCCTGCTGCTGGGCATCCCGACGCTGCGTCTGCGCGCCGACTACCTCGCCATCGCGACCATCGCGGCCGCGGAGGTCGTGCGCCTGATGTTCGTCACGGAGCTGTTCAAGGACTGGACGAACTCCGCCGGCGGGCTCTCCGGCTACCACCAGAGCTTCCGCGATGCCAACCCGTTCCCTCCGGGGACGTACGGCTTCGGCCCGTGGACGTACAACGCGAACGACCTCTGGGTGCGTGTGTTCGGTCTGCTCACCCTCGCTCTGACGATCCTCGTGGTCTGGGCGCTCATGCGCAGCCCGTGGGGCCGCGTGCTCAAGGGCATCCGCGAGGACGAGGACGCCGTGCGGTCGCTCGGTAAGAACGTCTTCGCGTACAAGATGCAGGCGCTCGTGGTGGGTGGTGTGATCGGTGCGCTCGGCGGCATCGTCTTCGTCCTGCCCTCGGCGGTCATCCCCGGCAGCTACTCGACGTCGCTGACGTTCTTCCTGTGGACGATCCTGCTCCTCGGCGGTGCGGCGACGGTCTTCGGCCCGACGCTCGGCGCCGTGCTCTTCTGGGTGGTGTTCGCCTTCCTCGGCGCGCTCCTCCCCGCGATGGCCACGGCCGGCTACCTGCCCATGACGAGCGCGCAGGCCGACGTGGTGCGCTACATCCTCATCGGCATCGTGCTGATGCTCATCGTCGTGTTCCGCCCGCAGGGCATCTTGGGGAACAAGAGGGAGATGACCTTTGTCAAGTGAGAACGACGCGGCCGTCACGCCCGCGAAGAGCGCTCCCCGCGCCAAGACCACCGGCCTCGCCGCGGGTCCCGCCGCCCCCGGAGTCAAGAAGGTCGACCCGATCCTCGTCGTGGACGCGGTGCAGCGGCGCTTCGGCGGACTGACCGCCGTCGACGTCGATCACCTCGAGATCCCGCGTGGCGCCATCACGGCACTCATCGGCCCCAACGGCGCCGGGAAGACCACACTGTTCAACCTCCTCTGCGGGTTCGACAAACCCAACAGCGGTACCTGGTCGTACGACGGCAAGAGCCTCTCCGGCATCCCGTCCTTCAAGGTCGCCCGGATGGGCCAGGTGCGCACCTTCCAGCTCACCAAGTCGCTGTCGCTGCTGACCGTGCTGGAGAACATGAAGCTCGGCGCGAAGGACCAGCGCGGCGAGGGCTTCTGGGCCGGGCTCTTCCCCTTCCTCTGGCGCGCGCAGGAGCAGGAGATCGAGCAGCGGGCCCACGAGCTCCTCGTGCGCTTCAAGCTCGACGCCAAGGAGCAGGACTTCGCCGCCTCCCTCTCCGGCGGTCAGCGCAAGCTCCTGGAGATGGCACGGGCGCTCATGAGCGACCCGAACCTGGTGATGCTCGACGAGCCGATGGCCGGGGTGAACCCCGCCCTCACGCAGTCGCTCCTCGACCACATCCTCGACCTCAAGGACCTCGGGATGACGGTGCTCTTCGTGGAGCACGACATGCACATGGTGCGTCACATCGCCGACTGGGTCGTCGTGATGGCCGAGGGGCGCGTGGTGGCCGAGGGGCCTCCGGAGACCGTCATGGAGGACCCCGCGGTCGTGGACGCCTACCTGGGCGCCCATCAGGACGTGGACCTCGGCGCCGTCACCGGCCGCCTCCCGGTGATCTCGGACGCCGACGCGGAGCGCATCCGCGAGCAGATCGAGACGGAGGTCGAGGCCGAGGTCGAGGCCGAGGACGCCGCCGAGGAGGACAAGGCATGAGCACCGCGATCCCCGCCGAGGGCACCCCCGAGACCGGCGACGTCATCGTCGAGCTGAAGGACGTGCACGCCGGCTACCTGCCGGGAGTGAACATCCTCAACGGCGCGAACCTCGTCGCCCGCCAGGGCGAGCTCATCGGCATCATCGGCCCGAACGGCGCCGGGAAGTCGACGCTCCTCAAGGCGATCTTCGGCATGGTGAACGTCCGCGAGGGCGATATCACCGTCAAGGGCGAGAGCATTGTCGGCCTCAAGGCCGACAAGCTCGTACGCCGCGGTGTCGCCTTCGTGCCGCAGACGAACAACGTGTTCCCGTCGCTCACCATCCAGGAGAACCTGGAGATGGGGCTCTACCAGAACCCGAAGATCTTCGCGGAGCGGCTCGAGTTCGTCAGCAGCATCTTCGCGGAGATCGGCAAGCGCCTGAAGCAGCGTGCGGGCTCGCTCTCCGGCGGCGAGCGCCAGATGGTCGCCATGTCCCGCGCGCTCATGATGGACCCGTCCGTGCTGCTGCTGGACGAGCCGTCCGCCGGCCTCTCCCCCGTGCGGCAGGACGACGCCTTCATCCGCGTCTCCGACATCAACAAGGCGGGCGTGACGACGATCATGGTCGAGCAGAACGCCCGTCG
The DNA here is from genome assembly GCF_025143875.1 of Microbacterium meiriae. Lineage (NCBI taxonomy): Bacteria > Bacillati > Actinomycetota > Actinomycetes > Micrococcales > Microbacteriaceae > Microbacterium > Microbacterium meiriae. The sequence goes on along the minus strand of NZ_JAMBDU010000019.1, from coordinate 2,550 downwards.
GTGCCTGCAGATCTGCGACCGCGGCTACGTGCTCGACCAGGGGAAGGACGCCTACGAGGGCACCGGTCGGGAGCTGCTGAACGATCCGAAGGTCATCGGCCTCTACCTCGGCACCCTCGGGACCGACGCCGCCTGAGACCTCGCGCCGCACGATGAAGGCCCCGGATGCCGAAGCACCCGGGGCCTTCCTCGTGCGGTGTTTACTTGATGCGCGAGGTGACGTTCTCGGCGTCGAACTCGTAGACGCCGATCGCGGCACCCTTCGGGTCGTTGTTCTCGTCGAACGTGATCTCGCCGGAGAGGCCGTCGTAGTCCGGCGTGCCGCCGTCGTTGATGATCGCGGCGCAGTCGGCGAAGTTGTCGCACTTCTCGCCGTCGCCGTCGCCGCCGGAGACGGTGATCATCTCCGCCGCGATGTCCGGGCCCTCGACCGAGCCGGCCTTCAGCGCCGCCAGAGCGATGAGGACCACGGCGTCGTACGCCTCGGCCGAGTAGGTCACGGCGTCGATCGGGTCGTTGCCCTCGGCCGTCCAGACCTCGTTCAGCTGGTCGAGGAAGTCCTGCGGCAGCTCGGCGCCGGCGCGGGTGCCCTTCGAGCCCTCGAGGCTCACCGGGATGTCGGCGCCCCAGTCCTTGAGGTTGCCGTCGACGAGGTACAGCGAGCCCGTGTCGACCCCGGCGTTGCCCAGCAGCGGCGCGATGGTGGCGAACTGGTCGTAGGAGACGACAGCGACGGCGTCCGGGTTCGCCGCGGCGATCTCCGAGACCTGCGCGTTGAACTGACCGTCACCCTGGTTGTACGACGCATCGGCGACGACCTCGCCGCCGGTGCTCTCGAACGTGGCCTTGATCGCCTCGAACAGGCCCGTGCCGTACGGGTCGTTCTGGTAGATGATGCCCAGCGTCTTGTGGCCGTCCTCGGCGATCTCGTTGCCGAGGACCTCGCCCTGGAGGTTGTCGCTCGGTGCGGTGCGGAAGTACAGCGGGTTGATGCCCGTGAAGTCCGGCGAGGTGTTGGACGGGGACACCGTGAGGATGTCCGCACCCGCGTTGCCGTCGAGGATGAGCTTGGTGACGCTGGAGGACGCCGCGCCGATCATGGCGGTGATGTCGCCGTTGCGCAGGTTGGTGATGGAGGTCTCGTAGGCCTTGTTGTCGAGGTCGCCCTCGTCGCCCGTGCTGAGGTCGATCGTGATGCCGGCGTCGGCCTCGTTGATCTGGTTGACGGCGAGCTGGACGCCGGCCTCCATCGGCGCGCCCAGGAACGCGAGCGTACCGGTGGCGGGCAGCAGCGAACCGAGCTTGAGCGTCAGGTCGGCGGCGGGCTTGTCGCCGCCCCCGTCCGACGGCTCCGCATCGGGCGTGCTGCTGCAGCCCGCGATGATGAGGGCGGAGGCGCTGACCAGCGCGATCCCGGCGAAGATCCTCGCGCTGCGCGAGCCCTTCAGTGCGTTCATGATGCTCCCTTGCGTAAACGAACGTGGATGATGACCACAGTCGGGTGCTCTAACACTAGGGCGTGCGCCCCGCGCGCAGGAGGGGCAAGTATCTCGGTGCGTTAACGATCCAGGGCCGCCGTTTCGGGGCGCGGGCAGGACCGATCAGAGCGCCGCGGCGCGGGTGGCACGACGGCCGCGACGCGCGGCGAGGAGCAGATCGACGACGAAGACCGCGATCGCGACCCACACCAGGAGGAACCCGATCCAGCGCTCCGGCGGCATCGGCTCGTGCAGCACGACGACCCCGATCACGAACTGCAGGACCGGGGTGAGGAACTGCAGCATCCCGATGATCGTGAGGTCGACGCGACGCGTGCCGGCCGCGAACAGCAGCAGGGGGACAGCCGTGGCCACCCCCGCGAAGGCGAGCAGCACGGCGTGCGGCCAGCCCGCGGTCCCCATCGTCAGGCCGACGGGCGTCGTCGCCACGACCACGAGCTGCACCACCGCGATGGGGATCAGCCAGAACGACTCGAGCGTCAACCCGCTGACCGCGTCGACGGCAGGGCCGATCTTCTTCTTGATGAGCCCGTACAGACCGAAGGAAGCGGTGAGGGTCAGGGCGATCCAGGGGACGTGGCCGTACGCCACGATGATGACGACGACCGCGACGGCCGCGATCCCGACCGCCGCCCACTGCAGACGGCGGAGGCGCTCCTTGAGGACGAAGACGCCGAGCAGCACGGTGGTGATCGGGTTGATGAAGTAGCCGAGCGCCGTCTCCACCACGTTCTCGCTCAACGTGCCGAGGACGAAGACCTGCCAGTTGACGTAGATGAGCAGGCCGGCGAGGGCCGTCCACCCGAGCAGTCGCGGACTCCGGACGATCGCGAGGAAGGCGGGCCATCCCCTCGTGACGGTGAGCAGCAGAAGACAGAAGACGAAGGAGAGCAGCACCCGCCAGGCGACCACCTCCCACGGCCCGGTGGGCTGCAGCAGGAGGAAGTAGAGCGGCAGCACGCCCCACAGGAGGTATGCGCTCCCGGCGTAGGCGACGCCCGCCGTCCGGGTGGCGCGGGTCGTCTCGGGGGTCACCGCACAACCCTATGCC
>NZ_JAMBDU010000018.1:0-72379 GCF_025143875.1 Microbacterium meiriae | reverse complement strand
CAGGAGATCGTGAGGAGCTGGTGGCCGGCGGACACCGTGGTGCCAGCGGCGGCGTCGATGCTGCCGACGACGCCGTCCTTGTGCGCCTGCAGCGGCTGCTCCATCTTCATCGCCTCGAGGACGACGACGAGGTCGCCCTTGACGACCTGCTGCCCTTCCTCGACGGCGACCTTGACGACCGTGGCCTGCATCGGCGACTTCACCGCGTCGCCGGAGGCCCCGGCGTTGGCGACCGTGGCGTGGCTGCGACGCGACGGCGGCACCGCCGCAGGGCGTCCCGTGGTGCCGGGGGCGACGGCGACGCGATCGGGCAGGCTGACCTCGAGCCGCTTGCCACCGACCTCGACGACCACCGTGTGCCGGGCGTTCGCGGGGGCCGGAGCCTCGAGCTCGCCGTCCCACGCGGGGATGTCGTTGTCGAACTCGGTCTCGATCCACCGCGTGTAGACGCCGAACGTCCCGTCCTCGGCCGTGAAGGCGGGGTCGCGGACGACCTTGCGGTGGAAGGGGATGACGGTGGGAAGGCCTGCGACCTCGAACTCGTCCAGGGCCCGACGCGCGCGCTCCAGGGCCTCGGCGCGGTCCTTGCCGGTGACGATGATCTTGGCGAGCAGCGAGTCGAACGCGCCGGAGACCGCGTCCCCGGCGGTGACACCGGAGTCGAGGCGGATGCCGGGGCCGCCGAAGGTCTTGAAGACGTGGATGGGGCCGGGCTGGGGGAGGAATCCACGACCCGGGTCCTCGCCGTTGATGCGGAACTCGATGGAGTGGCCCTGCGGCTGGGGGTCGTCGTAGTCGATCGTGCCGCCGGCGGCGATGCGGAACTGCTCGCGGACGAGGTCGATGCCGGTGACCTCCTCGGACACGGGGTGCTCGACCTGGAGGCGGGTGTTCACCTCGAGGAAGGAGACCGTGCCGTCGGCGCCGATGAGGAACTCGCACGTGCCCGCACCGACGTAGCCGACCTCCTTGAGGATGGCCTTGGACGCCGAGTAGAGCTTCTCGTTCTGCTCGGGCGTGAGGAACGGGGCGGGTGCCTCTTCGACGAGCTTCTGGTGTCGACGCTGCAGCGAGCAGTCGCGGGTCGAGATGATGACGACGTTGCCCTCGGCATCGGCGAGGCACTGGGTCTCGACGTGCCGGGGCTTGTCGAGGTACTTCTCCACGAAGCACTCGCCGCGGCCGAACGCGGCGACCGCCTCGCGCGTGGCGGACTCGAACAGCTCCTCGACCTCGTCGAGCTCACGGGCGACCTTGAGGCCGCGACCGCCGCCGCCGTAGGCCGCCTTGATCGCGATCGGCAGACCGTACTCCTGCGCGAAGGCGACGACCTCGTCGGCACCGGAGACCGGGCCGGGGGTGCCGGGCGCGAGGGGCGCGCCGACCTTCTCGGCCACGTGGCGGGCGGTGACCTTGTCGCCGAGCGCTTCGATGGCCTCCGGGGAGGGGCCGATCCAGATCATCCCGGCGTCGATCACGGCGCGCGCGAACTCGGCGTTCTCCGCGAGGAACCCGTAGCCCGGGTGCACGGCGTCGGCGCCGGCGCGGCGGGCGACGGAGAGGATCTTCTCGATCTGGAGATAGGTCTCGGCGCTGGTCGCGCCACCGAGCGCATACGCCTCGTCAGCGAGGCGCACGTGCAGCGCGTCCCGATCCTGGTCGGCGTAGACGGCGACCGAGGCGATCCCGGAGTCACGAGCGGCACGGACGATGCGGACGGCGATCTCGCCGCGGTTGGCGACGAGCACCTTCGCGATTTCAGGCATGGTTGCCAGCCTAGCGAGTAGCATCCCGATACTTTTGACGACTCTCGACAAGAAAGAGGGAAAAACGTGGAGGGGAGTCTACGACCACAGATCCGTCCAACGCACTCCGAGATCGGCAGCGAGACGGCGCACGGTGGAGAGTGACATCCCCACGACGGTGGAGGGATCGCCCTCGACCCGGGTGATGAAGGCGCCGCCGAGGCTGTCCACGGTGAAGGCTCCGGCGACGTGCAGCGGTTCCCCCGATGCCACGTACGCGGCGATCTCCTCATCGCTGATGTCCTCGGCGAACGTCACGGCGGCCTCCGCGACAGCGGTCGCCTCGACGGGCTCGGCGCCGGGGGAGACGCGGAACACGGAGTGCCCGGAGTGCAGCACGCCGGTGGCGCCGCGCATCTCCTGCCACCGGCGCGTGGCCTCCTCCGGCGTGTAGGGCTTGCCGTAGACCCGGTCCCCGAGCGCGAACATGGAGTCCCCGCCGATCACGATGCCGTCGAACACGCCCTCGGCGGCCAGCCGCTCGGCGACGGCGGCGGCCTTGGCGCGGGCGAGCAGCAGCACGAGGTCGGCGGGTGCGACGGGGCCCATGCGCTCCTCCGCGGCGGCGGCCAGGGCGTCCTCGTCCACCTCCGGCGACCGCGTGAGGGGCTCGATGCCGGCCTGACGCAGCAGCATGAGCCGGGCGGGGGAGGTGGAGGCGAGGCAGACGCGCATGGAGACCACCGTATCCTCGAAGGATGACTTCCTCCGCAGCCGACGTGCTCGATCTCGACATCACCGGCATCGCCCACGGAGGCACCTTCATCGCCCGTCACGAGGGACGCGTGGTCTTCGTCTCCGATGCGATCCCGGGGGAGCGCGTCCGGGCACGCCTGCTGGATCCGTCCGCCGGCGCCGGGGAGCCCGACACCCGCAGCTTCTGGCGCGCCGAGACGATCGAGGTCCTCGAGGCCTCCCCGCATCGGCGGCCGCACATCTGGCCGGAGGCGGACGTCGCGCACGACCCCGCCCAGCGGCCCGGGGGTGCCGACCTCGGGCACATCGACCTCGGGCACCAGCGCGTGCTCAAGCGACAGGTTCTCTCGGAGGCGTTCGACCGCTTCGCCGGTCCCGGACTCGAGGCGCCGGAGATCGAAGCCGTGGAGTCCGGGGATGGGACGGGGTGGCGGACGCGGGTGACCCTGCACGTGGACGACGAGGGACGGATCGGCCCCTTCGCAGCCCGCAGCCACCGCGTCGTCCCGGTGTCGACGCACCCGCTCGCCCGCCGCGCGATCGCCGAGGCCGCCCTGGCCCTGCAGGGCGAGAAGGCCGGACGCATCGAGCTCGTGGAGCCCGCGGACGGCCGGGTGCGCATCCTCCGCCACCCCGAGGCCGAGCGGCGCTCACCGCGGGATCGTCGTCCTCGGCCGACACCCGAGGTCGTGCAGGAACGCGTCGGTGACCGCACGTTCGACGTCGACGCCGGAGGGTTCTGGCAGGTGCACCCCCGTGCCGCCTCCGTCCTCGACGGTGCCGTGTACGGGCTGCTCGACGGGCATGTGGAGCCGGACGCGACGCACTACGACCTGTACGGCGGCGTCGGCCTCTTCGCGCGGACCCTCGCGGATCTCGGCGGCACCGATGTCGTCACGGTGGAGTCCAGCCGCCGAGCGACGCAGCACGCCGCCGCGAACCTCGCCCCGCTCGACGTGACGGCGGTCACGGCTCGGGTCGACCGCTTCCTGCAGCAGCCTCGACGCGGAGGCGTCACGGGAGCCGTCGTGCTCGATCCGCCGCGGTCGGGGGCCGGGCGGGCGGTCGTGGAGGGCGTGCATGCGCTGAGTCCGTCCGCGATCGCCTACGTCGCCTGCGACCCGGTGGCCCTCGCCCGCGACCTCGGCACCTTCCGCGGCCTGGGGTGGGAGGTCGGTGCCCTCCGCGGCTTCGATCTGTTCCCGCACTCGCATCACTTCGAGGTCGTCGCCCTGCTCACCCGGTGAGCGCATTCCCGGCGCCGGGTCCGCGACTCACTAGGCTGTGGGCATGAGCACCGTCGCCCTCATCGACGACCACGAGTCCGTCCGCCTCGGCCTCGAGGCCGCGTGCGCCAGGGACGGGCAGACCGTCGTGTTCACCGGGAGCACGGTCGGCTCCTACCTCGTGTGGCGCTCGTCCACCGGCGCTCCGCCCGCAGACGTCGTCGTGCTCGACCTCACGCTGGGGGACGGGACGACGGTCACGGAGAACGTCGTGTCCCTCGTCGCCGACGGCGCCAGCGTGGTGATCCACAGCGTCGCCGACCGTCCGGCAGCCGTGCGCGAGGCGCTGGCGGCCGGCGCGGCCGGAGTCGTCAGCAAGTCCTCCGCCCTCGACGACGTGCTGGATGCGATCCGCACCGTGGCGCAGGGTGAGGCTCTGAACAACGTCGAATGGGCCAGCGCGGTCGACGGCGACCGCGCGTTCGCCGACGCCCAGCTGTCCACCCGGGAGCGGGAGGTGCTGCGCCTGTACGCGACCGGCCTGCCGCTGAAGGCCGTGGCCGAGCGCCTCGGCGTCGCGTACTCCACCGCGAAGGAGAACATCACCCGGATCCGGGTGAAGTACGTCGAGGTCGGTCGGCCGGCGCCCACCAAGGTCGACCTGCTGCGGCGCGCGATGGAGGACGGCATCGTGACGGCCGACGGGGCGCCGAGTGCCCGCTGAGCCGCTGAGCGTCCGCGACGCCTGGAGCAAGATCCCGTCTCCCGGCAGCGCGGAGAACGGCTTCGAGCGGTTCACCGGGAAGCGGATGGAGCGCATCCTCGCGATCGTCGTCGCCCTGGGCTCCGCCGTGCTCGGGGCGCAGGCGCTGATCGCGGCCGTGCACACGATGTCCCGCGCGGACGTGCCGCACATCGCGATGCTCATCGCCGTGTTCGTGCCGTTGGCGGCGATGCTCGTCGCCTGCCTGGTCGGACGCGGCGTGCGCCTGGCCGCGGGGGTCTTCGCCGTCGTGTACGTCCTCGCGCTCGCGGCATGGCCGGTCGTCGTCGATCCCACCGACAAGGTGGCGGGGGACCAGCCGTGGATCTTCTTCCTCGTGAACGTCGGAGTCGTGGCGGCGATGCTGGCCTTCCCCGTGCGGCTGCAGTTCGCGTGGGCGGTCGGGGTGCCGTTCGTCTACGGGTACGTGCGTCTGGTGCAGGGCGACTTCTCGCGGGAGTTCTGGGTGACCACCGCGTTCGACGTCTCCTTCACGCTCATCCTCGGCGTCGTGATCGTCTCGCTCGGCTGGATGTTCCGCTCGGTCGCCGCGGGCGTGGACGAGGCGCGGGGCACGGCGGTGGCGTCGTATGCGACGGCGGCGGCCGCCGCGGCGGCGGAGGAGGAGCGTGTGGCGATGTCGGCGCTCATGCACGACAGCGTGCTGGCCGCACTCATCGCCGCCGAACGCGCGGAGGGCGAGCGGGCGAGAGAGCTCGCCGTGGCGATGGCGCGGGAGGCGCTCACGCGGCTCGCGAACACGGAGGCGGCGGTCGCGGAGGAGGGTAGCGATGAGCCGGTGGGCGCCGCGCAGATCGTCGTGGAGCTGCGACGGGCCCTCTCCGAGCTCGGCGCGGACGCGATCGTGGAGGAGCGCGGCGGGAGCGGCCTCATCCCGGGGCGCGCAGCGAGGGCTCTCGTGCTCGCGGCGCGGCAGGCGATCGGCAACGCGGTCGCGCACGCCCACGGGCGCGGCCTGCACATCCTCGTGGTCGGTCACGGCGACGAGGGCATCGCCGTGACGGTCTCCGACACCGGGAACGGGTTCGACGTCGACACGATCGGTCCGGATCGGCTCGGCATCCGCGCCTCCATCCTCGCCCGTATGGCCGGTGTCGCCGGCACCGCGCGGATCTCCTCCGACGACGGCGGCACCGTCGTCACCCTGGGCTGGGAGCGCTCATGAACCGGACCGTGCGGAGTGTCGCGACCTCGCTCGCCGTCGGTTTCGCGCTGTACTTCGTCGCCCGCGGGATCTGGTGGATCGAGCAGCCGACGGCACCGCTGCTCATGGTCCTCGCGATCGCCGCGTACCTCGTCGTGGTGAACATCGCGATCCTCGGCAGCCCGGCCACGGTCCGGATGCCGCTGTGGTCGGCTCTCCTCGCGCTGGCCGTGAGCGCGGTGATCCCGGCGCTCGTGACCCTCTCGCTGGAACCGGACGATCGCACGGCGCCGTTCGCCACCTGGTACATCGGCGCTCTCGGGCTGCTCGGCGTGGTGTGCGTGGTCCGGCGCCGGCCCTGGGTGGGCTGGACGACGCTCGCCGTGCTCGTCGTCTCCGCGTCGCTCGCGCTGGGCATGGGCGTGGCGATGAACCTCGGCGTGGTGGGCTCGATCATGTGGGTGGCGGTCGCCCAGCTGCTGGTGATGTTCTGGGATCGCGCCGTCAGCGACACGGAGCGCCTGTCCGAGATCCAGCAGGCCGTGTCGGCCTGGCATGCGACGCAGCGCGTCCGCCAGCGCGAGCGTCGGCTGCGGACGCAGTTCGCCCTCGCGGTCGCCGGCCCGATCCTCAGCAGGGTGGTGGCCTCACGCGGGCTGCTCGACGACGACGAGCGCCTGGAAGCCCGGCTCGCTGAGGGACGTCTGCGCGACGAGCTGCGCGGCGCGGACCTGTTGAACGACGACGTCCGCAATGCGATCGACGCCGCGCGCCGCCACGGTGCCTCGGTGACCGTGTTCGACGAGGGTGGGCTCGACGGCGTGGACGAGGGGCGGCGCATGGAGATCCGGGACGAACTCGCGGCGGTCCTGCGCAGCGCGGGTACCGGCCGGATCATCATCCGCTCCGCACGGGATCCGCTCGTGGCGGTGACGGTCGTCGGCCGCGCGGGCCTGCGGGCCTCGGACGACGACTCCGTGGACCTGTGGCACGAGATCGCCAGAAAGCGGCGTGAGACCGCCTCCGACGCACGGAAGTGAGAGTGGGCGAGGGGCGGCGAATCCGCCTGCCCCTCGCCGTGCGGACAGTTACCCGAAAACCGTCCGCTGGTGGCCGATCAGCGTCTGTCTACCCTGGGACAGAGAGACCAGCCGAACGCGAAGCGTCCCCTTCAGTCTGCGGGGTCGTGCAACGGTTGTCTGTAGGTATTTTGGGGGACAAAACACGACGACCCGATTCAGCCGGCGAAGCGTCCCCAGGGGATGTCGCGACGCAGCGGTCGGCGCAGCGGGCGCTGCGTGCGCGTCCACGCCGACACCCGCGGCTCCTCGACCGTCGCCTCCGCCTGCTCGGTCTCGTAGGCGTCGCCGAGCACCGCGATGAGGGCCGCGAGTTCCTCCTCCGTGGCGGCGCCGCGCGTGATCTCCAGAAGGAGCGGCGCGGGGGCCGTCCCGTCGACGGCGGATTCCTGCGCGCTCACAGCGGGATGTTCCCGTGCTTCTTCGGCGGCAGCTCTGCGCGCTTGCCGCGGAGCGCGCGCAGCGCCTTCGCGATCGCGACGCGCGTGTTCGCCGGTTCGATGATGCCGTCGAGCTCGCCGCGCTCGGCCGCGAGGAAGGGCGAGGCGACGTTGTAGGTGTATTCGTTGGCCAGACGCGTGCGGACCGCCGCCACGTCCTCGCCGGCTTCCTCCGCCTTGCGGATCTCGCCGCGGTAGAGGATGTTGACGGCGCCCTGGCCGCCCATCACGGCGATCTCCGCGGTGGGCCAGGCGAGGTTCACGTCGGCGCCGAGCTGCTTCGACCCCATGACGATGTACGCGCCGCCGTACGCCTTGCGCAGGATCACCGTCACGAGCGGCACGGTGGCCTCCGCGTACGCGTAGAGGAGCTTGGCGCCGCGGCGGATGACGCCTGTCCACTCCTGGTCGGTGCCTGGCAGGTATCCCGGCACGTCGACGAGGGTCACGATCGGCAGCGAGAACGCGTCGCAGAACCGCACGAACCGGCTCGCCTTCTCGCCGGCCTCGATGTTGAGCGTGCCCGCCATCTGGGACGGCTGGTTGGCGATGATGCCGACCGAGCGGCCCTCGATGCGGCCGAAGCCGATGACGATGTTGGGAGCGAACAGCGGCTGCACCTCGAGGAAGTCGCCGTCGTCGACGACATGCTCGATCACCGTGTGGATGTCGTACGGCTGGTTCGGGGAATCCGGGATGAGCGTGTTGAGCGTGCGGTCGGCGTCGGTCGTCTCGAACTCGAACGCGCTCTCGTAGGACGGCAGCTCCGCCATGTTGTTGTCCGGCAGGAATCCGAGGAGCGTGCGGGCATAGTCGATCGCGTCGTCCTCGTCCTCCGCGAGGTAGTGGGCGACACCGGAGCGCGTGTTGTGCGTGTAGGCGCCGCCGAGCTCTTCCATGCCGACGTCCTCGCCGGTGACCGTCTTGATCACGTCGGGCCCGGTGACGAACATCTGGCTGGTCTTGTCGACCATGATGACGAAGTCGGTGAGGGCGGGCGAGTAGACGGCGCCGCCGGCGGCCGGGCCCATGATGATCGAGATCTGCGGGATCACGCCGGAGGCGCGGGTGTTCAGACGGAAGATCTCGCCGTACTTGCCGAGCGCGACCACACCCTCCTGGATGCGCGCCCCGCCGGAGTCGAGGATGCCGATGCAGGGCATGCCGCCGGCCAGGGCGAACTCCATGACCTTGACGATCTTCTCGCCGGCGACCTCGCCGAGCGACCCGCCGAAGGTCGAGAAGTCCTGCGAGTACACCGCCACGGTGCGGCCGTGGATGGTGCCGACGCCGGTGACGACGGAGTCGCCGTAGGGGCGCGAGCGGTCCATCCCGAACGCGGTGGTGCGGTGGCGCACGTACTCGTCGAACTCGACGAAGCTGCCGGGGTCGACGAGGAGTTCGATGCGCTCGCGGGCGGTCATCTTGCCCTTCGCGTGCTGCTTCTCCTTCGCCTTCGCCTCGGCGTCGACGACGGCCTCGGTGTAGCGAGCGCGCAGGTCCGCGATCTTGCCGGCGGTGGTAAAGGGGTCGGGCTTGTCCGTCACGGATTCCACCCTAGCGTCGGGTCCGCGCCGTCCGTTGGATGATCGGCACAACGGGCCGGCGGATCCTTTGGCGAGGTGCGCGACCCCTCACGTCCCGGTCGCGTCGGAACCCGGGCGCGGCGGCAGATCGTGGTCGCCGTCGCTATCGCCCGCCTCGATCTCGTCCGCCGCATGCTCACGCCGGCGTCCGGCGATCTCACCCACCCGATGACCGACCCACCCCGCTCCGCGCGCCACGGTGCCGGCGGCTCCGGCGACGGCGGTGCCGGCGTAGCGCGCCCCCCGGAGCATCCGCAGCTCCACCTTCTCGGCGCCGGGCACGGGCTCCAGCTCGGCGGGCAGGGTGAGCGGTGCGGAGCCGAACGCGCGGTGGGACGTGGTGAGCACCCGGCGGCCGAGGATGTGGTTGCCCGCCCCGCCGATGGCCGCGCCGATCCCGAAGGGCATCGCCTTGCCGATGAACGAGGCGCCGCCCCTGGCCGCGAACTGCTTCACGAACATCCCCTTGAGCTGGTCCACCAGGGGTCCCACCGCGGCGCGGGGCAGCGACTTCGTCACCATCTCGCCCCAGTACGCCGAGCGGCTGCCCCCGCGCCCCGCGACCTGCCGGGCGAGCTGGCCGACGAGGTCGACGCCCTCCTTGCCGAGCATGAGCGTCATGACGAGAGCGCGTGCGCGGTCGGGGTTGCCGACCGCGATGCCGTGCACCTCGGCCACCGACTGCGCGAAGAGGGCCGTGGACTCCACGAATCCCACGGTCTCGACGCCGGAGAGCGCGAGCGTGATCCCGGTGCCGATGCCGGGCACGACGGCGGTCGCCCCCACCGCGGCCCCACCCGTCGTGACGGCCGCGAGGTAGCGCCGCTCCAGGATCCGGATGATCTCGTCGGGCGTCGCGTGGGGGTTGCGGAGCCGGATGCTGCGGATGTGGGCGAGCACCAGCGGCCGCTGGATCGACAGGACCCGATCGAGCCCGCGCACCATCATGGGGTGCTCGGGGGAGCCGACCGGGGGTACGCCCTTGTCCCACGGGGCGTCGTCCGGCAGGGAGTGGATCTTGTGCACCTTGGGGGCCATGCGCCGATCCTATGGAGCCCGTCCGCGAAAACACCGAGAGCCCCGGTCCGTGGCGGAACGGGGCTCTCGGAGGGGAGCGTCACACGAAGAGGTTCGCGCGCTCCAGGTCCTCTGCGAAGTCGACCTCGACCGCGTACAGGTCGGAGACGTCCATCGGCTCGAGCAGCAGGCCGTCCTCGGCGATCGCCAGCTCGAGGCCGCGCTCGAAGTAGTCCTGGTCCTCCACGCGCTGCAGCTGGCGCATGAACGCCTTCTTGAAGCCCGACGAGATGTAGTTGATGCCGACGGCCTCGCCCAGGCCGCCCTTGACCGACTTGGACAGCTCCTTGATGAAGCCCTCCGCGGTGACGGTGTACTTCACCTCTTCGTCGCTGACCTTGGCGGTGTTGACGGTGACGAACGACTGGTCGCGCTCGATGTATGCGGCGGCGCGGCCGAGGATCATCGGGTCGAAGACGACATCGCCGTTCATCCACAGCACGCCGCTCTTGCCGGTGGCGCCCAGGGCGCGCAGAAGGCTCTTCGACGTGTTCGTCTCGTCGTAGCGGTCGTTGTGGACGTAGTTCACGGAGGGGAAGGCCTCGATGATGGTCTCGGCGCGGTAGCCCACCACCGTGGTGATGCGTGCGTCGGAGCCGAAAGCGGCGCGGATGTTGTCGTGCTGCTGGCCCATGATCGTGCGGCCGTCGTTGAGCTCGGTGAGCGGCTTGGGCAGCGCGCGGCGGAGGCGAGAGCCCATGCCGGCTGCGAGGATGACGGTCTGAAGAGTCACGAATACTCCTAAGGAAGTTGTGTTCACGGTCGGTTCACCGACCAGACACTTCGTCGTGCCGGGGATCATGCTAGCGATTCCCCCTGAGAACCCCGGGGCCAGGCAGGCCCCGTTGCCATTTCGTGATCGAGTACACACGCAACGCACAGGGACGACAACCCCCTTGCGGAAAGCGCCGGGGAGGGGATCCGGTTGCGGAATGTCGCGTGGGGCCTTGGCTCTCAGCCACCCGTTGATACCGTAGGACGGTGACTTCCTCCCCTGATGACCCCACCCCCCAGGCAGAGGGAGCCGAGACTCCGACCGAGGCCTCCGCGCCCGCTCGGAAACCGGCCGCCAAGAGACCTGCCGCGTCCACCGCCGCGAAGAAGTCGACCTCGGCCTCGGCCAAGGCGCAGACGGCCGCAGCGGACAAGCCGGCTGCGAAGAAGCCCGCGGCCGCGAAGAGCACCGCGGCGAAGTCCGCTGCGGCGAAGACCACGGCTGCGAAGAGCACCGCGGCGAAGTCTGCTGCGGCGAAGACCACGGCCGCGAAGACCGCGGCTCCGAAGTCGGCAGCTGCGAAGACGACGGCCGCCACACCCTCCGCCGCGAAGACCACGGCCGCGAAGTCCACCGCGGCGAAGTCCTCCACTTCGACGAGGACTGCCGCGGCGAAGAAGCCGACCGCCGCGCGGACGGCGAGGCCCGCACCGACCAAGGCGGCAGCCGAGAAGGCCGCGCCCACGGCTGAGGTCGTGGTCGAGCCCACCCCCGCGGCGAGTGTCGATCCCGCGACCGCTCCAGCAGGCGCTCGCACGGCGTCCGCCGCCCGCGCGGCTGCGGCGAAGAACACGGCTGCACGCTCGACCGGCTCGAAGCGTCCGGCCGCGACATCGACGAAGGCGGCGAGCACATCGGCGGCCAAGACGGCTGCGGCCAAGACGGCTGCGGCCAAGACGGCTGCGGCCAAGGCCGCCGCGGCGAAGACCGCTGCCGCGAAGGCCTCGGCGGCCAAGACGACGGCCAAGACCACCGCCGCCAAGACCGCTGCGGCGAAGGCAGCCGCGGCGAAGGCGGCTGCGGCGAAGGCCGCCGAAGACGAGGCAGCGAAGGCCGCCGAAGACGAGGCAGCGAAGGCCGCCGAAGACGAGGCCGTGAAGGCCGAGGCCGCGGAGGCCCAGGCGGCTGAGGTCGGGACCGTCGAGTCCGCAGCCGCAGAGGTGAGCACGGCCGAGACGCAGCCGGAGGAGTCCGGCGCGGTGCAGGCGCAGACCGTGGCCGCAGAGACCGTCGAGACGGACGAGGCCGGCACCTCGTCCGTCGAGACGGCGACACCGGCCCGAGACACCGCCGAGGAAGCGACGCCGGTCGAGGAGCCTGCTGCGGCGGAGTCCGTGGTGGAGGTGTCGGACACCGCGCTGCCGGTGACCAAGGAGCCCGCGCCCGATGACCGGCGCGTCGCGGAGGTGGAGACCGTCGAGGTCGTCGAAGCGGTGATCGCCGAGGAGCCCCCGACCGAGGCCGATGACTCGGCGGCAGCCGAGCCCGCCACCGAGGCGATCCGCATCCGCGGTCTCGTGAAGCAGTTCGGCGAGAACCGCGCGGTCGACGGCATCGACCTCACCGTGCCCGCGGCCTCCTTCTACGGCATCGTCGGCCCCAACGGCGCCGGCAAGACCACGACCCTCTCGATCGTCGCGGGTCTCCTGCGCGCGGACGAGGGCAGCGTCCTCATCTGTGGCATCGACCAGGCGGCCGAGCCCCTGGCGGCGAAGCGCGTCATGGGCGTCCTGCCGGACCGGCTGCGCACCTTCGACCGGCTCACCGGCCGACAGCTGCTGTATTACTACGGGCTGCTGCGTGGGCTCTCCGCCGACGTCATCGAGAAGCGCACCGGCGACCTCGCCAGAGCCTTCGACCTCGGCGACGCCCTGAACCGGGTCGTGTCGGACTATTCCGCGGGCATGACGAAGAAGATCATGCTCGCCGGGGCGATGATCCACTCTCCGCGCGTCCTGGTGCTGGACGAACCGTTCGAATCCGTCGATCCGGTCTCCTCCGCCGTGATCCTCGACATCCTCCGCGCCTACGTCTCGCACGGCGGCACGGTGATCCTGTCGAGCCATGGGATGGATCTCGTCGAGCGCGTGTGCTCCCGGGTGGCCATCATCGTCAACGGTGAGGTCCTGGCCGAGGGCACGATCGACGAGGTGCGCGCGGGACAGACGCTCGAATCGCGCTTCGTGGAGCTCGCAGGTTCCAGCGGAGAGGTGGAGGGGCTCGAGTGGCTGCACACGTTCTCCGACTGAGGTTCGCGCTTCTCCTGGGCGCCCTGCGCGGGGAACACCGGGCGCGCACCCTGCTCTCCTTCGGCGCGGTCGTCGCGGTCACCGTGGTGGTCTGCGTGGCGGTCTTCAGCCTCGGCGACGCGCCGGTGCCGGTCTCCCAGGCCGTGACGGTGCTCGGTGGCGCTGCCCTTCTGCTCGGCTTCCTCGTGGGGCCGCTGCTCGTGGGAGCCGTCGATCAGCTCGATCCGCGGCGCTTCGCGGTGTTCGGCGTCGACGAGCGGAGGATGCCCGGTGTGCTCGCGCTCGCGTCGCTGGTCAGCGTGCCGAGCCTCGCGCTCCTCGCGGTCTATATCAGCGTGACGGTCGTCGCGATCCGCGCCGGTGCGCAGTGGGTGCCGGCCGTCCTCCTGGCGGTGATCGGGCTGCTGTCGACCATCCTCCTGTCCCGGGTCGGGATGGCGCTCAACGCGCTCCTGCTCCCGGAGCGTCGTTCCCGGGAGCTCACCGCGCTGTTCGCCCTGGCCCTGATCGTCATCGCGTTCCCGGTCGCCGTGTTCCTCGGCTCGCTCCGCTGGGACGGTGAGGTGCCGGCGTCACTGGCGACCCTGACCTCGGTGATCGGCTTCACGCCGCTCGCCGCCTCGCCGGCGGCGATGTTCGCGGCGGCCGAAGGCGAGACGGCTGCGGCGTGGGGAAGCGGACTGGTGGCTGCCGTCACCCTCGCGCTGCTGTGGTTCGCCTGGACCTGGTTCGTACGGCGCCTGCTGACGACGACCGAGCGTCCGGTGGCGGCGCGCGAGCGCAGCGGACTCGGCTGGTTCGGCCTGCTGCCCTCCAACGCCTTCGGCGCCATCGCGTCGCGAAGCCTCGTGTACTGGCTGCGCGACCGCCGGTACATCATGAACATCATCGTCGTGCCCGTGGCGGGCGTGCTGACGGTGTTCCCGCTGATCGTCGCAGGCGTGCCGGTCGAGATCGCCGCCCTCGTCCCCGTGCCCGTCATGGCCCTCTTCTTCGGATGGTTGCCCCACAACGACGTCGCCTACGACTCGACGGCCCTCTGGACGCACGTCGCGAGCGGTGTCCGCGGGGTTCCGGACCGTCTCGGACGCCTGGTGCCGGTGCTCCTGGTCGCCGTGCCGGTGCTGGCGATCGCCGTACCGCTCTCGCTCCTGCTGGCCGGGCGCTGGAGTCTTCTCCTCCCGCTCGTCGGCCTCGGTGCGAGCCTGCTGTTCTCCGCCCTCGGCATCTCCAGCGTGGTGTCGGTGGTGGCGCCGTACGCGGTCTCCCGTCCCGGGGACAGCCCGTTCCAGCAGCCGCAGCGCCCGACCTCCCGAGGGATCTACGGCCCGGCGGCGGCGTTCCTCGGTGCGATCGTCCTGAGCGTGCCCACCATCTGGCTGTTCGGTGCGAGCATCGTCGCCGATCCGGGCTTCGCGCCGGCGGCTTTCTGGGTCGGCATCGCCACCGGCATCGTCGCCTTCATCGGAGGAGCTGTGATCGGCGGACGCATCTTCGAGCACAGCGGCGAACGTCTGATGGAGTTCGTCGAGACCGCGTGAGACCGCCCCGCCGAGGCGGAGACGCGGCTAGAATCGCGGGATGAGTACTCCGCTGGACAGCCCCGATCAGGGCGGCGTGGCAACGCTTGATCGCGAACTGGAAGAGCTCCTCCGCGAGGAGAACATCGAACCGGGCGACCACGAGCGCTTCTCGCACTACGTCAAGAAGGACAAGATCCTCGAGTCGGCGATCACGGGCAAGCCCGTCCGCGCGCTCTGCGGCAAGAAGTGGACGCCGGGCCGCGATCCGGAGAAGTTCCCGATCTGCCCGACGTGCAAGGAGATCTACGAGTCGATGGTCGGCTGACCGCCGTCGCTCGGCCCCGCTTCAGTCCGCCTCGACGTAGACCGTCGGGATCGCCGGGTCCGACTTGCTGAGTGCCAACGCACGCACCGGCAGCTCTTCACGGACACGCAGGTGATGCGCGCGGGCGGAAGCCGTCCCTGCGGCGCCCTCGAAGGCGGTCTCGATCTCTCCGCCATCGACGAGGGTGACCTGGAGCGGTCGGCCGTCCGGGTGCTCGGCAGGCGTGTCCAGCGCCTCGAACCCGTCCGAGACGACGACCGTCTCCGCCGCGGCGACCCCGTCGCTGAGCGTACGGAACGCCGCCTTGCGGCCACCGAACGACGCCTTGTCCGCGGACGCCTTGGCGACCCCGACCCACGAGCCGTCGGCGTCCTGCCGGGCGACGAGCTTGTAGACCATGCTCGCCGTGGGGTATCCGGAACCGGTCACGACGGAGGTGCCGACGCCGTACGCGTCCACGGGGGAGGCCGCCAGCGCGGCGATCGCGTACTCGTCGAGGTCGCTCGTGACCGTGATGCGGGTCTCGGTGGCTCCGAGCTCGTCCAGTTGCGCTCGGACCTCGACGGCGACGGTCGGCAGGTCCCCGGAGTCGATGCGGACGCCGCCGAGCCCGGTCCCGGCCACCCGGATCGCCGTCTCGACGCCCGTGCGGATGTCGTAGGTGTCGACGAGGAGCGTCGTGTCCACGCCCATGCTCTCGACTTGAGCACGGAAGGCGTCCTCCTCGCTGTCGTGCAGCAGCGTCCACGAGTGCGCAGCGGTGCCCATGGTCGGGATTCCCCAGGCGCGGCCGGCCTCGAGGTTGCTCGTGGCGCCGAACCCGGCGATGTACGCCGCCCGTGCTGCGGCGACAGCGGAGCGCTCGGCTGCCCGCCGGGAGCCCATCTCGGCGAGAGGACGCTCGCCGGCGGCGATGCTCATGCGGGCCGCGGCCGTGGCGACCGCGGAGTCATGGTTGAGGACGCTCAGGGCGAGCGTCTCCAGGACGACGGCGTCCGCGAACGATCCCTCGACCGTGAGGATGGGCGACCCGGGGAAGTAGAGCTCGCCCTCGCGGTAGCCCCGGATCGTGCCGGTGAACCGATAGCGCTCGAGGGAGGCGAGGGTCTCGGCGTCGACGACCCGCTCGTCGCGGAGGAAGCGCAGCTCGTCGTCGCCGAAACGGAAGTCGCGCAGCAGGCCGAGCAGTCGTCCGGTTCCGGCGACGACGCCGAAGCGGCGTCCGCCGGACAGGCGTCGGGAGAAGAGCTCGAAGACACTCGGGCGGGAGGCGGTGCCGTCCCGGAGCGAGGCGGCGAGCATCGTGAGCTCGTAACGGTCGGTGAGCAGCGCCGTCGACGTGGTCATGCGCTCAGCTTAGTGAGGCCGTGATGCACGAGGCGGCGCGCACGCGGGTAGGCTGGGGAGTCATGAACGACGCGCCCATCGGGATCTTCGACTCCGGTGTCGGCGGGCTCACGGTGGCCAGGGCCATCCGCGCCCAGCTGCCCCGCGAATCGTTCGTCTACATCGGTGACACCGCCCACTCGCCGTACGGCCCCAAGCCCATCGCCGACGTCCGGCGCTATGCGCTCGAGGTGCTCGACACCCTGGTCGACCAGGGCGTGAAGATGCTGGTCATCGCCTGCAACACGGCGTCGGCGGCGATGCTGCGCGACGCACGCGAGCGCTACGACGTGCCGGTGGTCGAGGTGATCGGCCCCGCCGTGCGCCGCGCCGTGTCGACCACGAGGAACGGCCGTGTCGGTGTGATCGGCACGGTCGGCACGATCGGTTCGCGGGCCTACCAGGACATGCTCGAGGTGAACGAGCGCCTGCAGGTGTTCACCGCCGCGTGCCCCCGGTTCGTCGAGTTCGTCGAGGCCGGCGTCACCGGCACCCCCGAGGTGCTGGCCGTCGCCGAGGAGTACCTCGCGCCACTGCGCGAGGCCGACGTGGACACGCTCGTCCTCGGGTGCACGCACTATCCGTTCCTCCGCGGCGCCATCAGCTACGTCATGGGGGAGGGCGTGACGCTGGTCTCCAGCGACGACGAGACCGCGGGCGACGTCTACCGCCAGCTCGTCCGCGGCGATCTGCTGGCGCCGGCCGATGCCACCGCCACCTACGTCTACGAGGCCACGGGCGACTCCGCCGACGACTTCACGGCGCTCGCCAACCGCCTCATGGGTCGCGAGGTGCGCGACGTGCAGCTCGTCCAGACCGGCGTCATCACGCTTCCCGATTCCGCCCTCGACGCGCGCTGAGCCCGTCGCTCCATCCCCGACCGAGAGAAGCTCATGACCGACATCGTCCGCGCCGACGGCCGTTCCACCTCGCAGCTGCGCGAGATCACCATCGAGCGCGGCTGGAGCGCGCAGGCCGAGGGGTCGGCCCTCATCAGCTTCGGCGGCACGAAGGTGCTGTGCACCGCCTCGTTCACGAACGGCGTGCCCCGGTGGCTCACCGGCAAGGGCAAGGGCTGGGTCACGGCCGAGTATGCGATGCTCCCGCGAGCGACGAACAGCCGCAACGACCGGGAGAGCGTGAAGGGCCGCATCGGCGGTCGGACGCACGAGATCTCCCGACTCATCGGCCGCGCGCTGCGCGCCGTCGTCGACACCAAGGCGCTCGGCGAGAACACCATCGTCATCGACTGCGACGTGCTCCAGGCCGACGGTGGCACCCGCACCGCGGCGATCACCGGCGCCTATGTCGCCCTGGCCGACGCGATCGAGTGGGGCCGGGAGAAGAAGTTCATCGGCAAGAACTCGACGCCGCTGCTCGACTCCGTCTCCGCGGTGTCCGTCGGCATCGTGGACGGGGAGCCGATGCTCGACCTCGCCTACGTCGAGGATGTCCGCGCCGAGACCGACATGAACGTCGTCGTGACCGGCCGTGGCCTTTTCGTCGAGGTGCAGGGCACGGCCGAAGGGGCGCCGTTCGACAAGCGTGAGCTCGACGCGCTCCTCGACCTCGGCGTCGCCGGCTGCGCGGACCTGAAGGACCGGCAGCTCGCCGCTCTGGCAGGAGCCTGAGCATGCGCGTCGTCCTGGCGACCCATAACCCGCATAAGGTGGCGGAGTTCCAGCAGATCGTGCAGCAGACACGGCCCGACCTGGAGGTCGTCGGCTACGACGGCCACGAGCCGGTCGAGGACGGAGTGACGTTCGCTGAGAACGCGCTCCTCAAGGCGCGAGCGGCCGCCGCGCACACCGGCCTCGCGGCGCTCGCCGACGACTCCGGCATCTGCGTGGACGTGCTCGGCGGGTCGCCCGGAGTGTTCTCGGCGTACTGGGCCGGTCAGAAGAAGGACGCCGCGGCGAACCTGGAGCTGCTGCTCGATCAGCTGCGCGACATCGCCGACCGTCATCGCTCAGCGCACTTCACCTCGACGATCGCCCTCGTCCTCCCGGACGGTCGCGAGCACGTCGTGGAGGGGATCTGGCCAGGACGGCTCGCCCGCGAGGCGTCGGGAGCCGGGGGTTTCGGGTACGACCCGATCTTCATCCCGGACGGTCAGCCGGACGGCGCACAGCGCACGGTCGGGGAGTTCACGGCGGAGGAGAAGCAGGCGCAGTCGCATCGCGCCCGCGCCTTCACGGCGCTCGTGCCGCTGCTCGCCGCGCTCTGATCGTCGAAGAGAAGAACCCCTGCTGACGGTGAGAATCGTTACTGTTCCCGACTAGCCAGGAACGGCCTCCCTGCACCCGTCGCCGGGCTAGCCTGGGGGCATGCACGATCACGCGCCCGCGCCCGGCGGTCTCCGTTCGGCGAGCAGCCGCCGCCTGCTCGCGATCTCCCTGACCCTCACGGCCACCGTGATGATCGTGCAGGTCGTCGGAGCTCTGCTCACGGGCTCGCTGGCGCTGCTCGCGGACGCCGCGCACATGTTCACGGACGCCTCGGCCCTCGTGATCGCGCTGATCGCCGCGACCGTGGCGGCGCGGCCCGCGGACGACCGGCGGACGTTCGGCTACCAGCGCGCTGAGGTGTTCGGCGCGCTCATCAACGCGGTCATCCTCATCGCCCTCGCCACGGTCGTCGCCGTGCAGGGCGTGCAGCGGCTGCTGAACCCCTCCGAGGTCGAGGTCGCGGGCGGGCTGATGCTCGTCGTCGCCGTCGTCGGCCTCGTCGCGAACGCGGTGTCGATGTGGCTGCTCAGCCGGGCCCAGCGGACGAACCTCAACGTGCGCGGCGCCTACCTCGAGGTGATGGGCGACCTGCTCGGCTCGCTGATGGTCATCATCGCCGCCGGTGTGATCCTCGTGACGGGCTGGATGCCGGCCGACGCCCTCGCCTCGCTGTTCATCGCGGCGATGATCATCCCCCGGGCATTCGTCCTGCTCAAGGAGGTGTTCTCCGTCCTCGCCGAGTCGGCGCCGAAGGGCATGGCCGTCGGCGAGATCCGCACTCACCTGCTCGGCTACGACGGCGTCGTCGGAGTCCACGATGTGCACGTGTGGCAGCTCACCCGCGGAGCCCCCGTCTTCACCGCGCACGTCAGCGTGCGCCCGGACCTGCTGGCGGACGGCCGCTCGGCGGCGTTGCTGTCGGAGATGCAGGCGTGCCTCGCGGATCACTTCGACGTGGCGCACTCCACGTTCCAGATCGAACCCGCCGAGCAGAGCGACTGCGAACCGCACCACGCCTGAGGGCGGGAGCCGCTCACGCCTCGACGGTGATCTCGTCGACGGTCTTGTCCGGGCGCAGACCCCGCCAGCGGGCGTGCCGGAGGATGCCGTCCGGCGTCCAGTTCGCGAACTCCACCTCGCCCACGAGTTCGGGGCGCACCCACAGGGCGTCCGAGGCGTCCGGGCGGGGGACGCCGTCGAGCGGTGCGCGTGGCACCCGCAGCGGCTCCAGGCGGGCCAGGAGGTCGCGGAGGATGCGATCCGTGAAGCCGGTGCCCACGCGGCCGATGTAGCGGAGGTCGCCACCCTCCGGGATCGCGAGGAGGAGAGAGCCGAGAGTGCCCTCGCGCTCGCCCTTCCCCGGGCGGATGCCGACGATCACCGCCTCCTGCATGCGGGTGTTCTTGAGCTTGAGCCAGGAGGGTGAGCGCTGGCCGGCACGGTACCGGGAGGCGGGATCCTTCACGACGACGCCCTCCAGCCCGAACTCCTCGCTGGCGGCGAGCGCTGCGTCCACGTCGTCGAAGACGGGAGGGACCTGGATGGGCGCGTCGACCCCCGCCACGATGTCGCGGAGCAGAGTGCGGCGCTCGCGGAGCGGCATCCCGGTGAGATCGTGGCCGTCGAGACGGAGCAGATCGAACAGCATGTACACGATCGGTGTGCGCACGACCTCGCGCTCGATCTCCCGGGGCCGGGTGAGGTGCATGCGGTTCTGCAGCAGGGAGAAGCTCGGCCGGGCGGCGCTGTCGAAGGCGACGATCTCCCCGTCGACGATCGCCTCGTCGACGGGGAGGAACGGGGCACCGTCGGCCGTCAGCTCGGGATAGCGCGCGGTGATGTCGGTGCCGCGTCGGGCGTGCAGCGACATGTGCCCGTCGCGCCAGGTGCCGATCGCACGGATGCCGTCCCACTTCACCTCCACCCATGACGGCGAGCTGAGGCTGCGGGCGATCGCCGGGGTGCCGTTCTCGGCGAGCATCGGCGCGAGCGACGGGAGAGTGGTCCCGGTGGGGGACGCCGTCTGCTCGGCGAGCGGCCGGCCGCGACGGGCGGGGGAGGGCGCCGCCGCCCGGATCGCGGGAGCTCGAGCCGCTGTCGCGGCGTGCGCGTTCGCCGGCAGAGCAGGAGTGTCGGGGCGGAGGGAGGAGAGCGGATCGAATCCGGCGTCTGCGCGCGCGAGCACCTCGTCCAGCTCGAGGTGAGCGAGGTCCGGGTCGTCGAGCTCCTCCCAGGTGCGCGGCGCCGCGACGCCGGGGCGGGCGCGCCCGCGCAGGGAGTACGGGGAGATCGTCGTCTTCTTGCCGTTGTTCTGGCTCCAGTCGAGGAACACCTTGCCCCCGCGCACGGCCTTGGACATGACGCTCGTGGCGAGGTCCGGGTGCTCGTTCTCGATGATGCGCGCCAGCTCTTTGACCACGGCGGAGACCTCGTCGCTGGTCTGCTCGCCGGGCAGGGCCGCGTAGAGGTGGATGCCCTTGCTGCCGCTGGTCACGGGCAGAGGGTCGAGCCCCATCCCGGTGAGGAGCGTCCGAGCGATCCGGGCGACCTCGGCGCACTGCGCGAGGTCGGCGCCGGGTCCGGGGTCGAGATCGAGCACGAGACGGTCGGGACGGCCGGGAAGCCCCTCCGGGGTGAACCGCCACTGCGGCACGTGCAACTCGATCGCCGCGACCTGCGCGAGCCAGACGAGCGTGGGCACGTCCTCCACCAGCGGGTACGCCTTGGGGCCGTCGGAGTGCTGGATGTCCTGTCGGGGGATCCAGTCCGGGGCGCCGGGCTCGAGCTGCTTCGTGAAGAAGGAGTCCTCGGGAGCAGCGGCGGTGCCGACCCCCTCGACCCAGCGCTTGCGGGTGACCGGGCGGCCGTCGAGGAGCGGGAGGAGGAGCGGAGCGATGGTGGTGTAGTAGGCGATGACCTCGCCCTTGGTCGTGCCCGTCTCCGGGTAGACGACCTTGTCGAGGTTGGTCACCCGCAGCCGTCGGCCATCGACCTGCACGACCTGCGCCTCTCCCACCATGGAGCCAGCGTAGTCAAGGGGTGGTCGTGACGGGTGTGGCTGGTGTCTACTGGTGTGATGAGGACGATCTGGAAGGGCGCCCTGACGTTCGGGCTGGTGAACGTGCCGGTCAAGGTGTACTCGGCGACCGAGGACCACGACGTGCCGCTGCATCAGGTGCATGAGAAGGACGGCGGTCGCATCCGCTACCAGCGCACGTGCGAGGTGTGCGGCGAGACGGTGGCCTACTCCGACATCGATCGCGCCTACGTCGACGACGGGCAGACCGTCGTGCTCACCAAGGACGACCTCGCGGCGCTGCCGGCGGAGAAGAGCCGCGAGATCGATGTCGTGGAGTTCGTGCCCTCCGACCAGGTCGATCCGCTCACCCTCGACAAGCCGTACTACCTGGAGCCCGACTCGAAGTCTCCCAAGGCGTACGTGCTGCTGCGCAAGACACTCGAGCAGACCGACCGCACCGCGATCGTGCGGTTCACGCTGCGCCAGAAGACCCGGCTCGCCGCGCTGCGCGTGCGGGGCAAGGTCCTCGTGCTGCAGACGCTGCTCTGGTCGGACGAGGTCCGAGAGGCGGAGTTCCCGTCGCTCGACGAGGACGTGCGGATCTCGAAGAAGGAGCTGGAGTTGTCCTCGTCGCTCGTGGACAGCTACTCGGCCGACTTCGATCCCGAGGAGTTCGTCGACGAGTACCAGAAGGAGCTCCGCACCCTCATCGACGCGAAGATCGAGGCCGGGGAGACGTTCGACGTGGCGGAGACCTTCGGCGGCGATGCCGAGAAGGCGGCCGACGGCGGCGAGGTCATCGACCTGATGGAGGCGCTGCGCGCCAGCGTCGCCCGCTCCAAGGAGAAGCGCTCCAAGAACGCGGGCTGATCCGCGGCCGGGTCAGTGCTTCCCGTCGCCGTCCAGGTCGGGGGCGCGATCGAACACGTCGGCGTCGAGGACGAGCTCCTCGGCCTCCTCGTGATCGGTCACGACGTCCTCTCCTGCGGCCGCGGCCTTCTTGGCCTTGTGGCGCTCGGAGAAGTAATGCCACAGGGTGACGAGCGCGGTGCCGCCGACGGCGATGAGCAGGATGATGTCGATGTACTCGACGACGAGGTGGCGGATCCACGGGATGTAGGCGATGAGGTAGCCGACCATCGTGAGTCCGAAGCCCCAGATCATCGCCCCGATGAAGTTGTAGAGCGAGTAGCGCCGCCACGGCATGTGGCCCACACCCGCGGCGACCGGGGCGAACGTGCGCACGATCGGCACGAAGCGCGCGAGGATCACGGTGAGGCCGCCGAAGCGCTCGAAGAACGCGTTGGTGCGCTCGACGTTCTTGCGGCTGAAGAGGCCGGACTCCTTGCGTTCGAAGACCGCGGGGCCGCCCTTGTGCCCGATGACGTAGCCGACCTCGCCGCCGATGAACGCGGAGAGCGCGATGAGGAGCGAGACGACCCAGATGTTCACGCCGAATACGTTGCTCGTGTGGGTCAGCAGGCCCGCGATGATGAGCAGAGTGTCACCGGGCAGGAGGAAGCCGACCAGCAGACCCGTCTCGGCGAAGATGATGAAGCAGACCACGAGGAGCGCCCACGGGCCCGCCGCCCCGATGATCGTCTGCGGATCGAGCCACGGGATGAGCGCGGTAGGGGCGTGCAGCATGCTTTCGAGCACTGGCGGGATTCCCGTCGGTCGTGAGGTGTCGGCGGTGGAGCGATGCGGGCGCCGAAGCACCCGTCGTGCGGAAGGTGGGACTTGAACCCACACGCCCTGGGGCACAGGAACCTAAATCCTGCGTGTCTGCCAATTCCACCACTCCCGCGCGGTGGCTTCAGTCTACTGACCCGCGCCCCGTTCGACCCTGGGGATCGTCCCGCAGTTCCACGCCGTCACGCCGAGCGGCGACGCTCCAGCCGGACGACGGCGACGAGGACTCCAGCCGCAAGAGCCCCGAGTCCTCCCATCGCCATGTCGCCGATGGTGTCCTCGTAGGTGACGAAGATCTCGTCGGTGACGAAGGTGCGGCCCGCCCACTCGATCATCTCCCACACGGCGCTCGCCGCGAGCCCGATCACGGTGCAGAGCACGAGGGGGATGCGGGGACGGAACGCCGGGGTCTCCTGCGCCGTGACGATGCCGAGGCGGGAGAGCACGAGGTAGCCGGTGGCGGCGAGGGCTCCCGTGCAGACGAAGTGCACGACGAGGTCCCACCCGGTGAGCGTGCGGTACAGGTCGAACACGTTGCTCGCGGCGGCGACGAGCACGATCAGGCCGATGGCGAGATCGATGCCGCCGCGCATGCCGAGGACGCGGGGGAGCATGAGGGCGGGAAGGGCGAGTGCGAGGATGCCCGCGTCGGTCGGGGTCGACCAGATCGCCGCGACGAGGA
The DNA here is from genome assembly GCF_025143875.1 of Microbacterium meiriae. Taxonomy (NCBI): domain Bacteria; kingdom Bacillati; phylum Actinomycetota; class Actinomycetes; order Micrococcales; family Microbacteriaceae; genus Microbacterium; species Microbacterium meiriae. The sequence continues at coordinate 48,663 of NZ_JAMBDU010000018.1, read as the reverse complement.
CGCTGAGGACGCCGATCACGCGAACGGCGTCGGCACCGTACTCGGCGATGGAGTGCGGCGGGCGGAGGAAGTCCTCCTTCATGCGGTCTCCTCGGGTGGGATGGCGCCGGGGGCGAGGTCGATCAGGGCCTGCACGGCGAGATGATCCGACGGCCAGCCTCCTCCATACTGCCGGGCGTTGATGCCCGCCCGGCGCACGGGCAGCGCGGGGGAGGTGAGGATGCCGTCGATGCGGCGTCCTCGGCGGGGTGACCGGTAGCCGGCGAACGTGCTCCAGGCCGGTGTGCGGCGGGAGACGGCCGCCGTCCACGAGTCGCGGAGGACGTCGTCGGCTTCGAGGGCGCACCACGGTGCCGTGCCGGCGGGGGCGTTGAAATCCCCGACGAGGACGACGGGGCTCTCCGCTGCGGCGGCGACGTCGTGCACCGCCTGCGCTTGACGGAGCCGGGCCCACGGCGAGAACGCGTCGAGGTGGGTGTTGAGCACGGTGAGGGCGGCGCCGGTGCGGCGGTCGCGGAAGGACGCCTCCACCACCACCCGCGGGGAGACGCTCAGCCAGGAGCGGGAGCCGGGGCGGTCGGGGGTGCGGGAGAGCGCGACCTGTCGCCAGCCGCCCAGTTCCAGTCGGTCGGCGTCGTAGAAGAGCGGACAACCCTCGCCGCGGGGTCCGGCGAGGCGGCCGCGGCCGACGCGGTGGAACGACGGGCCGAGCGCGGCGGAGACCTCGGCAGCCTGCGCGGGCAGGGCCTCCTGTACGCCGAGGACCTCCGGCCGCTCCGCGCGGAGGAGCGCGGTGAGCCGGGGACGTCGAACCGACCAGCGGTCGGCGGGCGGCCAGGCGAGCGCGCCGAGGTCGCGGCGGATGTTGAGGGTCATGACGTGCAGCTCGGTGGTGGACGGCGATCCGAGGAGCGGCGCGGTCATCGGCGGGCTCCCGGCGCGGGGACTCCGAGGCGGTGCAGCACCCGGCGCAGCGCGAGCCGCACCCAGCGCACCGGAGGGAAGTCCTCGGGCCAGTGCACGAGGACGGTGCGAGCGCCGATCCAGGAGCGGCGGGCGAAGGAGCGTCCGCTGCCGAACGGGCGCATGGAGATGCCCATATCGGTGTGCAGGAGCCAGCGGATGCGGTGGCGCTCGCCGACATGGAAGGCGAGGTCGAGGTCGTCGTGAAGCGCGGCATCGTCGCGGTGCACCCGGTCCCGGACGGCGAGCCAGGCCGAGCGGCGGAGGGCGAGGTTCGATCCGAACAACGGCCCGTGGCCCAGGGCGGAGCCGCACACGACGACGTAGGAAAGGAGGTAGGCCGCCGCGAGGGGCCTCCGCAGGAACCGGGGACCGTCGACGAAATGCGCTCCGCCCGTCCACGCTCCGACCCGCGGATCCCGCACGTACGCGGCCGTCATCGTCTCGACCCACCGCGGCCCCGGTACCCCGTCGGCGTCGAGCCGCAGGATCACGTCGCCCGTCGCCGTGTCGTACCCGGTCGCGCTCGCGGCCGGGATGCCCGGAGTCTCGCACCGCACGACCCGCGCGCCGTGCCGGGCGGCCACCGCGGCCGAATCGTCGGTCGAGGCGTTGTCCACGACGATGATCTCGTCGGGCGGGAGTGTCTGCCGGGCGAGGGCGCGGAGGCATCGCCGCAGTTCCGCCGCATCGTCCTTGACCGGGATGACCACGCTCAGGGTCGGTTCAGGGGCGGCTGGTGTGGCGCGGTGCACGTCGTCTCCTCGCAGGTCTGCTCCTCAGCCTAGGGAGCGCGACGACGGGCGACGTACCGGTTGACACCGGGGCGGGCGGCTCGATACGGCGGCGTCAGGACGAGCCATCGATGCAGACGGCCTGCCCCTCGACGAACGTGTCGATCGCAGTCCGGCGGAGTGCCTGCTCGCGGTCGGGGTCCGCGGCGTCGCCGTTCTGGACGCCGACGCGGTAGTCGTAGAGCGCGCGCAGGTCGTCGCTTACGGCCGTCGCCGCCTCCTGTACCTCGCCGTCGACGTCGAGATCGGCGTATTCGTCCGCCAACTCCTTCAGGCGCTCGGTCTGCTCCGGAGTCGCCGTACCGCCGACCGTGTCCTGTGCGAAGAAGGCCTCGACTTCGGTGTCGACGGCGGCCACGCTCTGGCACTGCAGGAGATCGGGACCACCGGTGCAGCCGGACAGGAGGAGAACGCCGAGGAGCCCGCACGAGACAGTGAACCGCTTCATGCCTGCACCGTATCGGGTGCCGGACCGCCTCCGTTCGGAGGCCGCGCAGGGGGGTGTGGATAACTCCGCGGGCCGGGAGCTGATCGTTGCGAGGATGCAGGGATGGAGCAGCCCGCGTCGATCATCGCCGACCTCGTTCGGCGTCGGCTGCGGACCGAGGGTGTGGATCCGGCGATCGACCCAGAGCGGGCGCGGGAGGTTACAAGGGCGGAGGTGCGGCGCCACGACGATCGGGCTCTCGCGCGGGGCGGCGTGCTCGTGGAGGACGAGGCGGCGTGCGTGCGGGACGTTCTCGCGGCGGTGAGTGGGTTCGGCGCTCTGCAGCCCCTGCTCGACGACCCCGGCATCGAGGAGGTGTGGATCAACGGAGACGGGTTCGTGCATACCGCGCGGGGTGGTGTGGCGGAGCGGACAGCGCTGCGGCTGGACGAGGCGACGGTGCGGGATCTGGTGGAGCGCATGCTGCAGGCGACGGGGCGGCGCGTGGACATAGGGCAGCCGTTCGTCGATGCCTCGCTGCCGGACGGTTCGCGGCTGCACGTGGCGATCGCCGATGTCGTCCGCGGGTCGTGGGTGGTCAACATCCGCAAGTTCCTTCCCGGGCACCGCTCGCTCGACGCGCTGACGGCGCAGGGCGCGCTGACTCCTGATGCCGCGCATGCCCTGGGTGAGGCGATGCGGGCAGGTGCGTCCGTGATCGTGTCCGGGGCGACCCACGCGGGAAAGACGACCATGCTCGGCGCGTTGCTGGCCGCCTGCGCGGCGGACCAGCGCATCATCACGGTGGAGGAGACGTTCGAGCTCGCGGTGGACGGCCCCGATGTGGTCGCGCTGCAGGGGCGTCAGCCGAGCCTCGAGGGCACAACCGCGCACTCTGGCATCTGATGACTCAAATCGGCTTCCGGCTGGCCTGATCTCGAGCTACGGCAAGGTCAAGCGCCGCTGCGGAGACCCTACACGAGACGCGAATCGTCTCGATTCCCTCCATCCGGCCCACGTTCCGCCGATCTGAGGGAGATGCGCCGCGATCGCGTGCCACCTCCCGGCATTGTTTGTGTAGTCTAGTGCATCAATGATGCAGAGAAGGTTGTGTGAGGGTTGATGTCCGGCCCGAAGAAGCTAGCGACGGTCGTGCAGATCGACCCGGAGGGCGCGATGTTCCGCGAGATGGTCGACGGCTACGTTGCGTCGATGCGGTCGCGTGGTCTCGCGGAATCGACGATCTATGGACGGCGACTCACGATTCGGCGCTTCTCCGACTACACGGGTGAGTACCCGTGGAAGTGGACGCCGGCTGATGTCGCGGAGTACTCCTCGAGTTTGCTCAGCGGTACGGAGCCGCTCGCGCAGTCGACCCTCCGCGGTTACCAGCTCGAGATCAAGGACTTCTGCGCGTTTCTCGTCGACTCGAACTATGACTGGGTCGAGCGATGCCAGGAGTTGTTTGGGACGTTCCCGACGCAGATCTGTAACCCGTGGAACACGTTCGAGCATCTACAGCAGTTCGAGGCGAAGCCCACGCGGCGGGCTCTGACTTACGACGAGATCGAGCACTTTTTCGCCGTTGCCGACGAACTTGTGGCACGTGGCGAGGGGGCGGGGCGGAAGATGACGCTGCCTGCGCACCGTGATTCGCAGCTGTTCAAGACGATGTACGCGTTCGGGCTCCGGCGGCAAGAGGCCGTGATGATGGATCTGGCGGATTTGCGCACGAACCCGCACAAGCCCGAGTGGGGTAGCTACGGTCGGCTGCATGTCCGCTACGGAAAGTCGTCCAAGGGGTCGCCGCCGAAACGGCGGACCGTGCTCGCGCTGCCCGAGTTTGAATGGGCGGTGGAGGGGCTGAGGAACTGGGTGGAGAAGATTCGGCCCGCTCTCGCGAAGGAAGGCGTCGAGGCCCTCTGGCTGACCGAACGGCGTCAGCGGATGACGGCGCGGATCCTGAACAAGCGATTCGCGATGATTCGTGATGTTGCCGGACTGGATGCGGCACACACTCCGCATAGCCTGCGGCACTCGTACGTGACGCACCTGATTGAGCTCGGCTACCCCGAACGGTTCGTTCAGGAGCAGGTCGGCCACGAGTACGCGTCGACAACGGCGATCTACACCTCAGTGAGCGATGACTACAAGAACCGCGTTCTGGCGCAAGCGCTCGAACGCGTGATGGGACGAGCATGAGCATGCAACTTTGCTGGAACCTGCGCCAGCTCCTCGCGCAGAGAGAGATATTCAAGACCACCAAGCTCGTTCCCCTCCTGGCCGAGCACGGCGTGAACCTGTCGCGCGAGCAGGTGTTTCGTCTGGTCACGAGCACACCGCAGCGTCTGAATCTGGACGTGCTGCGGGCGCTGTGCGAGATCCTCGAGTGCGAACCCAATGATCTGCTGGTTCTCGAATCTGCCGCTGAGGCAGCACAGCCAGAGCGTCGTGCGGTGGGCAAGGCACCGGCGGTGTCGGTAGCACCCACGCCGGCGCGGATCGCGCGACCCAGGCCACAGGGCATTGACGACGGTGCATAGCCCGGAGGCCAGCCAGATCGCAGCGATGCTCATAGAGCAGGGAGCGCCCTGGACCGGTGCAGACCGGGAGCTGTTGCAGCGGTTGATCGCCGAGTCTGCACCCTCAAAGATCAGCATGGGCCGGTTGCGCGGCTACCTTAGCCGTTCCGCGCCGCTGGCGACCTCAGCAGACACCTTCATGCTCCGCAACGCGCGGGATCTTCTCTGTCTCGCCCGAGACGCGGGCCTCGACATCGAGTTGCCTCGTTGCGGATCTTGCAGCGAGGAACGGCCGCTCGTCGTAACAGGGCAGACCGGGGTGCGCATCTGCCACCGGTGCAGCCTGGCGGAATCGAGGCGGACCGACGGGGCGCTCATGCATCCCGCGATAGCGCCACTGCTTCGGCAAGGTGCGCCGTGGACGAACCTGCCCTCAGCTCGCCTGGAGGCGATCCTGATGACGACGGTGCCGTCGCGGTCGGCGGCGGGCCGTCTGGCGGCCTATTTGAAACGGTCGGGCCCGCTGGCGGTCTCCAGAGACCCGAGCATGCCGAGGTGCGCGCGGGAGTTTCTACTCGCGTGCCGCGCCGCGGGGATCGAGGTCGCCTTGCCAGTGTGCGCGAGGTGCGGTGAGGAACGCCGCCTGCCCCGCATCACCGAGGACGGGCGACGACTCTGCAGCCGGTGTGTCTCCCGCGAACGACGTGCGAAGCGCGCCGCGCAACCACGCCGCACTCCCTCTGATCTGCTCAGGGATCAGGGGAAGCCGTGGACCGAGATTCCTCTGACCGACCTCGACGCCATCGTTGCCTCGGTCTTCACGACCGCGCAGGGTCAGGGCCGGTTCCGCAACATCATCGAAAAATGCGCGCCACTGGCGGCATCGGCGCGTAACGACTTACCCCAAGGTGCCCAGAAGGTGCTGCTGGCTGTGCGCGAGCGTGGATTGGATGTGGCCCTGCCGAAATGCGCGAGCTGCGGCGAGGAACGGCTCCTGGATCACACTTCGCCGGACGGGCGCATCTGCGCCACCTGCTTCAGCAGAGAATCGAGAGCCAAGAAGCGTGCACGGGAGCGCGCGGGCATGCATCCAGGAACAGCGATCCTCATCGACCAGGGCCGACCGTGGACCGATGTGCCCGCCAGCCAGGTCGAAGCATTCGTTGTCGCTGTCGCACCAACCACACAGGGAGCAGGACGTCTCGCCGCGTACCTTCGTGCGGCGCCTCCGCTCGCGCGCTCTCGTGACGAGGAGATGCCGCGCGCCGCGCAGCAACTCCTCCGAAACGCCCGTGAGGCGGGGCTTCCGGTCGAGCTTCCCGTCTGCGGCCACTGCGGAGAGGAAAGGCTCTTGGTGCAGACTGGACCGGACGGGCGACGACTGTGCGGGCCCTGTCAGCAACAGCTTTACGCCGCACCGTGCTCGATCTGCAACCGGCACCTGCCGGTGACGAGGCGTCTGGGAGAGACGCAGTTCTGCGCCAACTGCTGGCGACGCGACCCGCGGTCCCGGCGCCACTGCACGCAGTGTGGACGACTCCGCACGACGCACTCCATCATCGACGGGAACCCGTACTGCGGTGTTTGCGTTCCGAAGCCGGAGATCACCTGCTTCATCTGCCACAAGAGCCGACGCCTATACTCCACGCGCATCGGCACAGGCGTCTGCGAGAACTGCTTCCACTCCGCCACCGCCTACGTCAGGAGCTGCCCCGACTGCGGAGACAAGCGCGTCCTCGCCTACGCCAAGGGCGACCGATTGGTTTGCGCAAGCTGCGCGGGAGCTGCCCCCATATTTGCCTGCAGCGACTGCGGAAGAGAACGAACCGGTCGTCGTGTGTTGTGCTCGCGCTGTGATCTCACCCGACGAGCCGATGAACTGTTCTCCAGCGCGGCGAGCGGTGACGCCAGAGCCGCTCTCGAACCACTGAGCCGCTATCTTCTCGCTGAGGAGCAGGATCCCGCCAGGCTCCTGCGCTGGATGAACCGCAGCACGAGCATCGCCATCCTGCGCCGCATGCTCGAGGGCGAGATCCCCCTGACGCATCGAGCCCTCGACGCGCTCACAGAACCACCAACCGCAGTGCAACGCGTGCGTGCACTGCTGGAAGTGGCGGGATGCCTGTCGGACAAGCACGACCCGTGGCAGTCATACGAACAGTGGGCACGCGCACTCGTCGAGGACGCCCCGGCAGCGAGCCGAGAACATCTCGCCATCTTCACCCGCTGGGTCGTCCCAGCTACGGCTCGCGTGCAGGTGAGACGACGAGGCATGACCGACAGCACACTCTCCCGCGCTCGCGAACGAAGCCGCGCTGCCCTCGAGTTCCTGCAACTACTGGACTCCCGCAACCTCACGTTGGACACCGCGACGCAATCGATCTTCGACGAGTTCGCGCTGACCAGTCCGCGCAGAGCGCTCGCCGTTCGCAAGTTCATCAGATGGGCGAGAGACACTGGCCGGATCCGACGGATCGCGCTCCCGGCTGAGACCAAGTCCGCCCCGTCGCTCGCCTATAGCGAGGAGATCTACCAGTACTGGATCTCTCGCTTCCTCAACGATCCCGAGATCCGGGACGAGGCAAGGATCGTCGGCCTCCTGGTCGGACTCTATGCGGTGCCGATTACACGGCTCGCCAAGCTCAAAGAAGAACATCTCACGCATCGAGATGGCAAGACCAGGCTGTCGGTCGGCAGCGCTCCGCTCATCCTCCAGGAACCCGTCGCCGAGCTGCTGCACAAGCAGGTCGAGCAGCGAGGCGCCTACGCCGGCGGGTGGATGTTCCCGTCGCCATTGTTTCCCGGCCGACACATCGACCCCTCTACGCTCCACCGACACCTACAACAGCTCGGATGTGAGACGGTTCGCCTGCGTGGTGCGGCGATGATCAACCTGACCGCCACCGTCCCGCTTGGACCGCTGACAGAACTTGTCGGACGATCCCTCTCGGCAACGGGGAGATGGGTCAACTCATCTGGTGGCGCCTACCTGTCATATCCATCACTCAGAGGATCCTGACCCGGACGAACGATCGCAGTCGCTCGAGGGCAAAGGATCCGTGCGGATGTCGCGCGTCACACCTCGACCTCGAACGGCAACTTTCGCAGTGTCGTCGCGGAAATCCCGGTGCTCTTGTACATCCGGGCGTGGGCGTACTGGATCTCCGGCAGCAGATCGATGCGGCCGATCGCCTCCAGCATGATCTCGTCGGCCTGACCAGTGAGATGACGCAGTTCGGGGATCGCGTACCCGCCCACGTACTTCCCGGAGTTGAGATCCCAGGAGCGCACGGCCGGCAGCGCCTCCTCGATCCTCTCGCCGAGCTCCACCAGAGCATCGAACGTGTCCTGCCCGTAAGCGTGCGGGGAGAACGGGATCTGCGACATCGTGCCCTTGGTGACGTTGAAGCAGTCGCCCGTGAACGTCCACCACAGGAACGCCAGCCGCGACGCCGCGATCGCGCTGGCCGCGAGCTGGTCCTTCCGGTTCTGAACGAACAGCTTCCCCTCGTTGAGGGGCACCGTGGCGTGCGTGGTCTTGTCGTAGGTGACCGGCGGCACCGTGTACGTGCTCAGGAAGTACGTGGCGGTCTTCTTGAAACCGACCGAGTAATCGCTGATCCGGACGAGCGAGGAGAGGATCGTCCCCTTCGCAAGCAGCGTGTCGATCAACTCGAACATCGCGTCGCTGCTGGCGCGCATCCAGTTCGGAGTCCGCGAGCCGGCGGGCCGCAACGAGTACCGCAGCGTCGCCATCAGATGCGGACGGAACGCCTCGATCCAGCTATGGGTGAGCGTCGTGTGCAGCTCGGAGACGGTGCCATGCCCAGCTGCGGTGATGATCGTGCTGCGCACCTTCACCTGGAACAGGGCAGCCGGGCGTTCCTGGAACGTGCTCACCCAGATCGCATCGAACCGCCGCTCGTAGAACTTCCGCAGCGACTCGTCGCGATCGGCGAACTGGCTGCGGATGGGAACGATCAGGCTGAGCCGGCCATCCGGGCGCGTGATCTGCGCCGAGCGCTCGCAGCAGGAGGCGTAGATGTCGTCGACGTTGTCCGTCTCGAAGCCGGTGATGCGGTAGCTGAGCTCGCGCCGGTTGACGTAGGGTGGGTTGCCGATGACGACGTCGAAGCCGCCCTGATGGAACACCTCGGGGAACTCGACGAACCAGTGGAACGGGTGGTGCGTCTCCACCCACGAGGTGAGCGGGAGCGGCTCGCTCTGCGTGAACTGGATCGCCGAGTGGTAGAGCTCGTCGACGTGGGTTCGCACCTCGTTGAGGAGGTCGACGAGTTGGCGGCGCTGCTCCGGGTTCGAGTCACCGCTCTCCTGACCTTCACGGAAGACGGCGTATGCCTGTGCGATGCGCGCGGCGGATTTGCGCACCTCTGCAACGCGCGGCTTCAAGTACCAGTCGGCGACGTCCTTCTCCAGCGAATCTTCGGAGAGAGCGCCGACGAGGGCGTTGCCGGCTTTGATGTTGAAGTCGAGGTCCGGGAGCGGTTCGAGGTCGTCACGATCGTCGATCGTGGCGACCAGCTTGAGGAACAGGCGCAGGCGGGCGATCTCGACGGCCTCACGCATGATGTCCACGCCGTAGAGGTTGGACAGCGTGGCGTGCTTGAGGACGAAGTAGTCTCGGTTGGCGTGGTCCTCCACCTTCTCCAGCAGCGCCGCCCCAGCGGGGAAGTCGGTCGAGCGCACGTGACGCTCCAGCGCATCGAGGGTGGCCTCGTACAACGGCTGGAGGATCCGCAGGCCGGCGAAGAGGAACGCTCCCGATCCGCAGGTCGGGTCGATCACTCGCAGCGCGGTGAGGATCTCCCACGACGCGAGCGCCTGCTCGGGGGCGTTGAGCTGGTCGATGGTGTCGACGGCGAGCTGCTCGAGGTCGATGTTCTCGGTGACAGCACGGTTGACGGTGTCGATCTCGCCGGCGCGGGCTGCGGCGAGAACCTTGGCATGCTCCTGGCGACGCCGGTCGACCTCCCACCAGGTTTCGCCGGGCAGGCCGAGGGTTTCATCGGCCAGGGCGTTCCAGAGGGGCCGGTCGCGGTCGTTGCGCTGCGCTTCGATCTCGGGCGGGAGAGGACGGTCGGTGCCCCACGCGAGGCTCGCCCAGATGTAGGTCTCCGGGGAATCACGCACGTAGCGCCAGGGGTTGACGCCGGTGCGTTCGATGAGCCGCTCGAGGAAGACGGGCACCATGGCGTTGCTCGCCATGAAGTGGGTGACGTCCTCCTTCGTGTAGTAGGCGCCTTTGTCTGAGCCGCGGTTGTCCTGGCTCTCCTTCTCGTTGACGAACTGTTCGAAGATGTAGCCGAGCACGTCGGGGTTGATCTCGTTCTGGGCGGCGGTCGGCCGGTCGTCGAGGTGCCACTGGAACCGGTCGAACAGGTCGAAGATCGTGGTGAAGATCTCGTCCGGCACGTCGATGCTGTTGTCGCGCTCGAGCTCGTGCTGGGCGAAGATGCCGCCGTTGATATAGGGCACCTTCCCCACGAGGTTCTTGACGTCGTCGCTGGCGTACACGCGGCCGCTTTCCTTCGTGCCCAGCCCCTCATGGAACATCGGCAGCAGGAAGTCGCGGTAGAAGCCATAGAACTGCCCGCCGCCGACCATGTCCCGCAGCCGGTTGAGGCGGTTGCGGAGATAGTTGGTGTCGTTGTCCATGAACGACTTCTTCTGCATGAAGTAGATGAACATCAGGCGGTTCATCAGCAGGGCGGAGTACCACTCACGCTCGCCGTCGTCGGCGATGCCCTCGATGACGTCACGGAGGGCGCGCTGGCGGCGGACGAACTGGTCGTAGAAGCGGCGGGTGACGAGGTCCGCGTCGAACGCGGCGCGCATCCGACGGAGCATCTCGATGAGGGTCCACTTCTCGTTGAGGGGGATCTCGATGGTGCCGAGCCGCTGGTTGAGGGCCTCGTTGGGGTGACCGACGTGGTGGCGATGCAGGGCCAGGCGGGGCTGGCCCATGCCCTCTGCATCGGCGGTCTGGAACCAGCGCCACTCCTGGAGGGTGTCGTCGGCGAAGATCAGCAGACGCGCGTCGGAGACCTTGCGCACCTGCTGGTCGATCAGGCGCTGCGTGCGCGCGTCGGGGACTGTCTTGCACAGCCAGACGCGCAAGCCGGAGTATCCGGCCACCTGCTCGAGCGTGAAGGTCTGTTCGTCGACCGTGATCTTGAGCGGTGCGAGGTCGGGGCGGTCCCAGCCGAGCTCCTCGAGGAAGAGCGTCTGGAACTTCCCGGCGTTGACGAGCTTCATGCGCTCGATGGCGCTCATGCCACCACTCCCATCGAGCAGACGATGTGGATCGGGTCTACGGCCGCGAGGTCGATCACCAGGCGCTTATCGCGGTGCAGCAGTACGAGCAGGTCGGCAAGGTCGTCGACGTCCGTGCGCGTGGAGAGCGCGGTCGTGAACCGCTTCTCCGCCTCCTTCGTGAGCGGCCGGGTGAAGATCGCCTCGAGCGCGTCGGCGACTTCGGTCTTCCCAGCCGCCATGGCGCCGTTGAGGCGGTTCCAGACGCGCTTGCGGACGCCGCTGAGTCGTCCCTCGACGTTGCCGCTCTGGATGAGGTTGCCCTGTGCCATCTGCATCAGCAGCGGGAAGTGGTCGGCGCGGGCCGTGAGCGCAGGGGTGTCCGGTTCGCAGCGGAACCGCGAGAGGGCCTCCTGGCCGGTGAGCAGTCGGATCCCGTCGGCGGATCCGAAGCCGAATCCGTCGTTGTCGTTCTCGGTGCGGACGTAGCAGACCACGCCGTCGACGTCGCGGTCGGACAGGGAGGGCCTGGTCGAGTAGACGAGGTCCGGAAGATCCCGCACGCGCGCGGCGAGCTCGGGGGTGTCCTTCTCGGCTGCGCTCCACACCTCGTAGGCGAGGCTGGAAGCGTCCACTTCGTTGTCGAGCTCGTTGTCGTCGAGCTTGCCCTTGTAGAGGTCCTCGATGATCTTCACCTCTTCGTCGGAGCCGAAGAACTGCTCGTCGGAGCCGAACACCTCCGCGTTCGCATGCAGGCGATCCGAGATGCGCTGGCGCAGGTTGAGAACCTGCTCGACGCCGTCGTGCCAGAGCGAGTAGATGAGGACCTCGTCGGACTTCTGGCCGACGCGATCGACACGGCCGGCGCGCTGGATGAGTCGGATGATCGCCCAGGGCAGGTCGTAGTTGACCACGATGTGCGCGTCCTGCAGGTTCTGCCCCTCGGAGAGCACGTCGGTGGCGACCAGCACCCGGTACTCGGTGTTCGGGTCGATGACCTTCGCCGGGTCGATGCCCTCGAGGGCCGCGGAGCCGAGCATGTTCGACAGCGGGGAGAAGCGGCGCGCGATCTCGGTCGGGTTGTTCGTCTCGCCGCTGGCGATGCCCACCCGGGCGACGCCGGCCGCCTGGAGCGCGGCGGCGACGTAGTTGGCCGTGTCCTTGTACTCGGTGAAGATCAGCACCTTCTCGTCGGGGTGCGTCTCGGTGAGCAGCTTCACGAGCTCGTCGAGCTTGGAGTCGACCGCGGTGGTCCACTCACCGAAGTCGGCCATCAGCGCCGTCAGTGCCTCGGTGTCGGCGCGGAGGTCGTCGAGCAGCTGGGGCGTGAACACGCTCGACCGGATCCATCGCACGGACTTAGGGGCGGAGGCGCGCAGCGCCTCGTACTCGCTCTTGCCGTCCCCGGCGATCGGCGGCTCGGCGCCGTCGTAGTCCTCCTCGGCGTCCTCGTCGGTCTCGCTCGTGGTCAGCATCACGTCGAGCAGGGTGCCCAGCGGCAGCTCGAGGTCGTTCTCGACGGCGTAGAGGTAGAGGTTGTTGCGGGCGATGTGCCGCTGCAGGGAGAGCATGAACGAGTAGCCGCAGCTGGACAGGCGCTTGTAGAGGCCGCTGCGGACGAACCCGATCAGGTGGCCGCTACCGCGCTCGAAGCGCTCGATGATCCGCTTCTCCTCGGGCGTCGGGTTGAGCGACTTCTTGAGGTACGCGGCCAGGTTGTACCTCGGCAGCAGGAGGTGGTCGATGGTGTCCAGGGTCTCGACCGACTCCATCTTCGCGGCGGGATCGTTGGCGCCGAACGAGTGCACGAGCGGCCTGGGCACGCGGGCGGGGAAGGTGAAGCGGGTCCCGTTGGTGAAGGTCAGGTACTCCTTGCCGTCCTCGTCGACGAGCGCGTAGTTCTTGCGGATGAACGAGCGGGTGCGACGGATGAGGTGCTCGCTCATCAGCCGCTTCCAGTCGTCGGGCTCCTCGCTGCGCTTGAACGCCTCGAGCGTGCTGGTCTTGCCGTCGAGGCGCTCGGTGAACCGGTCGTCCTTGGACATCGCCACGACGGGCTGCAGGCCGAGATCGTCGTCCGGGTCGATGTAGAGGCCGAGCTGGTTGCCGACGTCCTTGAACCGGATGTTGTAGGGCGTGGCCGTCAGCAGCAGCACCCGGCAGTCGTAGTTGCGGATGTACTCGGCCAGCGCCTGGTAGTCCTGCCGGGTGTCGTTGCGCAGCGTGTGCGACTCGTCGACGATGACGAACTGGTAGCGACCGAGCTCGGGGAGCCGCTTGGCGGCCATGCTGTAGGGCACGACCGTGGCGTTGAGCTCGTATCGCTCCCGGTAGTCCTCCCACATCTTGACGAGGTTGACGGGGCACACGATCAGCGTCCGATAGCCCTCGGCCTCGTTGAGCATCATCGCCGTCGCCGTGGCGGTGATCGTCTTGCCGAGTCCGACGACGTCGCCGAGCATGGCGCCGCCCTTGGTCATGATGCGGCGAGACAGCGTCTTAACGGCGCTCTCCTGGTACTCGAGCAGCTGGTTGCGCATCGACGGCGGCAACGTGTACTCGATGAGACCTTCGCGCACGTCGCGGGAGAGGTGCCAGCAGACCTTGAGGTACACCTCGTAGGGCGTCAGCGGCGTCTCGCTCGCCCACGACTCGTCGATGACCTCGATCAGATCCTCGGTGACGTCGATCGAGAACTTGTCGTTCCAGCGATCCTCGAACCAGTTGTGGAGCTTCGCGGCGCCGTCGGAATCGACGACATCGACATTGAGCTCGTAATTGTTCGCCAACCCGGCGGTGGTGAGATTCGACGATCCGACATAGGCGACGATCGGTGTGATCTTGTCATCGCGGTGACAGATATAGGTCTTTCCGTGCAGGGGCCGGCGAGTGAAGAGCTTAATAGCCACGCGCCCATCAGCCAGCTGCGCGCGCAGCTCCCGGATCGTCGCCTCATCCTGCGCAGACGGGGCACCGCGCATCAGCTGCTGCCGGAACTTGAGCTTTGCCTGCTGCTGGCGCGCCTGCGCAGTCTTCCGGTCAATCAGGTCCTCAAGGGGCGCACCCTCCAGGGTCCGCTGGAGGTGCTCGAGCACCTGGTCCTCCGGCTCACCATGCACCATCCCGATCAGCACTCTCGCTACCGGGTTCTTTCCGGAATCACGCTCCTGGACGACATCGCCGAACAGCTTCCATCCACGAATGTTGAAGTACCCGACGGCAGCGTCGATGCGGTTGGACTCTCGAAGCGTCTCGACGAGGTGACCACCGAGGCTCAGCTCGATGTTGTCGAAGATACGGGTCACAGGTCTCCTTGCTCAACGGCGCGAACCGAAGATAGCGATCACGCGACTTTCAGGATATAACCCGGGCTTGCGGCCGCGGTCTCGAGGTGCCTCACGTAGGAGTGCCCGCGAAAAGGTTCCCGTGCCTCACGTAAGTATGCCCGCGAAACTGGTCAGTTCGCGGGGCGCAGCCGGACGCCGCGGGAGGTGTCCGGCAGGGGCGTGGTCGCCTCGGCTTGGAGTGCGAGGGTGCGGTCGCGGGCGAGGCCGGTGGGTCGGTCTTGGAGGGATTGGATGTCGCCGGCGAGGCTGGCGGGGTTGAGCCGGTCGCGTCGGGCGCGGAGCTCGGTCTCCTGGCCGCCGGGGAGAGGACCCCGGCGGCCAGGAGACGGTCGAACGGGGTCTGCGGGGTGTCGTAGACGCGCTTACGCCGCCCGGCGGTGTCCGTGTGGACCAGGTGACGGGTCTTCGTCAACGTCGACCGCAACCGATACCCTGTGGTCGGAGGGAAGGTGCGTGAGCGATGGCGGATCATGAGGCAACCCAGATGCCTGTGTTCTCCCAGGCTGAGTCGTTCGCGAAACGACCCGCAATGTACATCGGGCGACCGATCCGGATCGACCGAGTGATGACGTTCCTGCACGGCTACGAATTTGCGATCCGCGCCGTCCGCCAGGCGCGCTTTCCCGACATCGTGAAGGTGCACCAGCCAGCCGGACCGATCTCGCAGTTCCAGCGCCAGCTGCGTGAAGAAGGTCGACTGCGCTGGAACAGTCTGGAACTGACCGTGGTGGCCGAGGCAATCAGCTGGACCGATGAGCAACTCCCTGTCCTCGATGATCTGAGCGAAGAGCAGCATCACGCTGCAATCTGGCAAATCTTGCCCTTGCTGGAACAGATCTTCTCGTTTCCCGACGACGTTGCAGGAAGACGACACGATGAGTGAACGAGACTTCGAGAATGACCTTGCCATGATTGAGAAGGCCCAGCAGCTCGCCGACCACTTCCCGGATGCAGAAGCGCTTGGCCGCGCCCGTCGCATCCTCGACGGGCGCACCACTCCGGCCGAGGCATACGCCGAGCTGGATGCGAAGTACGCTGACTGATTCGTTGACACCGAGCGAGAGGGACGAGCTGTGACTCGACCTACCGAACGACGCAAGAGCCAGTTGGCTCGTGTCGGGCCGCTCACGCCCCCTGAGATTAGCCGTGCACATTCTGACTGGCCGGAGCTGTTCGACAGCCTGACGTCGGAACAGACCAACGCCGTCCATTCCGGATTGAACCTCCGCCTGCTGACAGGCCAACCCCTCGACTACGAAACGGTGAGGCAGCTCAGCGAGCACGCACAGACTTGCCCGCTCGCTCACTCGTAGAGCAGTCGTGGTCGTTCTAAGGCCGTGATCTTTCGTCGCAACGCCGTAGCTCGACGTTGTGGAACGAGGAATTGTCTTCGCATATTTCTCGCCGGATATGTCACTTCCACCAGTAGGGGGAGATCACGCTGCGGCGGTTGGTGAAGGAAGCGCTGCGGATGCGGCCGGACCGGCTCGTAGTGGGGGAGGTGCGTGACGCGGAAGCGCTCGACCTCGTGCTGGCGCTCAACACCGGCGTCCCCGGCGCCTGCACGGTCCACGCCAACTCCGCTGCGGAGGCGCTCGACAAGCTGTGCCTGCTGCCGCTCCTCGCCGGGCGGAACATCGACCGCGGCTTCGTCGCTCCGGCGATCGCGTCGTCGGTCGATCTCGTCGTCCACTGCGCGCGCGATGCGGCAGGCCGACGATACGTCGAGGAGATCGTCGCCCCGACGGGTGAAGTGGTCCAGGGACGGGTGCTCAGCACTCCGGTCTTCGGCGCCGCCCCACACCGGCCGCTGCGGTCGACCTCGGTCGGTTCGGGGGTCCTCGCATGACGATCCTCCTCGGCGCGACGCTTGCGGCCGGCGTGCTCCTGACCCTGTCGCCATGGCTGTGGCCGACGGGAGAGCGCTCCACCTCCACGCCGCACCGCGGACGCCTGGTGCGTCTGGCGGGTGAGGCGGGGTTCCCGTCCCTGCAGACCCGCTCCCTCGTGATCGGCATCGCCGGCGCCGCCCTCGGTGCGGCGTCCCTCGTCTGGCTCGTCACGGCGAGTGCCGCGCTCGCGGTCCTCGCCGGGATCGCCGGCGGGACTGCGCCGATCGCCTACCTGCGCGGCCGACGACTGCGGCTGCGGCGTCTGCGCCGGCAACTCTGGCCCGATGTCTGTGACCTGCTGATCGCCGCGATCCGCGTCGGCCTGTCGCTTCCGGATGCGGTGGCCACCCTCGCCGAGTCGGCGCCCCCGGCGCTCCGCCCCGCATTCGGCGTGTTCGCCCGAGACCTGCGGAGCAGCGGACGGTTCGACGCGAGTCTCGACCGGTTGAAGGTCGTCCTCGCCGATCCGCTCGGGGATCGGATCATCGAGACGCTGCGGATGGCGCGGCAGGTCGGCGGCACCGAGCTCATCGGCGTGCTGCGGGCGTTGTCCTCATCCGTCCGTGCTGACGCGGCGCTCCGCGGCGAGGTCGAGGCGCGGCAGTCGTGGATCCGGGGAGCCGCCGTCCTCGGAGCCGTGGCGCCGTGGGTCATCCTCACCCTCCTGATCCTCCGTCCGGAGGGGGCGAAGGCGTACAGCACACCGGAGGGCATCGTCGTGATCGTCGTGGGCGCGGTCGTGTCGGTCGTCGCGTTCCGCCTCATGATCCGGATCGGTCGGCTGCCCGAGCCCCGTCGGTGGTTCGGGTGAGCGGGCTCTCCGCGCTGGCCGTGGCCGTGCTGCTCGGCGGCGGCTTCGCGGCGGGGGTCCTGGCGCTTCTCTCCGGCCTGCCGCGGTGGCGCGCTGCGTCCCTCGCTTCACGGATCGCGCCGTACATCCGCGACGTCGTCGACGATGACGTGCTGCCGCGGGAGGCTCTTCCCCGGGCCGGCGCGTTGCCTGCCGGTGGATTCCGCCTGGGAACCCTCGGTGGGGAGATGATCGACCGCGTCCTCGGCGGGAGCGAGGGACTCCGACGACGACTCGCGCAGGCGGGCTCGCCCCTCGATCCCGTCGCCTTCCGTGGACGCCAGCTCGCCTCAGGTGTGGTCGCGCTCGTCTGCGGAGCGCTCGCCGTCATCGTCCTCGTGCTGATCGGTCGGTGGTCCGTTCCCGTCGGTGCCATCCCGCTCCTGGCGGGAGCGGCGGGCGCCGTCGGCTACGACATGCGACTCTCTGCGCGGGTGCGGGCACGGAAGGTGCGCCTCACCGAGGAGTTGCCGACGACCCTGGAGTTCCTGGCCCTCTGCCTCTCTGCGGGCGAGGGCTTCCTCGACGCCGTGAAGCGCGTGGCCGGCGTGGGGTCGGGGGAGCTCACGGTCGAGCTGCGTCGCGTGGTCGTGGAGGTCGGGACGGGGTCGTCCCTCGCCGACGCGCTGGCCGCCATGGCGGGTCGGCTGGAGCTTCCGGGGCTGACCCGAGCCGCGGACCAGATCGTCGCTGCGCTCGAGCACGGAGCACCCCTCGCCGCGGTGCTGCGCGCGCAGGCCGATGACACCAGGGAGGAGGCCAAGCGCACGCTCATCGAGCAGGCCGGACGGAAGGAGATCTATATGCTCCTGCCGTTGGTGTTCCTCATCCTGCCGTTATCCGTCGTGTTCGCGATCTACCCTGGCCTGTTCATCCTGCGGCTCGGCATCGGATGAGTGGTCGTCGGGGGAGGCCGTGGGGGCTTACCTTTTGTCTATGGGAAGTCTCGAGTACAACAGCTCTCGTCCGCCGATCGAGGTCGACGACACCGTGCTGGCGCATCTGAAGATCGTGATCTCCACGAAGCTCCGTCGCCAGGAGAGCTTCATGATGACGTGGCCGTCGGGGAAGAAGAGCCCCGGCCGACTGTCCGCGTGGATGCACCCGGCGATCCCGCTGGTGCTCGAGTTCGACGCCGAGCCGCCGCCGGCGATCGATCCGGCCCGGGTCAGTCACATGATGGAGCGGCTGAACGCCCGCGGTGAGCTCGTCATCGACGAGTTCACCTCCTGATCCCACGGCGGCTCTCCGCGGCGCTCAGACGTCCCAATCCGGCAGTCCGCCGAGGTCTGAGGCGAGGCTCCCCTCGTCGGAGGCCTTGACCTGGAAGAGGAAAACCCGCGAGGTCGGGTGGACGAGCACGCTCGCCAGGCCGTCCGACGTGGCGAACGAGACGAAGGTGGGTTCAGCGCGCGCGGCGGCCTCGATCCTCTCTCGGAGGGCGGCGACATCGGTGCCGCGGGGCAGGGGATAGGTGAGCCCGTCGATCTCGACTCTGGCCCGCATCTCATCGTCAGGTCCAGGGCGCATGCGTGACAGGTTATCCCTCGTCGGGATGACCGGACCCGGGGTTGTGCGATTCGCGTGACGGGAGTACAGGGCCCCGCCGCTTCGCCCTCCGCGCGCCGATGACGATGACGATGACGGCGACGAGGATCACCGCGCCGACGACGATCGCGATCAGCACCGGAATCGACGGCAGCAGGGGGTTGGGCTCCATAGGCGGGAGCCTATTGCGTTCCGGCGGTTCCGATAGGCAGTGACGCACTCCGCCCGGATGCACCGTCTCGGCATGAGCGGCCTTACCTCGAGATCCACCTCACACCGTCGATGTCGGGCGGTAACCGAGTTGCAGCGTTCGTCTCGAGCTCTTCTACCAGGGGAATGAGGACTTCCCAGAGCGCCCAATGCTGCGGTGTACCCGTTTCTCCTGGTGTCTTGTTCTTACTGCGCATATGGGCCGGAAGTGGCGTACGCCAACCGAAGCGCGACCCGGCGGAGTCTGTAACGTGCAGCGTCAACGACTCGCCGTCGGCTTCCAGATGCGTCAACTCGAGTTCCGCCGGCACCACGATCGTCCCGTGCGCCTTATCCCATTCTTCGCGGACCGCTGAGAGAAAGGTCTCTGCATTCACGTCGCTACCCATGCGTAATGCTGCCCTTCATCCCGCAACGTTAATGACCCACTGGGGGCACACCGTGACGCCCATACAGTATGCCGTGATAAGTCCCTTTTGCTTGCCGTCGCTCATGCGGGCGTTCTCGATCACCACTTTCACTGTCATCGAGCGCTTCGGCTTGCAGGAACCGATCCAGCACTCCCATTCGATCGCGTCCGTCAAGTAAATGATGGAGGTGCCTTGAGTGACGCGGCCGCCGGTCGGCCTCGGGAACTTTGTGGTCTTCTTGATCATGTTGAGGTTGACATGATGCTTGTTCTGAACCTTGGTGAGACCCCACGTGGTTCCGTTGCCCGCGCGAGCAACGATCGGCTTTGCAATGTTATCGGTCCACGTCGAGACGATCCGATAGGCCGTGTCACCCGCGGCCATCGCTGCGCGGTCTTTTGCTGACCCACTCGGCATCTTGCTCGAGTCGTAAGGGGCAGCCAATGGAGTGTCCGAGGCCTCGAGGGATTCCACCTCGGCGATCTGGGCTTCTACGTCGGTTTGCGCGGCCGTGCCAGCGCTGTCTGTCGGCACGAAGCCGAATGTAGTGATCGTCGTCCGCTCGGACTCGTCGGGTGCTTTAGCCGCTGCCGGCGCGACGCCTGTTCCCAGCATCGCGACGATAGCAACCAACGCCATCCCTGCACGCCATCCCCACATCTCCGAACCCCCATCATCGCTATATGGCTCGCACCTGCGGGCCAGCGTCACAGTAACCTCGGAGCGATGAGGTGTCTGTCCCCTTTTTGGGGGACACAAGACAAAAGACACAAGATGAGCCACTATGTGGCAGTCCATGAGGATCTGTCGGCGAGCACGTCATCGCGTCCGGCCGTGGACGTGTGGCGCCTCCGTGGCTAGGCGAGCTTCGGCATGGCGCGAGATGCACGCGAACAACACGGGTGCGCTCGGTGACTTCTGGCACGATCTGGCAAGCCGGCTCCGGCTCGGACAAAGACCGCCTCGAACTGGTGTCGCCGCGTGAGGGCGCGGGTCACCCGCACGGTCCTGTGGATAATGTCCGCGCCGCGGCAGGTCTTCGATGCACACTGGCCGCATGATCTCTCGTGCGCGCTCGATGCTCCGTGCCTTCCACGACGACGAACGGGGAGACGTCCCGGGCTGGGTGCTCGTCACTCTGATGACCGCGGGGCTCGTCGTGCTCATCTGGGCGGTCGCCGGGCCTGCGCTCACCTCCCTCTTCGAGCAGGCCATCCAGCGGGTGTCGGGGCTCTGACATGCGCGCGCTTGCGGGGGTGATCGACGACCGCGGATCGAACCCGGTGGAGTTCGTGCTCGTCGGCACCCTGCTCACCGCGCTGACCCTCGCTGTGCTGCAGCTCGCGTTCGCGATCTACGTGCGCAACGTCGTCCACGATGCGGCCGTCGAAGGCGCGTACTACGCGGCGCTCGCCGACACGACCGACAAGGAGGGGGAGGAGCGGGCGCGCGAGGTCATCCGTCGCGCGGTCGGCCCCTCCTACGCCGACGACATCACGGTCGCCTCGGCGCGGCGGGAGGGACAGGAGACCGTCGAGGTCCGCATCCGGACGACCCTCCCGGTGTTCGGCCTCGTCGGTGTCCCGGCAGCCCTGCAGGTCGAAGCCTCCGCACCGCCGGAGTCGTTCGATGCGCGATGACGCGGGATCGAGCTCGCTGGAGTTCATCACGGTCGGGGTGATCCTGCTCGTGCCGCTGCTGTACCTCGTGATCGCCGTGGGTTCGGTGCAGGAGCAGTCGCTCGGCGTCGAGGCCGCGGCGCGGCAGGCCGCACGTGCCATCGCCTCGGCACCTGACGTCGCAGGGGCCGCAGTCCGCGGGGAGCAGGTGCTGGACGGGATCGTCGCGGAGTACGGCATCGATCGCGGAGCGGTCGACGTCGCGGTGTCGTGTCGCCCCCGGGCATCGGCCTGTCCGGCGGCGGGAGCGACGGTGGTCGTCACGGTCTCGACCCGGGTACCGCTGCCTCTGGTACCCGGGGTCCTCGGACTCGACCAGGCGACGTCCGTCCCCGTGGAAGCCGTGTCGGTGCAGAAGGTCACCCGACGCTGGAGCGGTGGATGAGCCGGCGCACGCGCGACGCGGACAAGGACGGAAGGGGCGACGACGAGGGGAGCGTGCTGCTCCTCGTCCTCGGCTACCTGATCCTCGCGCTCGCCGTGCTGTTCGTGTGTGTCTGCGCCACCGACCTCTACATCGCCCAGAAGCGGCTGGACGGGCTCGCGGATGCGGCGGCGCTCGCCGGAGCGGACGGCTTCACGCTGCAGGTGGAGGGGGAGGTGCCGCGCGCGACGCTCACCGACGCGGGGGTGGCCGAGCAGGCGGTGCCGCTCGTCCGTGACGCGGGGTTCGCGGCGACCGTCGTCGACGCGGGCACCCCGGACGGCGTGAGCGCGCGTGTCACCGTCGCAGCGCTCTGGCATCCGCCGCTGCTCTCGCCGTTCGTGCCCGACGGGGTGCCGCTGCAGGCGACGGCGACGAGCCGCACGGCGCTGCGCTAGCGACCGGGCGCTCAGTCCTCGGACGGGTCCGGCGTGCTCGGGGGCGTGCGGGGGACGAACCGGGGGATCCAGCGGACGAACCCGGCGGCGCCGACGAGTCCGATCAGGCCCATGGCTCCCGCCGCGAACGACAGGGACGCGACCGCGGTGATGCCCGAGACGAGGAGCGGGGCGACTGCGCCGCCGGCATCGGTCAGCGTGCGCCACGACCCGAGGAACGCGGCGGGGTCGTGCTTCGGGGCGACATCCGCGCCGAGGGTCAGGAGGATGCCGCTCGACAGCCCGTTGCCGACACCGAGGACCGCGGCGAACATCCCGAACCAGAGCACCGCGGAGTCGACGTCGTGCGTGACCGACAGGGCGAGGAACCCGGCACCCATCAGCACCATCGCGGGCATCGCCGCCCAGAGCCGGCCGAAGCGGTCCATCACCTGGCCGCTGGCGTAGAAGAGGGCGAAGTCGATGGCTCCGGAAACGCCGACGACGAGGGCGATGGTCGAGGCGTCGAGGCCCAGCGAGAGTCCCCACAGCGGGAGGACGACCTGTCGCGCCGACCGCACCGCCGAGAGCGAGGCCGCGGCGAGCCCGAGCCGACCGAGCACTCCGCGCTGGCGCCACATCGTCTGGAAGATCCCGACCCGCTCGATGGTCGGGATCGACCCGCTCACGGCCTCGCCGCTGTCCTCCGCGAACCGGACGGTGGTCCGCAGCGGGGCGACGGTCTTCTCCGGATCCGGTCCGAAGAGCACGAGCACGACCATCACCACGAGGCAGGCGAGGAAGAACCAGATCGCGGCAGCCTCCGCGCCGAAGAGCTGCAGGAGGCCTGCGGAGACGAACGGGCCGATGAAGATGCCCAGGCGGAAGCTGCCGCCCAGCAGGGAGAGCGAGCGGGCACGGAACGCCAGCGGCACCCGCGTGGTCATGAACGCGTGCCGGGCCAGCCCGAAGGCGGCTGCGCACAGGCCGAGGAGGAACACCGACGCCGCGAGGACCCCGAGTGACGGCGCGAAGACCATGCCGACGGCGGCGAGGATGGCGATGACGCCCGCGATGACCATCGTGAACCGCTCGCCGATGCGCCCCACGGCCCACCCGGCCGGGAGGTTGCCGCAGAGCTGGCCGACCACGAGCGCCGAGGCGACGAGGGCCGCGAAGGCGACGTCGGCACCCATCGACGCGGCGATGACCGGGATGAGCGGGATGACCGCACCTTCGCCGAGGGAGAAGAGGACGGTCGGCAGGTACACCATCGGCCCGAACTGGCGGAGGACCGTGGATGCGCTGCTCACGTCCCTCACGCTACTCCGGTCGGCGCGAAGGGCCGGACACGCCCGTCCCCGCGCGCGCGGGCGGCACGTTAGGCTGAGGTGTCATGCTCGAACTAGATCTCTCCGCCGAAATCCAGGCGCTCAGGCACACCTTCGGCGACATCAGCGAGGTCGTCGATGTCAACCGTCTCCGCGAGGACATCGCGCGTCTCAGCGAGGAGGCCGGCGCGCCCGACCTCTGGGACGACACCGAGAACGCCCAGAAGGTCACCAGCGCCCTGAGCCACCGCCAGTCGGAGCTCGCCCGCATCACCGGCATCGCCCAGCGCCTCGACGACCTCGAGGTGCTCGTCGACCTGGCGAACGAGATGGGCGACGAGGAGTCGGCGATCGAGGCGCGCAAGGAGCTGCAGACGCTCACCGACCTCATCAACCAGCTCGAGGTGCAGACGCTGCTCGACGGCGAGTACGACGAGCGCAGCGCGATCGTCACCATCCGCTCCGGCGCCGGCGGCGACGACGCCACCGACTTCGCCGAGATGCTCATGCGCATGTACCTGCGCTGGGCGGAGCGTCACAAGTACCCCGTCAAGGTGATGGACACCTCGTACGCGGAGGGCGCCGGTATCAAGTCGGCGACCTTCGAGATCGACGCGCCCTACGCCTTCGGCACGATCTCCGTCGAGGCCGGCACGCACCGCCTCGCGCGCATCAGCCCGTTCGGATCCGCGGACAAGCGCCAGACGTCTTTCGCCGCCGTCGAGGTCATCCCGCTCATGGAGGAGGCGACCGAGGTCGACATCCCCGAGAACGACATCCGGGTCGACGTCTTCCGCTCCTCCGGCCCCGGTGGACAGTCCGTCAACACGACCGACTCCGCCGTGCGCATCACCCACCTCCCGACCGGCATCGTGGTGTCGATGCAGAACGAGAAGTCGCAGATCCAGAACCGCGCCGCGGCCATGCGGGTGCTGCAGAACCGTCTCCTCCTGCTGCAGAAGGAGCAGGAGGCCGCCAAGAAGAAGGAGCTCGCCGGCAACATCACCGCGAGCTGGGGCGACCAGATGCGCTCCTACTTCCTCTACGGCCAGCAGCTCGTCAAGGACCTCCGCACGGGCCAGGAGTCCGGTAACCCGGCCGCCGTGTTCGACGGCGACCTCGATGACTTCATCTCCGCGGGCATCCGCTGGCGCAAGCGCAAAGACGAGGACTGACCCACACGACGAAGGCCCCGGGAGCTCCCGGGGCCTTCGTCGTGTGGTGCGGAAGGATCAGCGTGCCGACGCCTCGACGGTCACGCGGGCGACCTCCTGCAGCATCTCGTCCGTGATGACGATCACGTAGGACGGGCTTTCGGCGACGTCGAACGAGACCGTGCCCTCCGCCGTCGTCCCGGCGTTCTGCTCCGTGGACTCGAGCGTCGCGTCGCCGAAGATGTCGTAGTCGCCCTCGACGCCGTCGGCCGTCTCGACGGAGAAGTAGAGCGGGTTGACGTAGGTCGTCCCGTCGAGCGTCTCCCAGGCCACGTCGATCAACAGATAGCCGCCGTTGGCGGCCTCGAAGTCCGTGCCGTTGGTCGGTCCGAACGTGGCGGAACGGATGGTGACCTCGGCCGTGCCCTCGAGCTGCGGCACGGCGACCGGCTCGCCCAGCGTGCCCTCGGCGACCTCACCCGTACCCGCGTCGCCGGTGTCGTCGGTCTCCGGCGCCGGGCTCTGGCTCGTGCCGTCGTCGTACTCGGGAAGCGTGACCGGGCGCACGGTGTTCGCGACGGCCAGCACGAAGAAGATGCTCACGACGATCGCGACGATGCCGCCGAGCACCGACACCCCGAGGCCGGTGATCCCCGGCCACTTGGTGCCCTTCAGGAACAGCGAGATGAGCGAGACGATGAACCCGGCCGCCAGGAGGAACCAGGCGAACGGGAGCGTCAGGGGGATGAACGCGAGGATGAGGCCGAGCGCGGCGATCCCGAGACCGACGAGGCCGAGCACCGACATCTTCTTCGGGCCGCCGGTGGCCGGTGCCTGGCCCGGATAGGCGGCCTGTCCGGGGTACGCGCCCTGTCCGGGGTACGCGCCCTGTCCGGGGTACGCGCCCTGTCCGCCCGGTACCTGTCCCGGGTAACCGCCGCCACTCTGCGAGCCCGGGTACGCACCCTGCGCCGGGTATCCGCCCTGGCCCTGATACGCGTTCTGGTCGGGGGAGAACGGTGCCGCGGGGGGATAGGCCGCCGTGCCGCCGTCGGTACCGGCCGGAGGGACGATCGGTGCCGCGCCGGGGAGGTCGTGCGCACCGCTGGCGGGCGCCGTCCAGTCCTGCGCGGGCTCGGGAGCGACGATGAAGTCGGTCGCGGGCTCGTCCGGGGCGATCTCCCGTTCGGCGGCGACGGGTTCGGGTGTGGAGGGCTCCGCTGCGGCGGTCGGTCCCTCCGCCGGGGGAGCGCCGTCGGAAGTCGCCGCGGAGGCGCTCTCCGCGGAAGTGCTGTCCGAGCCCGCGTCCTCAGCCGCCGCAGCGGTCGTGTCCTCGGGCGTCGCGGTGGTCTCCGGCGCGAAGTGTTCGGTCTACTGCTGGCCGTCCCACCAGCGCAGGCGTCCGGAACCGTCGTCGTACCAGCCGGCAGGTGTCGTCATGGGGGTCCCCTCCGTGTGTGCGCTCGCGTGGTGGACGCGAATCGACACTCCATGTATAGCAGCGGGCGCGGACCTCGGTGGGCCGACGGGGGATGAGGAAGAGCGGCACGCGTGCCGCGCGGCGGGGTGTCGTGCCGGGGCGACGCCCCGTACCGCGCTTAGGCTCGAATCGCCATGATTCGGTTCGAGAACGTCACGAAACGCTACCGCGGGACGTCGAAGCCCGCCCTGTCCGGTGTCGACTTCGAGGTGCAGCGCGGGGAGTTCGTCTTCCTGGTCGGCGCCTCCGGGTCCGGCAAGTCCTCCTGTCTGCGCCTCATCCTCCGCGAGGACGTGCCGACGACGGGCCGTGTCGCCGTCCTCGGCCGCGACCTGCGGGCTCTGGCGAACCGGAAGGTGCCCTACTTCCGTCGGCACATCGGCTCGGTGTTCCAGGACTTCCGCCTGCTCCCGTCCAAGACCGTCCATCAGAACGTCGCCTTCACGCTGCAGGTCACCGGCTCGTCCCGGGGCTTCATCCAGCAGGCGGTTCCCGAGGCGCTCGCCCTCGTCGGGCTCGACGGCAAGGAGAAGCGCATGCCGCACGAGCTCTCCGGCGGCGAGCAGCAGCGCGTCGCGATCGCCAGGGCGCTCGTCAACCGTCCTCAGGTGCTGCTCGCCGACGAGCCCACCGGAAACCTCGACCCGGCGACCTCCGTCGACATCATGCAGCTGCTCGCCCGGATCAACGCGGGTGGCACCACGGTGCTCATGGCCACCCACGAGGCCGGGTTCGTCGACCAGATGCGCCGCCGCGTGATCGAGCTCCGCGACGGCGAGATGGTTCGCGACGAGGTGCACGGCGGATACGGCGACACCTCGAACATCCCGCGCCTGGTGCCGGAGGAGGTCCGCGGTGCCGCGGCCGCCGCAGCCCTCACGGCCGTGCAGGAGGTGCAGCGCCAGACCGCCGACCTCTCCGTGGTCCGCGCTGCCCTGGCGGAGGAGCTGGACGCCCAGCGCCGTGCCGCCGCCGCGTCCCCCGCGGTCACCAGGCCCGCCGCCGAACCCGCTCCGCAGGTGGTCGAGCCGCCGGAGCCCTCGCGGGAGCCCGGCGTGGTCGAACCGCCGGACGTCGTGCAGCCACCGGCCGCGCCGCAGGCCGCTGCCGAGCGTCCCGCGCCCGCCGGTCCGCGCACGCATCCGATCGTGATCCCGGAGGTGGACGTCGCCGAGCTCGGCGTCGCCGACCGCCTCGGGCTGTCCGACCAGGACGACGAGGAAGTGGGCCCGACCTCATGAGAATCGGCCTGATCCTGACCGAGGCACTCGTCGGCCTGCGGCGCAACATCTCGATGGTCATCTCCGTCGTGCTCGTCACCTTCGTGTCGCTGACGTTCGTCGGCGCCGCGATCCTCATGCAGTCCCAGATCGGCGTCATGCGCGGCTACTGGGCCGAGCGCGCCCAGGTGGCCGTCTACATGTGCTCCGCGGTGTCGGAGTCGGACACCTGCGTCGACGGCGCGGCGAGCGAGGAGCAGGTCGCCGCTGTGCGCGCCCAGCTCGAGGGCGACGCGTTGTCGCCGCTCATCAGCTCCATGACCTTCGACACGAAGGAGGAGACCTACGCCAAGCTCGTCGAGCAGGTCGGGGAGGAGCAGGCCAGCGTGCTCTCGCCCGATCAGGCGTTCGAGGTCTTCTTCGTCACGATGAAGGACCCGGGCCAGTCGCAGGTCCTCGCCGAGGCCTTCAACGGCCAAGCCGGAGTGGAACAGGTCCAGGACCAGCTCCAATACCTCGAACCGCTGTTCTCCGCGCTCACCGTGGCGACGTACATCGCCGTCGGCATCGCGGTCCTCATGCTCATCGCCGCGACGCTTCTGATCGCCACCACCATCCGCTTGTCCGCCTATGCGCGGCGGAAGGAGATCGGGATCATGCGCCTGGTCGGCGCCTCGAACCGCTTCATCCAGACGCCGTTCGTGCTGGAGGGCGTCTTCGCCGCGTTGCTGGGCTCGGCTCTCGCGAGCGCGGCGGTCGTCGCCGGCATGCACTTCGGCGTGAACGGCTATCTCCGCGGACGGGTGCCGTTCATCACGACGTGGGTGACCATGCAGGACGCGATCCTCGTGGTCCCGGTCCTCGTCGGGATCGGCGTCGTGCTCGCGGCGCTCTCGGCCGGCTTCGCGATCCGGCGTTGGCTGCGCACCTGATACCCTGAAAGGCTGCTCGACCGATCCGCTGTCGAGCCGTCCACAGCACCACAGCACAGGAGATCATCATGCCCAGGGAACGCGGGGAGAAGGTCATCGCGACCAATCGTCGCGCGCGTCACGACTACAACATCGAGAAGTCGTACGAGGCGGGGATGGTGCTCACCGGCACCGAGGTGAAGTCGCTCCGTCAGGGGCGCGCGAACCTCAGCGACGGGTACGCGTTCGTGAAGGGCAACGAGGTCTTCCTCGATGCCGTGCACATCCCGGAGTACTCGCAGGGGCACTGGACGAACCACTCGGCCAAGCGCATCCGCAAGCTGCTCCTGCACCGGGAGGAGATCGCGAAGCTCGCCCACGCCGTCTCCGCGGGCGGGTACACGCTCATCCCGCTCAAGCTGTACTTCTCGGACGGTCGCGCCAAGGTCGAGATCGCCCTCGCGAAGGGCAAGCGCGAGTACGACAAGCGCCAGACCCTCCGTGAGCGTCAGGACACCCGCGAGGCCGAGCGCGCGATGCGCCTGCGCAACAGGGTCGGCGAGTAGCCCGAGCCGGCTCAGAGGCTCGGCGTGAAGCCGAACACCCGGCCGAGGAACGCGAGCTCCCGCTCCAGCGCGTCGACGATGGTCTCCGCGCTGCGGAACCCGTGGCCCTCGCCCGGGTACAGCACGTAGTCGTGGTCGATGCCGTTCGCCGCCAGAGCGTCGCGGATGGCCTCGGACTGGGACGGCGGCACGACGCGGTCCTCCCCGCCCTGCAGCAGCAGCACCGGAACGTCGATGCGGTCGGCGTGCGTCAGGGGCGAGCGCTCGATGTAGACGTCCTCGGCCGCGGGGAGCGGACCCACGAGGCCGTCAAGGTACGACGCCTCGAAGTCGTGGGTCTCGGCGGCGAGCAGCCGGAGATCCGCGACACCGTAGCGGCTGATGCCGGCCGCGAACGTGCCGCCCCGGACGAGTGCGGAGAGCACCGTCCAGCCGCCGGCCGAGCCCCCGCGGATGGCGATGCGGGTGGAGTCTGCCAACCCGGCGTCCGCGAGGCCGCGGGCCGCCGCGATCACGTCGTCCACGTCGACGATGCCCCACTGTCCCTGCAGACGGTCGCGGTAGGCGCGTCCATATCCCGTCGATCCGCCGTAGTTGACGTCGAGGACCCCGATGCCCCGGCTCGTGAAGAACGCGATGGAGGCGGAGGCCGCACCGGTGACATGGGCGGTCGGACCGCCGTGCACGAGCACGATGTAGGGCGGCAGCTCCCCGTCGGCGCCGCGGGGGTCTCCGGGCGCGGCGGGCGGATAAGCGAACGCGTGCACGGGGCCGTGCGCCCCTTCCACGACGATCTGCTGCGCCCCCGGCATCCAGTCCTCGTCGACCGGAGCGCCACCGGTGATGGTCTCGACGGTCCCCCTGTCGACATCGACGCACCAGATGCCTGAGGTCACGCGCGAGCCGTCTCCGCTGAGCAGCACGCGGAAGCCGGCGACGTCGTCCACGCTGAGGTGCCCGTCGCCCGGCACCGTGATCGCCCGGGTCTCGCCGTCCGCGGACACGAGCTGCACCTCGTCGCGTCCATTCGTGCGCACCGCCACGAGGCGCCCGTCGGCCAGGACCTGGAACCAGCGGTTGCCGAGCACCCAGAGGCCGTATCCGGTATCCGCGTCCGACGAGGTCAGCGCGCGCGAGGCGCCGAGCCGGAGGCCGTCCAGTGCGAGGTGCTGGAGCTGCCAGCGCCCTGAAGCGTCGTCGGCGAACACGAGCGCGTCGTCGCCGCGCCACTCCGGCTGCAGGGCCGCGGAGGTGGGGACGCGGGTGACGGTCCCGCCGTCCACCGCCCCGATGGCGAGGGCGGCACTCTCCCACGGCATGCTGTCCGCCTGCCACTCGACCCAGGCCACCCGGCTGCCGTCCGGCGAGAGAGCGGGGTGGGCGAAGAATCCGGTGCCCTCCGCGATCACGCGCACCGCAGCCGCTTCGTCGGCGGCCGAGCCGTCCACGGGGATCTCCACGATCGCGCGGCGGTGCGGGGCGGCCGAGAGGTCTTCGCGGACCGCAAGCAGGCGGCCGCTCTGCACGCGCAGCCCGCCGTACGACGGGCCGGCGGCGGTGAGGGGGCGCGGCTCCGCGCCGCGGTCCATGCGGTGCACACGCTGGTCGGCGCCGGAGACGAAGTACAGGGTGTCGCCGTCGACGGTCCAGGCACCGCCCCCGTACTCGTGCACGCGGGAGCGGGCGCTCCAGGGTGCCGGGAGGATCTCCGCCCCCGTCGAGCTGCGCACCGTGACGCGTCCGCCCTCGGCGGGCACGGACTCGGCCCACCACACCTCATCGCCGACGAAGCGTGCTCCGTCGATGCGGGGAGCCGCTCCGGCGACGGCGGCGGCGGTGAAGGGGGAGGCCCAGGAGCCGAACGGTGAGGACATGCGTCGAGCCTACGGGCGGTGACACACGACGTCACACTCGTGCGGCGGGCCGAGCGCGTGTTATAGGTTTCTGGAAACGCCCGGTTGATCCCGGACGTGGAGCGACAGCCGAGCCCGGCACCCGCCCGCGAGCGACGTGCTCTTCGTCGTGCGCGGACCCCGGCCCCTGTCCCCTGGAGAGAAGATGTCTTCCCCGTTCGACGCCTCCCGCGCCTCCCGCGTGCCGTTCTCCTTCGAGCTGTATCCGCCCCGCTCGGAGTCGAGCCAGGAGGCGCTGCACGAGACCGTCCGTCACCTCGCCGCGGCCGGACCCGCGTTCCTCTCGGTGACCTATGGCGCCGGCGGCTCGACCGGGGGACGCTCGCTCGACGTGCTGCGGTTCATCCGCGAGCACACCGACGTCGAGCCCCTCGCCCATCTCACGTGCGTCGGCAACACCTATGCCGGGGCCACGGCGCTCATCCGGGAGTTCCTCGACGCCGGGATCCTCCGCTTCCTCGCCCTCCGCGGCGATCCGCCCGCGGGCCGGACGGAGCCCTTCCTCGGCGACCTGGAGAGCGCGGCTCAGCTCGTGCAGCTCATCGATCGCGTCCAGGCCGAACGTGCTCCGTACCAGGAGTCCCCGGTCCCCGGCCTTCCCGGTGCCGCGCTGGTGGCCCCCCGGCAGAAGGTCGACATCGCGGTCGCGGCCTTCCCGAAGGGGCACCCGCGGGCCACGCACCGCACCCAGGACGTGGAGGCTCTGCTCGCCAAGCAGGCGGCGGGGGCGACCTTCGCCATCACCCAGCTCTTCTTCCACCCGGACGACTACCTCGCCTTCGTGGAGCGAGCTCGAGCGGGCGGCGTCACCATCCCGATCCTTCCCGGCATCATGCCGATCACCTCACCTGCCCGGCTGGCCCGGGTGCTGGAGCTCACGGGGGAGGACCTGCCGAGCGAACTCTCGGTCGCCCTCGACGTCGAGCCCACCGCCGAGGGGCGCCGGGAGATCGGGATCTCGTGGGCCGCGCGCCTCGCCGCCGACGTCGTCGCCGGCGGCGCCCCCGGCGTCCACCTGTACGCCTTCAACCAGCACGAGACCGTCCTGACCGTCCTCGCCGAAGCCGGCATCGTCCCGGCGCTCCGGCACTAGTCCCCGCCGAAAGGAAACACCATGACCGCATTCCCCGAGGGCACCATCCTCGGCTATCCCCGCATCGGCCGCCGCCGCGAGCTCAAGAAGGCCGTCGAGGCGTTCTGGGCGGGCCGCATCGACGAGCAGGAGCTGGAGCGGACGGCAGCGGACCTGCGCGCGGCGACCCGTGAACGCCTGGCCGCCCTCGGCCTCGGTCGCACGGACTCGTCGATCCCGGAGTCCTTCTCGTTCTACGACCAGGTGCTCGATGCCGCCGCCACGGTCGGCGCCATCCCCGCGCGCTTCGACGACCTGCGGGAGGCGGACGGGACGATCGGACTCTCCGCACTGTTCACCGTCGCCCGCGGCGAGGGGGAGCGCGCGCCGCTGGAGATGACGAAGTGGTTCGATTCGAACTACCACTACCTCGTGCCGGAGATCGGCCCGGAGACGGCGTTCTCCCTCGCCAGCGACCGGCTGGTGCGCGAGGTCGCCGAGGCCGCAGCCGCCGGATTCGTCACGCGTCCCGTGGTCGTCGGACCGGTCACGCTGCTGGCGCTCGCGAAGGCGTCGGACGACGCGCCGGAGGGCTTCGAGCCGCTCTCGCGTCTGGAGGACGTGCTGCCGGTCTACGTCGATCTGCTCGCCCGCCTGCGCGCCGCGGGTGCCGAGTGGGTGCAGCTCGACGAGCCCGCGCTCGTCAGCGAGTCGCTGCCGGCCACGACCGCCCAGCTCGCCTCGGCGGCGGAGCGCGCGCTCGCGGTGCTGGGCAGCGCCGAGGAACGTCCCTCGATCCTCGTCGCGGCCCCGTATGCGAGCCTCGGCGAGACGTTCGGGACCGTGGCCGCGGCCCCCATCGAGGCGATCGCCGTCGACCTCGTGCGCGGTGCCGTCCCGGAGGTGGTGCCTGGCCTCGAGGGCAAGACCCTCGTCGGCGGTGTGATCGACGGTCACAACATCTGGCGTGGCGACCTCTCCGCGGCGTTCGACTCCCTGGAGGCGCTCCGCGCGCTCGGTGCTCCGGTGTCCGCGGCCACCTCGACCTCGCTGCTGCACGTGCCGCACGACGTGGAGGACGAGACCGCGCTCGACGAGCGCCTGGTGTCCTGGCTGGCGTTCGCGGACCAGAAGGTGCAGCAGGTCGTGACCCTCGCCCGCGGTCTGTCCGAAGGGCGCACGGCGATCGCGACCGAGCTGGACGCCGCGACCGCTGCGCTGCAGGATCGCCTGAGCGCTCCCGGCGTGCGCGACGGTGCGGTGCGTTCCCGTGCGCTGACCGACGCCGACTTCGCCCGTGCTCCGTACGCGGAGCGGGAAGAGGCGCAGAATGTCCTCGGCCTGCCGGTGCTGCCCCTGACGACGATCGGCTCCTTCCCGCAGACCGGAGACATCCGCCGCGCACGCGCGCAGTTCCTCCGCGGCGAGATCCCCGAGGACGACTACGAGGAGTTCCTCCGCCGTGAGGTCGCCGCGGTCGTCTCCCTGCAGGAGGACCTCGGCCTCGACGTCCTCGTGCACGGCGAACCCGAGCGGAACGACATGGTGCAGTACTTCGCCGAGCACCTCGACGGCTTCGCGGTCACGCAGCACGGCTGGGTGCAGTCGTACGGCTCGCGAGCCACGCGTCCGTCGATCCTCTGGGGCGATGTCTCCCGCCCGGCGCCCATCACGGTCGCCTGGTCGGCATACGCCCAGTCGCTCACCGCGAAGCACATGAAGGGGATGCTCACGGGGCCGGTCACCATCCTCGCGTGGTCCTTCGTCCGCGACGACCAGCCTCTGGGGGAGACCGCGAACCAGGTCGCGCTCGCCCTCCGCGACGAGATCGCCGATCTGGAGGCCGCGGGCATCCAGGTGATCCAGGTCGACGAGCCGGCGCTGCGCGAGCTGCTGCCGCTGAAGCAGACCGACCAGCCCGCGTACCTGGACTGGTCCGTCGCCTCGTTCCGTCTGGCGACGGGCGGTGCCGCGGCGGCCACGCAGGTGCACACCCACCTCTGTTACTCGGAGTTCGGCGTCGTGATCGACGCGATCCGTGCGCTCGACGCCGACGTGACGTCGATCGAGGCGGCCCGCAGCCGCATGGAGGTCGTCGCGGACATCGCCGAGGTCGGCTTCGACCACGGCATCGGCCCCGGTGTCTACGACATCCACTCGCCGCGTGTGCCGACGGTCGAGGAGGTCGAGTCCCTGCTGCGTCGCGCGGTCGAGGAGATCCCGCTCCGTCAGCTCTGGGTGAACCCGGACTGCGGCCTGAAGACCCGCGGCTACGCCGAGACCACGGCATCGCTGCGGAACATCGTCGAGGCCACCCGCCGGGTGCGCGAGGACGTGGTGGTCACCGCCTGACACTCCTGCTCAGCGAAACGACGAAGGCCCTCCCGGTGCACCGGGAGGGCCTTCGTCGTGTGTCTCAGACGGCGCGCATGACCGCGACGACCTTGCCGAGCACGACGGCTTCGTCGCCCAGGATCGGCTCGAACGCGGAGTTGCGGGGGAGCAGCCAGGTGTGGCCGTCGCGACGACGAAGCACCTTGACGGTGGCCTCGCCGTCGAGCATGGCGGCGACGATCTCACCGTTCTCCGCGGTGTTCTGCGACCGGACCACGACCCAGTCCCCGTCGCAGATCGCGGCGTCGATCATCGACTCGCCGGAGACCTTGAGCATGAAGAGGTCGCCTTTGCCGACGAGCTGCCGGGGGAGCGGGAAGATCTCCTCCACCTGCTGATCGGCGGTGATGGGCACGCCGGCGGCGATGCGGCCGACCAGCGGGACCAGGGCGGCGTCGCCGACCGGGGTCGCCACATCCGCGGGGTTCTCCGCACCGGTGCCGGGAAGGTCGATGAGGACCTCCATGGCGCGCGTCTTGCCCGGGTCGCGCCGCAGGTAGCCGCTGAGCTCGAGCTGACCGAGCTGGTGCGTGACGCTGGACAGCGACTTGAGTCCGACGGCATCGCCGATCTCGCGCATGCTCGGCGGGTAGCCGTTCTGTGCGATGGAGCCCTGGATGACCTCGAGGATCGCCATCTGCTTCGGACTGAGGCTCTTGCGACGGCGGGTGCGCGGCGCCTCGGACTCGAGGGCTGAGGTGTCGCTCATGGTGCTCCTTCACTGCGTGATCCGACGTGCCGCTTCGAATGTCGGTGGCCCGTGGTGGGGTGTCCTTATCGAAACCGTATCCGAGAAAAGCGCGGATCTGGAAGATCTGTTCGAGCGTGTCGGGCGATTCGCGGGCCGCGGTTTCGAAGACAGCTTGACAGATGTTCGAACTCGAAGATATCTTCGGAACGTAGCTTCGCATCGACGGCTCCCGGCCGAGGCGCGGATGCGAAAGCTACGCCAACCTCCCCGGGCTCCGGCGCCGGGACAGTAAGGAGCAGACATGAGCAGCATCAGCCTCAGCACCGCGACCGCCTTCCCGGCATCGGCCCGTCCGGCCACCCGGCTGCGGATCACGGCACGCGGTCGCCGCGCTCTGCTCGCGCTCGCCTCGGTCCCGCTCGCGGCGGGCATCGCCTTCGCCGCCATCAGCGGGGGCAGTGCGATCGCCTCCGGCGCGGACGCACCGGCCGTCTCCGTCGAGACCGTCACGGTCATGCCCGGCGACACCCTCTGGTCGATCGCGAGCAGCATCGCCCCCGAGGCCGACCCCCGCGAGGTCATCGGTGAGATCAGCCGCATGAATCTCCTGCGCGGCGGCGAGCTGCAGGTCGGTCAGGAGCTCGCGCTCCCGGCCCGCTACACCGACTGACGCGGAGCCCGAGTCTTCCGATCCGGTCGTCACGATGACCTCGGCTCTCCGTGCTCCTCTTAAGATGGGAAGGGTGACCTTCTCCCTCAACGATCTCCCGCTCCGCGACGATCTGCGCGGACTCACCCCGTACGGCGCGCCCCAGGCCCCGCTGCCGGTGGCTCTGAACGTGAACGAGAACACGCATCCCGTTCCCGACGAGGTCGCGAGCGACATCCTCGATGACATCGCCGTGGCGATCCGGGACGTGAACCGGTACCCGGATCGTGAGTTCACGACGCTGCGGGAGGCCTTCGCCGATTACCTGGGTCACGGCCTCACGCCGGAGCAGATCTGGGCGGGAAACGGCTCCAACGAGGTGCTGCAGCACATCTTCCAGGCTTTCGGCGGTCCGGACCGCACGGCATTCGGCTTCGGCCCGACGTACTCGATGTACCCGCTCATCGCGAAGGGCACAGGGGCGTCGTGGATCGCCGGCACCCGGCAGCCGGACTACACCGTCACCGCGGAGGAGGCGGCGGAGCAGGTCCGTGCGGCCGACCCGGACATCGTGATCCTCTGCTCGCCGAACAATCCGACGGGCACGCCGCTGGGGCTCGACGTGGTGGAGGCCGTCTACGACGCCGCCCGTGGCGTGGTGATCGTCGACGAGGCCTATCAGGAGTTCGCGCCGCGCGATGCCCCGTCTGCACTGACTCTGCTGGAGGGCCGGCCGCGGCTGGCGGTCTCCCGCACCATGAGCAAGGCCTTCGCCTTCGCCGGTGCCCGCGTCGGCTACCTCGCCGCCGACCCCGCGTTCATCGACGCGCTGCGTCTGGTGCGCCTGCCCTACCACCTGAGCGCCCTGACGCAGGCGGCGGCCGTCGCCGCGCTCCGCAATGCCGACGTCATGCTCGGGATGGTGCAGGAGATCGTGGAGCAGCGCGACCGGATCACGGCCACGCTGGAGGCCCTCGGCTACACGCCCCACCTCTCGTGGTCCAACTTCGTGCTGTTCGGCGGCGTCGCGGACCCGCAGGCCACCTGGCAGCAGCTCTACGATCGCGGCGTGCTCGTCCGTGACGTCGGCATCCCCGGTCACCTGCGGGTGAGTGCCGGTACGGAGGCGGAGACCACGGCGTTCCTGGACGCCCTGGCCTCGATAGGATCGGCATCATGACCATCCCCGCGCCCACCGCACGCACCGCGAGCCGCGTGCGCAGCACGTCGGAGTCCACCGTCGAGGTCGAGCTCAACCTGGACGGTACCGGCGCGAGCCGCATCGACACCTCGGTGCCGTTCTTCGACCACATGCTCACGGCGTTCGCGAAGCACTCGCTGACGGATCTCACCGTGCGGGCGTCCGGCGACACCCACATCGACGCGCACCACACCGTGGAAGACGTCTCGATCGTGCTCGGTCAGGCGATCCTCGCCGCGCTCGGGGACAAGTCCGGCATCTCCCGCTACGGCGACGCCCTCGTCCCCCTGGACGAGGCGCTCGCGCAGGCGGTCGTCGACATCTCCGGTCGCCCGTACCTCGTGCACGAGGGTGAACCCGCGGGCTTCGAGCACCACCTGATCGGCGGGCACTTCACCGGATCGCTCGTCCGGCACGTCTTCGAAGCCATCACCTTCAACGCCGCCCTCACCGTGCACGTCCGGGTCCTGGGCGGGCGCGACCCGCACCACATCGCCGAGGCCGAGTTCAAGGCGTTCGCGCGGGCGTTCCGTCAGGCGAAGGCGCTGGATCCCCTCGTCGACGGCATCCCGTCCACCAAGGGAGCCTTGTGAGCGCCGCGCCCCGGGTCGCCGTCTTCGACTACGAATCCGGCAACGTCCACTCCGCGGTCAAGGCGCTCGTCGCCGCGGGAGCCGACGCCGTCCTCACGCGCGACCGCACCGAGGCGCTCGAGGCCGACGGGTTCGTCGTGCCCGGCGTCGGAGCCTTCCAGGCCGTGCGGGACGCCCTGCAGGCTCACGGCGGCGACGAGATCATCGGCCGTCGTCTCGCGGGCGGTCGACCGGTGCTGGGTATCTGCGTCGGCATGCAGGTGCTCTTCGAGCACGGCGTCGAGCGCGGGCACGACGCCGCGGGCCTCGGCGAGTGGCCGGGCGCCGTGACGGAGCTCAACGCCCCTGTCCTGCCGCACATGGGCTGGAACACCGTGGAACCGGGGGAGGACACCGTCCTGTTCCGCGGGATCGAGCAGGAGCGCTTCTACTTCGTGCACTCCTATGCGGCGCAGTCCTGGGAGCTCGATGTGATCCCGCCGTTCCCCCAGCCCGTGCTCACCTGGGCGACCTACGGCGGTCCCTTCCTCGCGGCCGTGGAGAACGGCCCGCTCTCGGCGACGCAGTTCCACCCCGAGAAGTCCGGAGACGCCGGCATCCAGCTGCTCCGGAACTGGGTGCAGAGCCTCTGATCCGGGGCCGCGTCGGCGCCGGGCGTCATGCGGTTTGTCCCGCGCCCCGCGGCGGACTACCCTCGTCTCTCGTGCCCTCTCGGGCCGCAGACCCACCCGAACCAAGGACCCCATGAACGACTTCGCGCAGTCCCCCTCGCTCACGCTCCTCCCCGCGGTCGACGTCGCCGGCGGCAAGGCGGTCCGTCTGACCCAGGGGGAGGCGGGCACGGAGACGAGCTACGGCGACCCGCTCGACGCCGCGGGGGAGTGGGTCTCGCAGGGGGCCTCCTGGATCCACCTCGTCGACCTCGACGCGGCGTTCGGACGCGGCAGCAACGCCCCGATCCTGCGCAAGGTCATCAAGCAGTTCAAGAACGTCAACGTCGAGCTCTCCGGCGGCATCCGGGACGACGCGAGCCTGGAGGCGGCTCTGGAGAGCGGCGCCGCCCGCATCAACCTCGGCACCGCCGCCCTGGAGAACCCGGAGTGGGCCGCCGACGTGATCAGCCGCTTCGGCGAGGCGATCGCCGTCGGCCTCGACGTGCGCGGCACGACGCTCGCGGCGCGGGGCTGGACGAAGGAGGGCGGCGACCTCTGGGAGGTGCTCGAGCGCCTCGAGGACGCCGGCTGCAGCCGCTACGTCGTCACCGACGTGACCAAGGACGGCACGCTGCGCGGTCCGAACCTGGAGCTCCTGCGTGAGGTCACCTCGCGCACGCCGAAGCCGGTCGTCGCGTCGGGCGGCATCTCGAACCTCGACGACATCGCCGCCCTGCGCGACCTCGTGCCGCTGGGCGTCGAGGGCGCCATCGTCGGCAAGGCGCTGTACGCGGGCGCCTTCACGCTGGCGGAGGCCCTGGATGTCGCCGGAGACTGACCCCCACGCCTGCGGGCCGGAGCCGCACAACCGGGCGGACTCGGCCGGTGTCCCCTGGGAGGGGCGCAGCTTCGAGTCGAATCCGCATGCCGCGGACGACGGCTCGGCGGACCCTGCTCTTCTCGCCGCCCTGCTCCGCTTCCGCGCGGGGGAGGGGAGTCAGACGGAGGTCGTCGACGCGTTCCGCTCCGCGCGGGTGCTCATCCCGCTGATCGCCGAGAAGGGTGAGGAGGGGGTGGCCCCCAGCGGCCTCGCGGTGGACAAGACGCAGGAGCTGTCGATCGTCACCGTCGCCGCACCGGACGGGCGCCGCGTCCAGCCGGTGTTCTCGTCGGTCGAGACGATGCAGCGCTGGGACCCGTCGGCGCGACCCATCCCGGTCGAGGCCGTCCGCGCCGCGCTGGCCGCATCGTCGGAGGACACCGACCTGATCGTGCTCGACCCGACCTCGGACACGGAGTTCGTGATCCGGCGACCCGCCGTCTGGGCCGTGGCGCAGGGGCACGCGTGGGAACCGAGCTTCCTCTCGCCCGAGGTGGTCACCGCGCTCCGGGAGAGCATCGCCCACGAACTCGCCGTGATCGACGTCGCGGTCGCGCCCGGTGACCCGGATGCGCGGCTGCGCGGGCCGGAGCTCATCGTGGTGCTGGAGCTCGTCGACGGCCTGGAGCGCGAGGTCCTGGATGCGGTGCTCGCGCGCCTCGCCCAGCGGTGGGCGGCGGATGACCGCATCGCCGTCCTCGCCGACTCGCTGACGGTCAAGCTCCGCCGCAGCGTCTGAGGCGGAGCTCCGACCGGATCAGGTGACGGGGCCGGTCCACTTCTCGCCGGGGCCCTTGCCGATCGGGTCCGGGATGGTCGAGGCCTCGCGGAAGGCGAGCTGCAGCGAACGGAGGCCGTCACGCAACGAGCGGGCGTGCATGTCGCTGATCTCGGGGGCGCCGGCGGTGATGAGTCCCGCCAGCGCGTTGATGAGCTTGCGCGCCTCGTCCAGGTCGAGCTGAGCCGCGGCCTCCGGGTCGTCCGCCAGGCCGAGCTTGACGGCGGCAGCACTCATGAGGTGCACGGCGGCGGTGGTGATCACCTCGACGGCCGGAACGTCGGCGATGTCGCGGACGGCCGAGGAGGCCGCTTCTTCCTGCCGAGCCCATCGCTCCTCGCGCTCGCGGGCCGCCTCGTCCGATGCCTGGTTCGTCACTTCGCCTTGCTTTCTGTTAGACTTTGGCGGGCTCCGGAGCGTCATGCTCCGGAACGAAAGAGGATTCACTTCCCACCCGCGCTTGCCGTTCCAGGCTACCGGGTCTTGCGCTCCGCCGGCTCCGCTCGTCACGAGGGGGACCGGTAGACAGGGTGCGGAGCCGGCGTCTGAGAGCCGGCGGGTGGGGGACGACTCCGATTTCGCCCGAGATGCAGACAGCATCACGGTGGCCGAATCACATCGTCTAAGGAGCTCCGCATCAGCGATCCCCGTACCAATGAGCGCATCCGCGTCCCCGAGGTCCGCCTCGTCGGCCCCGCGGGTGAGCAGATCGGCGTTGTCCGCATCGAGGCAGCGCTGCGTCTCGCACAGGAAGCCGATCTCGACCTCGTCGAGGTCGCCCCGAACTCGAAGCCGCCCGTCGTCAAGATCATGGACTACGGCAAGTTCAAGTACGAGGCCGCGCAGAAGGAAAAGGAAGCGCGTCGCAACCAGGCGAACACGATCCTCAAGGAAGTCCGCTTCCGTCTGAAGATCGAGGCGCACGACTACACGACGAAGCTCAAGCGCGCCGAGGGCTTCCTCAAGGCCGGTGACAAGGTCAAGGCCATGATCCTCTTCCGCGGTCGCGAGCAGTCGCGTCCCGAGCAGGGTGTGCGTCTGCTGCGCAAGTTCGCCGAGGACGTCGCCGAGTTCGGCACCGTCGAGTCGAACCCGACCATCGACGGCCGCAACATGGTCATGGTCGTCGCGCCGCACAAGAGCAAGTCCGAGGCGAAGCAGGAGCAGAACGCCGTGCGCGCCGCGAACAAGCAGGCCGCGCGCGATGCGAAGAACGACGCGGACGCTTCCGCGGACGCCCCGGCGGAGTAGATCCGCCCCCAGAACTCCCGCACCGCGGGTTGACACCGTCGCCTGAGAAGGCGCCATACGAAGGAAGAGAAGATGCCGAAGCAGAAGACCCACTCGGGTGCTAAGAAGCGCTTCAAGATCACCGGCAGCGGCAAGCTGAAGAAGCAGCAGGCCGGGATGCGCCACAACCTCGAGCACAAGTCGAGCCGTCGCACCCGCCGTCTGAACCAGGACCAGGTGCTCGCGAAGGCGGACTTCAAGGTCGCGAAGAAGCTTCTCGGTCGCTGACGCGCCGAACGCACGATAGGAACACAGGAAAATGGCAAGAGTCAAGCGGGCGGTCAACGCCCACAAGAAGCGTCGGGTCATCCTCGAGCGCGCCTCCGGCTACCGCGGTCAGCGTTCGCGCCTCTACCGGAAGGCCAAGGAGCAGGTCATCCACTCCCTGGTCTACTCGTACCGGGACCGTCGCAAGCGCAAGGGCGACTTCCGTCGTCTCTGGATCCAGCGCATCAACGCCGCTGCCCGCCAGAACGGCATGACGTACAACCGCTTCATCCAGGGTCTCAACCTCGCGGGTGTCACGGTCGACCGTCGTATGCTCGCCGACCTCGCGGTGAACGATGCCGCGACGTTCACGACGCTGGTCGAGACGGCGAAGAAGGCTCTGCCCTCCGACGTCAACGCGCCGAAGTCGGTCGCGTAAGCATCTCGCTTCCGAACGGGCGTCTTCCTCCGGGAAGGCGCCCGTTCCGCGTATCCGGGCGGTGGCGGGCTGACCGTAGACTGAGTCCGTGCTGGAG
The DNA here is from genome assembly GCF_025143875.1 of Microbacterium meiriae. Taxonomy (NCBI): domain Bacteria; kingdom Bacillati; phylum Actinomycetota; class Actinomycetes; order Micrococcales; family Microbacteriaceae; genus Microbacterium; species Microbacterium meiriae. Next base: position 7,428 of record NZ_JAMBDU010000018.1, on the reverse strand, counting down.
AACCCCCGTTCCCCCCGAGTCCGTGCCGTCGCCAAGCTGACCAAGCGCAGCGCGCGTACCGAGACCGGGCTGTTCCTGTTGGAAGGTCCGCAGTCCGTCCGTGAGGCGCTGACGTACCGTCCGGAGGCGATCATCGAGCTGTTCGCGACCCCCCACGGGTGGGAGAGGCACGCGGACATCCGTGCCGCGGCGGCGGAGGCGGACGTCGAGGTCGAGTACGTGAGCGAGGACGTGCTCAACGCGATGGCCGACACGGTGACGCCGCAGGGGCTGGTCGCCGTCGTCCGGCAGACGCCGACCTCCGTGCGCGACATCTTCGATGCCGCACCGCGTCTGGTCGCCATCTGCGAGGAGGTGCGCGACCCCGGCAACCTCGGCACCATCATCCGGGCCGCCGACGCCGCCGGCGCCGACGCCGTCGTGCTCACGGGCCGTACGGTCGATCCTTACAACCCCAAGGTCGTGCGGGCGACGACGGGCTCGCTCTTCCACCTTCCGGTCTCCGTGGGTGGGGACCTCGACGAGGTCGTGCGACGTGCGCACGATGCGGGCCTGCAGATCCTCGCGGCCGACGTGAAGGGGGATGACCTCCTCGCAGCCCGCGCCGACGGTGTGCTCGGCGAGCCGACCGCCTGGCTGTTCGGCAATGAGGCGCGCGGACTCGAGGACGAGGCGCTGACACGGGCCGACCGGGTCCTGCGGCTGCCGATCTTCGGACGCGCGGAGTCGCTCAACCTGGCCACCGCGGCGAGCGTGTGCCTGTACGAGAGCGCGTTCGCCCAACGCGCCGCCGCCACCGGCTGACCGGCGACGGACGGGACGCAGGATGCGGATTCTCATCGTCGAGGACGACGAGCGGGTGGCGGGGGCCTTGCAGGCCTTCCTCGCGCGCTCGGGCTATGCCACCGTGCACGCCGCCGACGGGGCGACCGCGCTGGAGCACGTCGACGCCGACACCGAGGTGGTGCTGCTGGACCTCGGGCTGCCGGACGTCGACGGGATCGACCTCTGCCGTCGCATCCGGGGGCGGTCCGACGTCCCGATCGTGATCGTCACCGCGCGCAACCAGGTCGCCGAGCGCATCAAGGGGCTGCGGGCCGGGGCCGATGACTTCGTGGTGAAGCCGTACGACGTGCACGAACTCCTGGCGCGGATCGAGGCGGTCACCCGGCGATCACGACCGCTGCGCACGGAACCGGATACCCGGGTGCTGCTGCACGACGGGGCGGTGCAGATCGACCTCGTGGCGCGGGAGGTGCAGGTCGGCGGGGTGCCGCTGGCGCTCACCCGCAAGGAGTTCGACATCGTGGGCGTGCTCGCCCGGTATCCGGGTGTGGCGGTGCCGAAGGAGCGCCTCATCCGCGAGGTCTGGAACACCGATTGGCGCGGCTTCGGCCACTCGCTCGAGGTGCACGTGGCGGCCATCCGGAAGAAGAGCGGGGACCGCGCGTTCATCGAGACGGTGCGCGGCGTCGGCTATCGGCTCGCGGGGTCCTGACGCGTGCGCCGCCGCCTGACCGTGGTCTTCCTCGTGCCGCTGATCGTCGTGCTCGTCGCGCTCGGCGGCGTGACCGGGTGGAGCGCGGCGCGCAGCGTCCAGCAGTCGTTCTACGCGGAGCAGCTCGGCGACCTCGGCTACTTCGCGACGAGCGCCAGGCAGGCGCTCCGCTCCGGGAGCCCGGCGGTGATGGACGCCGAGGTCCGACGCTTCCAGGAGGTGTACGGGATCGAGGTGACCGTGTTCGATCTCACCGGCAGCCCGTGGGCGGCGGGGGATCACGGCGACACGGTCCTGTCGGAGGAGGACGCGCAGCGGGTACGGCTGGCGCTCTCCGGACGCCGCGCCGAACAGCCGACCTCCTCCGCATGGGTCGTGTCCGACGCGGCGCTCGTGGAGCCGGTGTTCGACGACGGCGACGTGATCGGCGCCGTGCTCGTGAGCGGAGGAACGGAGACGCCGCAGACCGTCATCCTGCGCCAGACGCTCGTGCTCGGCGTGATCGTCGTGCTGCTGTGCGCGCTCGGCATCCTCCTGGTCGCCGGGCTGGCGCGCTGGGTGCTCTCCCCGGTGCGCCGCCTCGACGAGACGATGGCGGCGATCGAGCGCGGGGAGATGGACGCCCGCGTGGCCGAGGGCACCGGGCCGCCCGAGCTGCGGCGCATGACGCGTGTGTTCAACGGCATGGCCGATGAGATCGAGCGCGTCATGACCCGGCAGCAGGAGTTCGCGCTGAACGCCTCGCACGAGCTGCGGAATCCGCTCAACGCGCTGCTGCTGCGCGTCGAGCACCTCGCGACGGGCCTGGGACGCGAGTGGGACCACGACGTCGAGGAGACGAGGGAGGAGGGCCGGCGGATGACCCGCATCCTGGAGACCCTCCTCGGACTCGCCCGCGGCGGTCGCACCGACTCCACGATGTCCGCGGTCGATCTGGCCGCTGTCGCAGCCCGCCGGGTGGAGGCCTGGCAGGAGGTGGCGGCGCAGCGGGCCATCGGGCTGCGCCCCACGGGGGAGCCGTCGGTCATGACGATCACCGACCGCACCATCGTGGAGAGCGCGCTCGATGCCGCGATCGACAACGCGGTGAAGTACTCGCCGGAGGGCTCGTCCATCGAGGTCGGCGCGCGGCGCGTGGGCGGCGAATGCCACCTCACCGTGCGCGACCACGGCCCTGGTCTGTCTCCGGAGGACGCCTCGTCGGCGGCGGACCGCTTCTGGCGGAGCGCGGACAGCGGCGACATGCCGGGGACCGGGCTCGGGCTCGCGATCGCGACCGACCTCCTCGCGACGGTCGGGGGCGAGCTGCGGGTGTGCGGCGCCGATGGCGGCGGGCTCCTCGTGGCCCTCGTCCTCCCCGCGGAGGCGGCGGCATGAGCGGGCGGGGACGGCGTGTCATGGCCGGGATGCTCGCGCTCGTGACGGCGGTCGCGTTGAGCGCGTGCAGTCCGCGTTCCGAGGGATGGACGGACACCGTCGCCGTGATCGCCGCGGGCAGCCCCACCGGGGTCTACCACGACTACGGCAGTCGCCTGGCGGTCGAGCTGTCGCGCGAGCTGGACGTCGATCTCACGGCGGAGGAGAGCGCCGGATCGGTCGACAACCTGCTGCGGGTGAGTGCGGGGGAGGCGCTCCTCGGCTTCGCGCAGGGCGATGCCGCGGCCGACGCCGTGGCCGGAACGGGAGCCTTCGCCGAGCCGCTGGACGTGCAGGCGGTCGCCCGCCTGTACGACGAGTACCTGCAGATCGTCGTGCGCGACGACTCGGCCCTGGACGATCTCGCGGATCTCGCCGGGGGGACGATATCCCTCGGGGCCGAGAACTCGGGGGTGAACGTGATCGCGACCCGGGTGCTGCACGCCGCCGGCGTGGCCGCGGATACGATCGACGATCCGCAGCTCGACCTCGGCGGGTCCATCGCCGCCATGGAGCGCGGCGAGATCGACGGCTTCTTCTGGGTGGGCGGGCTGCCGACGCCCGGCATCGCGGACCTCGCGGAGACCGTCGACGTCCGTCTGCTCCCGGTCGAGCAGGACTGGGTCAATGCGGTCAACGAGCGGTACTCCCATGCGTATCGGCCCGCCGACGTGCCCGCGGGCACCTACGGCCTCGATGCCTCCGTGATGACGTTGGCGGTGCCGAACTACCTCGTCACCGCCGGAAGCACCCCGCCCGGCGTCGTCCATGATCTCGTCGCGGGCCTGTTCGCGGCGCGCACCACGTTGGCCGCCGACGTCCCGGCGGCAGCGTTGCTGGACCGGCGGTCCGCGATCTTCACCGGGCCGGTGCCCTTGCACCCCGGTGCGGAGGAGTACTACCGCGATCTGCGCCGGTGACGGGCGCCCCCTCAAGAAATCCTCAAGATCCCTGACAGGCTTCGGTGCGCTCTGCCAGGGTGAGGTCGATCGCACACGATCGGACACCTGCTGCCTGCTGTCGCTGGGAGCGTGGCAGCAGGGCGATCCCGCGGCCCGAGGGGGCGGGCCGTGGGGCGCCCCTGCGAGGATGCATTGGCGCCGCGATCAGGTGATTACGAACGTGTAAACCTCACCGTGGTGCCTGGAACCGCGCGCATCGCGTGGCTAGTTTGGAGAAATGATGACCTCTGAAACCCCGCTCGTCGTCGTCGAGAACGTCCAGAAGCACTACGGCGAGTTCCAGGCGCTCAGCGACATCGACCTGACCGTCAACGCGGGGGAGGTCGTCGTCGTGATCGGCCCCTCCGGCTCGGGCAAGTCGACGCTCTGCCGCACGATCAACCGCCTGGAGACCATCACCAGCGGCTCCATCCGCATCGACGGCAAGGAGCTGCCCGCGGAGGGCAAGGCTCTCGCGCACCTGCGGGCCGACGTCGGCATGGTCTTCCAGTCCTTCAACCTCTTCGCGCACCTCACGATCCTCGAGAACGTGACGCTCGGCCCGATCAAGGTCCGTGGCCTGAAGAAGTCCGACGCCGAGGCCGAGGCGATGATGCTCCTCAAGCGGGTCGGCGTCGCGCAGCAGGCGAACAAGCTGCCCGCGCAGCTCTCGGGCGGCCAGCAGCAGCGCGTCGCCATCGCGCGGGCCCTGGCCATGCAGCCGAAGGTCATGCTCTTCGACGAGCCCACCAGCGCGCTCGACCCCGAGATGATCAACGAGGTCCTCGACGTCATGGTCGAGCTCGCCCAGGAGGGCATGACGATGATCGTCGTCACCCACGAGATGGGCTTCGCCCGCAAGGCGGCCGACCGCGTCGTCTTCATGGCGGACGGCCGGATCGTCGAGGAGGCCACGCCCGAGGAGTTCTTCACGAACCCGAAGAGCGACCGCGCCAAGGACTTCCTCTCGAAGCTCCTCACGCACTGACTTCCCAGACCCAGCACCCACAGCACAGCACACGAAGGAGACGCACATGCGACGCACACGGACACTGGCCGGATTCGGGATCGCCACGGTGGCGCTGCTCGCGCTCACGGCCTGCAACAGCGGCACGCCGTCGAGCACCGGCACGTCGGGCAGCGACGAGGGCGACGCCTCGAGCAGCACGCCCTGGACCATCGAGGAGGATGTCACGATCGAGGGGAGCCCCACGTTCGACCGCATCTCCTCGTCGGGCACCGTCAAGGTGGGCGTCAAGGAGGACCAGCCCGGTCTCGGCTACCTCGACCCCGTGACGAACGAGCGCACCGGCTTCGACGTCGACATCGCCCGCTGGATGGCGGCATCCCTCGGTGTCGACCCGGAGAAGATCGAGTTCCAGGCGATCGCCTCCGCGAACCGCGAGCAGGCCATCGTCAACGGCGACATCGACTACTACGTCGGCACCTACTCGATTACCGACAAGCGCAAGGAGCAGATCGCCTTCGCCGGTCCCTACTTCGTCACCGGCCAGGGCCTCCTCGTCGCGGCCGACAGCGACATCGCGAGCGTCGACGACCTCGACTCCTCCACGACGGTCTGCTCGGCGACGGGTTCGACGCCGATCCAGAACATCAAGGAGAACTACCCCGAGGTGAAGACGAAGGAGTACGACACGTACTCCAAGTGCGTCGAGGACCTCAAGAACGGGCAGGTCGACGCCGTCACGACCGACGAGGCGATCCTCATCGGCTACGCGGCCCAGGACCCCGACAACCTCAAGGTCGTCGGCGAGCCGTTCAGCGAGGAGCGCTACGGCATCGGTGTGGCGAAGGGCGACGACGCGCTCGTCGAGTACTTCAACACCCAGCTCACCGACGGTGGTGACATCTGGCAGCAGATCTTCGACAACAACCTCGGCGCCTCCGGTGTGAAGGCCGAGCAGCCCGAGGTCGACCCGGTCGGTTGATCTCGCGGGGGCGGTCGGTCCGACCGGCCGCCCCCGTCCTCCTCGGCGTCGACCTGACGCGGAAACGAACCGAAAGGCACAGCAGTGGGAGTGATCTCGGACCACCTCGACCTCTGGGGTGAAGCGCTGTGGGGAACCATCGCGCTGTTCCTCGGCGGTGGCCTCATCGCCGTGGTGCTCGGACTCATCGTCGGAGCGGCCCGCGTGTCCCCGGTCCCGATCGCGCGCGGCGTCGGCGCCGTGTACGTGAACTGGATCCGGAACACCCCGCTCACGCTGGTGATGTTCTTCTTCGCGTTCTGCCTTCCGATCCTGCTCGGGGAGCGGGTCAACTCCCTGCTGCTCGCCACGATCGCGCTCGGCATCTACACCGCCACCTACGTCGCTGAGGCGATCCGCGCCGGCATCAACACGGTGCCGGTCGGACAGGCGGAGGCGGCACGGGCCATCGGCCTCAACTTCGGCCAAGTCATGCGCTTCGTCGTGCTGCCCCAGGCCACGCGGTCCGTGGTCCCGCCGCTCATGAGCGTGCTCATCGCCCTCATGAAGAACACCACGGTGGCCGCCGGCTTCTCGGTGGTCAACCTCGGCACGATCCGAGCGGCGCTCAGCGAGCGGGGCGAGAACGCCCTCGTCGTGCTGCTCTGGGTCATGGTCATCTTCGTCGTGCTCGTGCTGCTCCTGAGCTGGGTGCAGCGCGTACTCGAGAACAAGTGGAGGATCGCGCGATGAGTTCCGTCCTGTTCGACGTCCCCGGGCCTCGCGCCGTCGCCCGCAACCGGATCATCGGCGCCGTAACGATCCTCGTCGTCCTCGCCGTGCTCGGCTGGGTGGTCTGGCGCCTGTACGCCACCGGCCAGTTCTCCGCGGAGAAGTGGAACATCTTCACGTACTCGGCGGTCTGGGTGCGCTTCGGGGAGGGGCTGCTCAGCACGCTCTCCGCCTTCGCGGTCGCCGGTGTCGGTTCGATCGTGCTGGGCTTCGTCCTCGGCATCGGCCGCCTCTCCGAGCACGCCTGGGTGCGGGAACCGGTGCGGTGGATCATCGAGATCATGCGGGCGATCCCCGTCCTGATCCTCATGATGCTGCTGTACTACGGCCTCCCGGTGATCGGTATCCGGATGCCCCCGTACTACGCGGTCGTCATCGCGCTCATCGTCTACAACGGCTCCGTGCTGGCGGAGGTGCTCCGCGCCGGGATCGAGTCGCTGCCGCGCGGGCAGAAAGAAGCCGGCTACGCGATCGGCCTGCGCAAGACCGGGGTCATGTACTTCATCCTGATCCCGCAGGCCGTCCGGGCGATGATGCCCGTGATCATCGCGCAGCTCGTGGTGGCCCTGAAGGACACCGCGCTCGGCTTCATCATCACGTACCAGGAGCTGCTCTACGTCATCAACCAGATCGGCAACCAGGCGCCCTACGGGTCGCCGCTGATCCCCGCCGCGATCGTCGGCGGCTCGATGTACGTCGCGGTCTGTCTGGTGCTCTCCTACGTCGCCTACCGCCTGCAGCGCCGCGCCAAGCGCTCGGCCAAGGCCGGTCCCGTGGAGCCGGACCCCCGCCAGCACGACGGCGAGACGAACACGTCGCTCATCGTGATGCAGCGGGGTCTCGGTAAGCACGA
>NZ_JAMBDU010000017.1:0-80260 GCF_025143875.1 Microbacterium meiriae | reverse complement strand
CCCCCCCCCCCCCACCCCCCCACCCCCCCCCCCCCCCACCCCCCCCCCCCCCACCCCCCCCCCCCCGCCCCCCACCCCCCCCCCCCCCCCCCCCCCGGCCGCGCCCCCGCCCCACCCCCCCCCCCCCCCCCCCCCCGCGGGGGGGGGGGGGGGGCGCCCCCCCCCCCCCCCCCCCCACGGTCGGGTCGAAGGAGGAGCCCATGATGTACGCACGCCACCGCAGGATCGCCCGTCTCACGGCGCCGCTCCTGATCTCCGTGTTCCTGCTCAGCGCCTGCTCCGCGGCCGAGGAGGAGCCGACCCCCACCCCGACCGCCGCGGACGGAGCGCCGCAGATCCCCGGTGAAGAAGAAGGGGTCGTCGGAGCGACGAGCGTACCGGAGGACGTGCCGGACGCTCCGGAGGTGCGCGCCGGCACTCAGATCACGACCTGCACCACGGAGGACGACGGCGGGACGGCGGAAGGCGTGGTCGGCAATCCCACGGACGAGGATGCGACGTACGTCGTGACCGTGTTCTTCACCACCGACGCGGCCACGGTCGTCGGGTCCGGTCAGGCGACGGTGGAGGTCCCCGCCGGGGAGGAAGCCGACTGGTCCCTCACCGCGGACTTCGTGCCGCCGAGCGATCTTCGCTGCGCGCTGCGCGGGGCCGGCGCCGCGTCCTGAACCGACCGCCGTCGACGGGCGCCGCTACGGCGCGGGGACGTAGCGCGCGAGCGGGTCGAAGGGAGGCTGCGAGGAGAGGTGCGCGACGGCGGCAGCGCCCACCGCGCAGGCCGTCTGCAGGGCCGACTGCGCTGGCAGTCCGCTCTGCAGGGCGAGCACGAGCGCGGCGCAGAAGGCGTCTCCCGCCCCCACGGTGTTGAGCGCGCGGGTGGGCACGCCGTCCGCCCGTGCGATCTCCTCGCCGCCGCGGAACAGGGCAGCCCCCGCGGCCCCGTAGGTCACGGCCACGAGGGCGGCATCGGCCAGCTCCGGCATCAGCTCGCGCTCGGTCTCGTTCACGATGAACAGATCCACCCGCTGGAGCAGCGCGTCGGGAAGGGGCTGTGCGGGGGCGGCGTTGACGGCGACGAACCCCTCGGCGCGGGCGACGACGCTCTCGACGACGGACATCGCGATCTCCAGTTGCAGCAGGACGGCCTCGTCCGGCCCGACCGCGACGCCCTCGAGGGAGACGAGCTCGTTCGCGCCGGGGCACACCGCGATCTGGTTCTCGGCGTCGGCACCCACGACGATGAGGGCCGTCCCGGTGGGCGCGGCGACCGTGCGCAGGTGCGCGGTGTCGACGCCGGCGTGGCCGAGCTCATCGCGCATCCAGGTGCCGTCCGCGTCGGCCCCGACGGCCCCCACCATCCGGACCCGGCCACCCAGCTTGGCCGCCGCGACGGCCTGGTTGGCGCCCTTGCCGCCGAGATCGCGCGAGAGCCGGCCCCCGGCGACGGTCTCGCCGGCGGTCGGCAGCCGATCGACGAAGGCGGTGAGGTCGACATTGGCGCTCCCGACGACGACGAGGGAAGGGGCGAGGACAGCGTCCGGCTTGACGTTCATGAGAAAGAGTGTAAACGTTTACGCACACCCGATTGCAAAGGAGCACCCCATGCCCGTCCCCGTCCTCCTCGACTGCGACCCCGGCCACGACGACGTCTTCGCCATCTGGCTGGCGGCGGGAGACGAGCGCATCGACCTCCGCGGCGTCACGACCGTCGGCGGCAACGGCTACCTGGAACACACCACCAGGAACGCGCAGATCGCCCTCACGGTCGCGGGCGTGACCGGCGTCCCCGTGGCTGCGGGAGCCGACAAGCCGCTCCGCCGCGAGCTCACCCCCGGGGCCTGGATCCACGGGGACAACGCCCTCGGCGGACCCGTCCTCCCCGAGCCCACGGTCCCGCTCGACCCGCGGCACGCCGTCGACTTCCTCGCGGAGACCCTGAAGGCCTCCGCGGATCCGATCACGGTGATCCCCACGGGCCCGCTGACGAACATCGCCCTGCTCCTCCAGCAGCACCCGGAGGCGGCCCGCAACATCAAGGAGATCATCTGGATGGGCGGATCGACCGGACGCGGCAACGTCGGCGCCTATCCCGAGTTCAACGCCTGGGCCGACCCCGAGGCCGCGGCGGTCGTGTTCGCCTCCGGTCTGCCGCTCACCATGGTCGGCCTCAACATCTCCCACCAGGCGCTCATCACCGAAGAGGTCGTGCAGCGGATCGCGGCGGTCGGCAACCGCACGGCGGCGTTCGGCGTGGAACTGCTGCGCTTCTTCTCCGCGTCGTACGACAAGGCCGAGGGGATGCCGGAGGGACCGCTGCACGACCCCATCACCGTCGCCATCGCGATCGATCGTGCCGTCGCCACGGTGCAGCGCTGCCATGTCGACATAGAGACGGCCGGCGAGTTCACGGCAGGGGCGACGTGTGTCGACCTCCACGACATGCTCGGCAAGGAGCCGAACGCCGACGTCGCGCTGACCCTCGACGTGCCGGCCTTCTGGAACCTGGTGACGGATGCCGTCGCAGCACTCGCCTGAGGGTCACGCGCCCGGCGCGGGAGACGTCGACTCGGCCACGCGCAGGGTCGGGGCCACGCGGCGCAGGGCGTACGGGGCGTCCGGATCCTCCCTCCGCTGCACGAGAGCCTCCACCGCCTCCGCGGCGAGCTCGTCGAACGGCTGGACCACGGTCGTCAGACGCGGCTCGCACACGTCCGCCAGCATGGTGCCGTCGAATCCCGTGATGAGGATGTCGTCGGGGACGCGGAGGCCGGCGCGCTTCAGCGCGGCGACGGCACCGGCGGCGACGAGGTCGTCGCCCGCGACGATGGCGTCCGGGAGCGGACCGCGCGCTCGCAGCTCCGTGACGGCGGACTCGCCGAAGGCGAGCAGGTATTCGCCGAACACGTTCTCCTCGACCGGCAGCGACCGCGCGCGGACGATCGCCTCGAACGCGGCGCGGCGCTCGCGGCCGACCGACGTGACGTCGTTGCCCGACACGAGGACGATGCGAGAGGCGCCGCGGGAGACCAGATGGTCGACGGCGAGCCCGATGCCATGATCGTTGTCCACCCCCACGAAGTCGGCATCCAGGTCCAGCACCCTCCGGTCCACCTGGACCAGGGGAAGGCGCTGGGCGGTATCGGCGACGGCGTCGAACGACAGCTCCGCATCGGACGGGACCACGAAGACCCCCTCGACGCGGCGCTCGACGAGCATGCGCAGGCGCGCGCGCTCGCGGTCGACCTCGCCGTGCGAGTCCGCGATGACGAGGTCGAATCCCCGCCGCTGCAGATGGTCCTCGAGGCGATGGACGAGCTCACCGTAGAACGGGTTGCTGATCACCGGGACGACCACGCCGATGGTCGCGCCGGTGCCTTCGCGCAGACCGCGGCCGATGAGGTTGACCCGATACCCGAGCTGCTCGGCCACCCGGGCCACATGCTCGGCGGTGGCTCCGGAGACGCGCTCCTTGCCGTTCAGCGCGCGGGACACCGTGGCGATCGACACCCCGGCCGCGGCTGCCACATCGTGCAGCGTCACCGACGGCTTCCTCATCCGCACCTCGACTCCCGTCGGGCGCCGACACCGGCGCCTCGACTCCCAAGATAAGCCGCGCGTAAAGGATTACGCATTCCGGCGCCCCCGCACCGACACGAAGAAGTGAGAACGACATGCACACCACCGCCCTCCGGCCCCGGACGGCCGTCGCCCCGCTGATGGTCGCCCTCCTCGCGGCCTGCCTCGCGTTCCAGCTCAACGCGAGCATGCTCAGCCCCGCTCTGGTCACGATGGAGCGCGAGCTCGACGCGACGGCATCGGAGATCGCGGCGACCCAGACGGTGTTCTTCACCGCCGCCGCCCTCTTCACCCTGTTCCTCCCGCGGCTGGGCGACCTCATCGGACGGCGGCGCGTGCTCGTCGGCATGCTCGTGGTGATGGCGGTCGGCTGCGTGGTCGCGGCGCTCGCGACGAACGTCCCGATGCTCTTCGTCGGCCGCCTCATCCAGGGCGTCTCCGGTCCCGTCGTACCGCTGTGCCTGATCATGCTGCGCGCGGCCGTCGCGGACCCGAAGATGTACGGCACGCTGCTCGGCGTCGTCACGGCCGTCAACGGCGGGATCGCGGGCGGCGACGCGCTGCTCGGCGGCTACCTCGCCACGAACCACGGGTTCGCCTCGATCTTCTGGACCATGGCCGGTGTCGCGGTGGCTGCGGCGCTCGTCGTGCGCCTTCTCGCCCCGGAGACGATGGCGGAGGACCGTCCGCGCATGGACTGGTGGGGGTCGCTGCTCCTGGTCGTCTCCGTCGGGTCGATGCTCGTCGCCCTGAACGAGCTCGGGAAGCTCGCCGAGGCGGACGTGCTCCTGGTGATCGTGCTGGCTGTCTTGGCCGTGGTGTCGTTCCTCGCCTTCTGGAAGCTGGAGGGCGCGCTGCGGGACCCGCTGGTCTCGCCCGCTCAGCTGAAGCAGCGCTCCACCTGGGCGCTCTGCGCGACCTCGTTGCTGACCCTCTCCGGCATCTTCGCGGTGATGAACGGCGTGGTCCCCGCTCTGGCGCAGGACACCGGCATGGGTCTGTCCATGAGCGCCGAGGAGGTGTCGTTCTGGATCCTGATGCCGTACGCGCTCGCCGGCCTGCTGATGGGACCGCTGACCGGACGGCTCGCGGCGACCGTGGGCTACCGCGCGATGCTCCGGGTGGGACTGATCGGCACGATCGTCGTGCTCGTGCTGATGGTGGCGAACGTCGGGACGTCCTCCCGGGTCACCCTGCTGCTGCTCTCGGTCGCGGCCGGCGTCACGTACGCCGGCATCGGCAACATCATGCTGAACGGCCTCGGCGTCGTGCTGTCGCCGAAGGAGCGGCCGGGATCGCTCCCCGGGTTGAACACCGGCGCGATCAACCTCGGGGCGGGACTGAGCTTCGTCGTGATCTACGCGGCCCAGACCTCGTTCGGCGGCAGCGGGGATGCGGCGGGCGGCTACGTCGCCGCGCTCCTCACCGGCGCCGTCGTGCTCGCAGGCGCGCTGACCTTCTCCCTCTTCATCCCGAAGCCCGTCCACGCCGAGCTGACCCGCTGAGGCGGCTCAGCTGAAGAGGATGAGCACGTAGACGGCGAAGGTCGCCAGGTGCGCGGCCCCGTGCATCGCGGTGACCCGCTTCGCCGCGAACGTCGTCACCGACAGCAGCAGGGTGACGGCGAGCATGAGGAGGTTGGCCGGCGACTCGGCGAGCACCACCTGCTGCCCGGTGAGCATGCCGATCAGGAGGACCGCCGGAATGGTCAGGCCGACCGTCGACACGAGCGCCCCGTGGCAGAGGTTGTTCACGCGCTGGGCCTCGCCGTTCAGGGCCGCGCGGATCGAGGTGATCGACTCCGGGAGGAACACGATGCCGGCGATCAGCAGCCCCGCCAGGGCGACGGGAGCGCCGAGCCGGCCGAGACCGTCGTCGAGCAGGGCCGCCATGTCGTGCGAGAGCAGCACGATGGGGACGACGGTGATGACGAGGAGGACGAGGCGGGTCAGCACCTCGACGCGGTGGGCCGCGAGCACCGCGCGGATGGGGGTCCGCGGTGCCGCGTTCGCCGCCGTGTGGGCTGGCCGCAGCCTCTCGTCCACCTCGGTGAAGTCATCGGCCTGCGCACCCATCTGCCGGAACAGGAAGAACGCGTACAGGACGAGTGTGAGCACGATGATCGGGATCTCCTGGCCGACCGTGTACGCACCGCCGTGGCCGATGAGCCCCGGAAGTCCGAACGCCAGAGCGACGAGGACCACGAGCATCGACAGGTACGCGGATGTGCCGGTGCGGTTGTGCGCCATACCCCGATGGCGGAGTCCGCCGAGGAGGAGGGCCAGGCCGATGACGAGGTTGAGGATGATCATGGAGACGGCCATGACCGAGTCGCGCGCGATGGTGGCGTGCTCGCCCGGCCCGAGCATGACCGCCGAGATGAGGATCACCTCGATGAGCACGATCGACAGGGTCAGCACCAGGGATCCGTAGGGATCGCCCAGCCGGTGGGCGAGGGCCTCGGCCTGCTTCACGACGCCGAACGCGCACACGAGGATCACGGCGACGATCGCGAGGAGGGCGACGACCAGGAGTGGTCCCGGCACGGGAGGCGCGAGCAACGGGTGCAGGGCGAGCAGGGCGACGACCGCGCCCCAGCCCAGGGCCACACGCAGCAGGTCGGTGCGGGTGATGAACGACCGGATCATGACGGACTCCTTCATGAGTCAGTCGTCGTGTGCGGGTACTGCTCCCTCGTCCGCTGCTCCGGGTGCCGGAGACACCCTCAGGATACCCGCGCTCCCGGAACAGCGGCTGAGCAGTGCAGGTCTCAGCTCTGGGGGGCGTCGTTCCAGGACCAGATGTCGTCGCCGCGCAGGACGGCGTCGGCTCCGCCGTCGCAGTAGATCGTCTGACCCGCCATGTGGGTGTTGACCGGGCTGGTGAGCCAGACGAGGAGCTCGGCGATGGAGGACGCCGGCTGGTGGTAGTTCAGGGGCATCGGCACGGCGGCGTCCACCATGGCCAGACCTTCGGGCGAGTCGAGCAGGCCCGCGGTCATCGCCGTGATGACGGTGCCGGGGGCGACGGCGTTCAGCGGGATGCCCGCTCCCGCCCACGCCGGGGTGATGCTCTCGCGACGGACCCACCGCGACAGGGCGCGCTTGCTGGACGAGTAGTTGAGGAACCCGGCCTCGGGCGTCGCGGCCAGGCGGTCGCCGATCTCGATCGCGCGCGCCTCGTCGCCGGCGAGGGCCGCGTCGACGAGCTCGGGCGACACCGGCTGCAGCGAGGCCATCGACGACACCACGGCGGCGCGCGGCGCATCGGCCAGGCTCAGCGTGGGCTGCAGCGCGGTCAGGAACTCGGTCACGCCGAAGAAATTGATGGACATCGTCTTCGAGATCGGAGCCGAGATGCCGGCGCAGGCGATGACGGCGTCGATCCCGTCGTCGGCCGCCTCGACCACGGCGCTCGCCGCGGCCAGACGCCCCTCGTGGGTGGACAGATCTCCGTCGACCTCGACGCCGGCGAGGTCGACGCCGATGACGGTGTGGCCCTGAGAGCGGAGCAGCTCGGCGGTGGCGGCGCCGATGCCGGATGCGGATCCGGTGACGATATAGGTGCGGGTCATGGGGTTTCCTCCTTGATGGACACGACCGGCGGCGTGCCGGACAGTGCGGTGACGAAGCGGCCGAGCTGGCGGCGGAATCCGTCGATCTCGTCCGGTGACCAGCCTGCGACCGCATCGCCGACCATGCGATGGCCGGCCTCGACCAGGCGCGTATAGGCCGTCCGGCCCGCGTCCGTCAGGCGCACCTCGACCGTGCGTCCCGAGCGCACGGGGTCGACGACGCCCTGCGTCGCCATGCGGGCGACGAGCTTCGACGTGGTCGGCCGCGACAGTGTCGCGTGCGCGGCCAGGTCGCCGAAGCCCATCGCACCGCCGTTCATCCCGAGCAGGTAGAGCGCGCGGATGGCGGACGGATCGAGGGCGACGTCGACGGCCTCGGCGACCTGGCGTTGCAGATCGCTCTCACTCCATTCCGACACCACGCGGACGAGGGCCAGGTGGATGCCGGCGACGTCTTCGCCGGTGGTCATGTGTCCAGGGTACGCCTCAAAGTTGCCTCAGGCAACAGTTGTGATGTATCCCGCGCTCGCGGTGTCCTCCGCGAGGGTGAAGAAATGCCGATCGCCTGCCCGCCGCGCACGCCGCCACCGGCGCTGCTGCCCGTCGGCATAATCGAGCACGATCCACGCGGGTGGAGGTGTGCCCTGCGGACCGAGGACGAATGAGCACGCCCCGAGGCCGGGGGAGGCGAGTTCGGCGACGAAGCGGTCGTCGCCGGGTGCGAAGGGTGCGGTCTCGTGGAGCTCTGCCGGCTGCAGGCGGAGGACGGTGTCGGAGTGCTCCCGGACGTCGGAGCGGAGTCGACGCCTCATGCGACACCGCCTCGGCGTGCCGCCCACTCGCGGGTGTCGCGGACGCCCTGCGCATCGAGGTAGGCGCGGATCACGTCCTGGGTCAGGCGGATCTGCGCCTCCGTGCCCATCGCCGCCTGCATGACGCCGATCGCGGGCGCGGGCTTCCCATCCACCCGCTCGAGCGCCTCCCAGACGATGTCCTCGCGGCCGCCGCGACCCAAGGAATGCGGCATCGAGGTGAACCCCGTGCGGCGATGGTCGGTGGGTCGTGTCTCTGGCATGGGGATTCCTCTCTCGGGGCGGATGGGCAGGCTCGCGCCGAGGGACGTGTGTCCCTCGCGCTGCGCACGTCGGACCGCGGGGGGTGCTCTCCCCGACTCCGGCGCACGGGCTGCGGCGGCGCGCCTCCGCAGGCGGCCCTCTGAGTGGCGTGCGGAGCGGTCTGCCTGACCGGTTGCTGTCCTCCGACCGTACCACGTTATTTTGAGTCATTCAAAAGAAGTGAGAGACGATCACGGTTCCGTACAGGGTTGCAGAGCGATTCGCTCAGGCGTTTTTCTCCCGTTCAGCGGGAAATTTGACTTCCCTGTGCTTCCGGGTATGGTCGGGGGTTACGCCAGCCAGTCACAAAGGGGAAGCGCCATGTCAGGAAAGTCCACACCGGGTCGCGCCGGAAAGAAGGCGCCGCAGCTCTCTCTCAAGGAGAAGCGGGCGGCGAAGCGCGCGAAGAACGCCCCGGACGAGTTCCTCAAGCCTCGCAAGGGCGCGAAGAGCTGAGGACTCCGGCCCGGCGGGTGCGGCGCTCGATCGTGGCACCCGCCGGTACCCGGGCGATGGGCTACCGGGGTGCCACCGTTGTGTCAACGGGCCTGTCCTGAGCGCCGATCCGACGCACGCTGGAGTCTCCGTCACGAGAGGAGCGCGTCATGTCGAACCCGGAGGCCTTCATGTACCCGGATGAGCCGCTGCAGCCGGAGGAGCCTCTGCGACCCGAGGAGGAGGACGTCGTCGAGTCCGATGAGGAGCCTTCGCGAGAAGGCATCGCGGCACACCTCGCCGAGCGCGGAGGCGACGATCCGGACGCTCTTCAGGACGTGCCGGCCGGCGGGGCCGGAGCCGACGCCGGCGCGGGGAACGCGGCCCGCGTGGACCCTGCGTCGAAGAATCCACCGGAGCCCGCCTACGAGTCGACCCACAGCAAGGAGCCCGGCGTCGGTCCGCGGCATGAAGAGGGCTGAGCGACCGATCAGCGGAAGACCCGACTGATTCCGCTCTCGACCTGCACGAGTTGGATGAACACCAGCCCGCGCAGGAGGGGCGCGAAGGGCGACCGCAGCGCTCGTCGGATCGGCCCGCGTGGCCTGGTCTCCCATGTCAGCGTCGCCCGGAGCTGTGTGCCGCCCGCCGCCGGTTCGAGCGCGAGGGCGAGGAGGCGCGGGTTCGCGTTCGGGGCGTCGGGATGCTCGAAGCGCCAGGCCACGTGTGTGGGATCCTGCGGCGCCGAACGGGTCACCCGGAGGCGATGGAATGCCGGCTTGCGCCGGAGTGGTCGTCCGTCGGGGGCCGTCGTGGGGGCGAACGCCTCCCAGGGACCGTCCTCGGGTCCCGGGAGGATGGTGGCGACGCTCTGATCCCAATCCGGGAGACGGTCGGCGGTCGAGAGCAGTGTCCAGACATCCGTCATGGCGGCCGGGATGAACATCGAGCGTGACCCGGAGATCCCGGAGATCTCCCGCCGTCGCTGCAGCGGGCGCGCTGCGGCTTCGACCTCATCCAGTTGCACCGTGATGTCGTCCGCCGTCACGGCGAGCCGGTCGAGGATGGCGGTGATCAGGCCGCTGGGCTCCTCGAGAAGGGCGCGGAGCACGGCGGCCGAGTCGCCCTGTCGGCCGCCCCCTGTGGCGGCGCGGAGCACCGCGAGGGCGCGGTCCGTCCAGTCGTAGCCCTCGGTCTCGTGGAAGACGATGCGACCGGGGCCGATCGAAGGGGCGTCCACGCCCACGGCCTGGAGCTGTCCGGCGTGCTGCGCCTCGACCGCCGTCCGGGTGGCGTCGAGATCGACGCCCGCACGCCGCAGGACCTGTCCGCCGGTGTCGGCATCGAGCGTGAGCGCGAGCAGCAGGTGATCGATGTCGGCATCGCGGACACCCAGGCGTGACGCCTCCTCCATCGCCGCGAGCGAGAGGGTGTGCATGGTCGCAGCGGCCTGCGTGAACCGGCTCATGCGTTCCGCCGCGGAACCGGGATCGTCGGATCGATGCGACGACTGTGCTTCTTGTGCACGGCCTGCCGCGTGACCCCGAGGGCGTCGGCGACGGCCTGCCAGCTCATCCCGGCGCGGAGCCCGGCCTCCACCTGGCGCAGTTCGAGAGCGTCGGCGAGCGTCCGCAACGAGGCCACCGCGCGCAGCCCGGCACGGGGATCGGTCGTGTCCGCGGCGGCGCGGGCGATGTCGAGGGACTCCATGATGTCAACCTAGGTTGCTGGCAGCGATGCTGTCAACCCGGGTTGCTTCTGGAGCCCCTCGACGATCCGTCAGGCGGCGGAGGGGTGCAGCACGACCTTGATGCAGCCGTCCTTCTTCTCCTGGAACGTCCGGTACAGGTCCGGGGCGTCCTCCAGGGCCGCGTGGTGCGTCGTCAGATCCATCACGCCGAGCGGGTCGGACGGGTCCTCCACGAGCGGGAGGATGTCGTCGATCCAGTTCTTCACGTTGCACTGTCCCATGCGCATGCTGATCTGCTTGTCGAACAGGGTCTTCATGGGCAGGATGTCGGCGTCGCCCGCGTACACACCGCTCAGCGAGACCGTGCCCCCACGACGGACGGCATCGATCGAGGCGTACACGGCGGCGAGACGATCGATCCCGGCCTTGTCGAGCATCTGCCGTGCCGCGGGATCGGGCAACAGTCCGACCGCCTTCTGCAGGAACTCCACGCCGCTGTTGCCGTGTGCCTCCAGGCCCACCGCATCCACGACCGCGTCGGCGCCACGACCCTCGGTGGCATCGCGGATCTCCTCGATGGCCGTGTCCGTGAGGTCGAGCGTCTCGATGCCGTGCCGCTCCGCCATCGCGCGCCGCTCCGCCACCGGCTCGACCGCGATGACGCGGTGGCCGCGGTGCCGGGCGATCCGGCTGACGAACTGCCCGACGGGGCCGAGTCCCATCACCGCGAGCGTCCCGCCTTCGGGAAGCTGCGCGTACTCCACGCCCTGCCATGCCGTCGGCAGGATGTCGCTGAGGAAGAGGTAGCGCTCATCGGGCAGGTCCGGCCCGACCGGGATGTGGTTGTAGTCGGCCAGCGGCACGCGGAGGTACTCGGCCTGCCCGCCGGGGACCTGGCCGTAGAGCTTGGTGTAGCCGAAGAGTGCCGCGCCGCTGCCGTACTTGCGCACCTGGGTCGTCTCGCACTGGGACTGCAGCCCGCGGAGGCAGAAGAAGCACACCCCGCACGAGATGTTGAACGGGATCACGACGCGGTCGCCGGGCTTCAGCTTCGTGACGTTCGCGCCGACCTCCACCACGACGCCCATGGGCTCGTGCCCGAGGATGTCCCCGCGGTCGAGGAACGGGCCCAGCAGTTCGTAGAGGTGCAGGTCGGATCCGCAGATGGCCGACGAGGTGATCCGGACGATGGCGTCCGCCGGCTGCTGGATGACCGGGTCGGCGACCTCCTCCACCGTCACGTTCCGCTTGCCCTGCCAGGTGAGTGCCTTCATCATGTCCTCCACGTCTCGATGTCCGTCGTCCCTCCACGCTCTCGGGCGAGCGGCAGCATGGCCACCCGGTTGACAGGTCGTGGACGACGTGCGATCCCAGGACTCAGTGGAACGGGCAGCCGCGCCCGGAACCGGCGGCACGCACCCGCCCACCCGAGGAGGGCCTGGTGGGAAGGCGGCGACGGTTCACGTCGAGTCCCTCGTCGAGCACCGTCAGCTCCGGGTCGCTCAGCACCGCGACGGCGGCGGAGAGGCCGGCGATGACGAGCTTTTCCCCAGGGCAGCGGTGTCCGGTGGCGACGTCGCCCCCGCCCTGCGGGACGAAGGTCACGAGGTCCTCGTAGTCGTCCACGTCGGTGAAGCGCTCGGGGGCGAAGCGCTCGGGGTGGGACCACGACCGCCCATCCGTGTTCGTGCCGAGGATGTCGAGCACGACCCGGCCGCCCTCCGGGACGGTCACCCCCTCGATCTCGACCTCGGTGGTGGTGCGACCAGGCAGCATCGGCACGAACAGCCCCGTCCGCCGCACCTCCTGCGCGAACATCGTCGCCAGGGTCCCCCCGACCAGGGCCCCGCGCTCGGAGGTCTCGGCGGCGATCCGAGTGCGCCATTCGGGGTGATCGTGCAACTGCTTCGCGGCGAAAGCCACGAACCGCGCGGCGGCGATCATCGGGCGGATGCTGTTCTGCAGCTCCACGCCGGCGACCTGGGTGGGCAGGAGCGCCCCGGTCTCGTCGCGGTGCGCGGCCCACAGGGCGAGTGCCGTGCCCTCGGGGGCCGACAGATCGCCGGCGCGGACGGCTTCGATGAGGCGTCGCGCATGGCGGTCGGAGAAGATGCGGTTCGCGAAGGCCTCGACATAGGCGGGGGAGTAGGGAGCACCGAATCCGTCGACGATCTGGGCGAGTCGGGCTGCCCATCGGGTGTGCGCCGCGGCCGTGCCGGGCAATCCCGCCCACCGCATCATGGCGCGACCGAACGCACCGACGGCGGCGTCGTACGCGGTCCGGGTGCCGCCGGCGCGCCAGTCCTCGAGCTCCGCCGCCCACTCCCGTTCGAGGAAGGGCGTGAGCCGCTCGACCTGGGCATCCTCGTACGCGGCCTCCACGAAGGTGGCTTTGCGGTGGCGGTGCGCCGCGCCGTCGAGCGCGTGCACCGAGCCGTGCCCGAAGAGCGGTTCGCGGATGACCCCCGGCATGGCGCCGGCGCGGGCGATGCGGCTCTCGTCGTAGAACAGCTCCACCCCCTCGGCTCCGCGGACGAAGGCGGCGGGGTGCCCGAGGAGGCGCATCGGGGCGGAGCGGGCGCCGGGGCGGGCTCGGCGCCAGATGCGCTCGCCGAAGTCGTAGCCCCGGGTGAGCAGCGACGGCGAGTCCTCGTGCAGGACCGCGTCGAGGCCGTCGGACAGTCGGGAAGTCAGTCGCTGAAGCATGATCCGACCCTGTCACGTGGCCGCGAGGGGGCCCAAGGGGGAGGCGACTTCGGATCGATTGTGCTAGCCGGGCTGCCGGTGCCGCCGATGTCAAGCACCTGTCCGACCGACGCTCGGAGCACCCAGGATGGGCAGGGAACGGAGGAACCATGGCCACCAACACCCGCGACCTGACGTGCAGCACTCATGACGTGTTCCGCGTGCTGG
This sequence comes from Microbacterium meiriae, assembly GCF_025143875.1. Lineage (NCBI taxonomy): Bacteria > Bacillati > Actinomycetota > Actinomycetes > Micrococcales > Microbacteriaceae > Microbacterium > Microbacterium meiriae. The sequence goes on along the minus strand of NZ_JAMBDU010000017.1, from coordinate 66,957 downwards.
CGAACGGCTGGCTCTACCCCGCGTGGGTGGTCGGCGCGTCCCGCATGCGTGACGTGGACGACTCCTGGCCGGCGGCCGGGGCCCAGCTGCACCATTCGGTCGGCACGTGGCCCGCGCTCCTCGACGACACGACGGAGCTGGTCGAGTGGCACCCCCCGCACCGCGCCGTGATGCGGGCACGCGGCTGGCCGGTCGGCGAGGCGCAGGTGACGATCCGCGCGCGGTCGACTCCGACCGGATGCCAGGTGCGCATCGATGAGGAGCCGGTGAAGGGCCCGGCGACGATGGTGCCCCGGTTCCTGACGACGCCGATGCTCCGCTGGCGGAACGCCGAGACGCTGCACCGCCTGGGCTACCTGGCCGAGGGTCGCGCGTCCTGACCCGGGCTCATCGCCTCACGCTCCCGCCCGCATGAACTCCTCGGCGGCGCGCACCTGCTCTGCGGACGGACGGATCCCGGTGTAGAGGACGAACTGCTCGAGCGCCTGTCGCGTCGCGACCTCGGCGCCCGTGATCACCGTCTTGCCCGCGGCTCGACCGGCGGCGATGAGCGGGGTCTCGGCGGGCAGGGCGACGACGTCGAACACGACTCCAGCGGCGTCCACCGTGGACTCGGGGAAGGCGAGTGCGTCCGCCTCCGCACCCCCGGCCATGCCGATCGGGGTGACGTTCACGATCACGTCGGCGGTGGTGTCTCCGGCCTCCGCGCGCCAGGCGAAGCCGTACAGCTCGGCGAGGGCCCGGCCGGCCGTCTCGTTCCGGGCGACGATCGTCACGTCCGAGAAGCCGGCGTCGCGGAACGCGGCTGCCGTGGCCTTCGCCATGCCGCCCGAACCGCGGAGGAGGACCGAGGACGCGGGGTCGAGGTCGTTCTCCGCGATCAGCTGCGCGATCGCCCAGTAGTCGGTGTTGTGGGCCGTGAGCACGCCGTCATCGTTCACGATCGTGTTGACGGAATCGATGGCCTGCGCTGAGGGGTCCATGCGGTCGACGAGGGCGATGACGTCCTCTTTGTAGGGCATCGAGATGGCGCACCCGCGTATGCCGAGGCCGCGCACCCCCTCGATCGCCTGCCTCAGATCGGTCGGAGCGAAGGCCTTGTAGATCCAGTTCAGACCAAGGGCTTCGTACAGATGGTTGTGGAAGCGCGTGCCGTTGTTGCTCGGCCGTGCCGACAGCGAGATGCAGAGCGTCATGTCCTTGTTCAGCATGGTCACCGATTCAGGCTACCCCTGCGTCTGTCAAGGTCCATGGCGGGAGATCGCGTCCTCCCCTAGGGTGAAAGTGCATGCAAGGGGATCGATCGTCTACGCCTCTCCCCAGGAGGCGGAGGCCCTCCCCACGGGCCGGACGATCCGTGCATGCGATTGGGCCCTCTCGAGTAGTTCAGTCCCCAATGAACTCCTCGAGAGGGCCGCTCTCCGGCCGGTCGCCACGAAGATTTTTCAGATTTGTCCCCCAAAAGGGGGACAAGAAGCGGGTGGAGGGGTTAGGCTGTTTCTGACGCACCCTCCGGTCGTCTTCGGCCCTCATCGCTCCCCCCGCGGTGAGGGCCACACCATTTTCCGGGCGCGTCCGCTCATGCAACATTTGGATTACCTTCTCGCAACGACTATTCCGCTGGGGGTCCCCTCCACTAGCGTTAGCGATGTCGGTGCACCCCTGCGTCGGCTTCTACATCAGCAGAACAGGCAGTACATGAGCACCCAGGGCACGGTCAAGTGGTTCAACTCGGAGAAGGGCTTCGGCTTCATCTCCCCCGACGACGGAGGCGCTGACGTCTTCGCGCACTACTCCGCCATCCAGTCATCCGGCTACCGCTCTCTCGAAGAGAACCAGCGGGTCGAGTTCGATGTGGCGCAGGGCCCCAAGGGCCTGCAGGCAGAGAACATCCGCCCCGTCTGAGGCGGAAGCAACACCGGGAACTCCCCGTCGGAATCACGCGCAGGCGCTGACCCGGCGGGGAGTTTCGTCTTCCCTGGCGGCCTCGGGCGGGTCAGGGCAGGAGGAGTGCGCGCAGCTCGTCGACGGTCGCGACGCGGAACGCCGCGTCGTCGCCCTCGTGCGGGTCGCTGAATCCCCAGCCCACGAAGATCACGGGCACGCCGTTGGCGAGACCGCCCTCGACGTCATGATGCCGGTCGCCGACGAGGACAGGGCGGGAGGTGTCGGCGCCGAGTTCGCGCAGCCGTCGCAGCGCCTCGGCGACGATGTCGGTCTTGGAGGCGAGCGTGGCCTCGTCCGGTGTGGCGCCCACGGTCGTGAGGAACGACGGCCGGAGTCCGAAGTGATCGACCAGGGCGTCGACCTGGTTCTCGGGCTTCGAGCTCGCCGTCGCCTGGGGGACACCCGCCGCGTGCAGGTCGTGGATCAGCTCGGCGACGCCCGGATACGTCTGCACGTCGGTCGTGTACCCGTCGGCCTTGCCGAGGGTGCGGTAGAACGCCACGGCCTCGGCCGACTGCTCCGGCGTCATCCCCGCCTGGTCCTGGAAGGACTGGAACATGGGAGGGCCGATCCAATGCACGAGCTCTTCCCGCGTCGGCGCCGGATGGCCGAAGTGCGTCAGGGCGATGTTCAGGCGACGCAGGATCCCGACCGAGGCGTCGACGATGGTCCCGTCGACGTCCCAGAGCACACACGAGTAAGGCGAAGAGGGCATGCCTTCAGCCTAGGGTCCCGCGAACGGGTGCCCGCCCGTCCTGCACAGGTGTGCACGAAACGGATTTATCCACCGAACACGTGAACACCCTTCACGTCGACCTAGAGTCGTGACAGCGGCGGGATCACGGGTGAGAATGGGGGCATGTACGTGTCGGTGGAAGTCATCACGATGCTGGCGACGGCCGCGACGACTCTCGTCGCGATCATCAGCGGGTTCGGCTGGATGATCGGTCGGATGGACACGCGGTTCGCCGCGATTGACGAGAGGTTCGCGATCCAGGACGCGAAGTTCGACCGGATCGAGCACGAGCTCACCGAGGTGAAGATCGCGATCGCGCGGCTCGAGGGTCCGCAGCCGCGCCTGGTCTCGACGCGCTGAGGATCAGAAGAGGCGGGGGATGCCCGACTCGATGCCCTTCATGTCGTCGTAGTCGAGCACGAGGCAGCGGATTCCGCGATCCTCGGCGAGGACGCGGGCCTGCGGCTTGATCTCCTGGGCGGCGAACACGCCCTGCACCGGAGCGAGGTGGGGGTCGCGACCCAGGAGCTCGAGGTAGCGGGTGAGCTGCTCGACGCCGTCGATGTCGCCGCGGCGCTTGACCTCGACCGCGATCGCCACGCCGTCGGCGTCGCGCACCAGCAGGTCGACCGGGCCGATGGCCGTGGGGTACTCGCGACGCACCAGGGTGGCACCCTCGGCGACGCGGTCCACCTGCTCCGCGAGCAGGCGCTGCAGGTCCGCCTCGACGCCGTCCTTCTGCAGCCCGGGGTCGATCCCGAGCTCGTGGCTGGAGTCGTGGATGACCTCGTAGATCTGCACGCGGAGGGCATCGCCGGTCTTCTTGTGGGTCACGCGCCACACTTCGACGACGCCGGCGCCGGCTTCTTCCTCGCCCGGGTCCTCGGTGGCGAGCACGCACGGCGGGCTCATCCAGTTCAACGGCTTGTAGCTGCCGCCGTCGGAGTGCACGAGCAGACTCCCGTCACCCTTGTGCACGAGCAGGCGGGTGGCGAGCGGAAGATGGGCGTTGAGCCGACCGGTGTAGTCGACCGAGCAGCGGGCGATGACGAGACGCACCCGACGAGCCTACTTCGTCGTCGCCGTGGTCGCGGTCAGAAGATCGCGCCGAAGAGCCCGAGCTCGGTGGCGGCCGACCGGGCGATGAGGAAGCCGATGATGCCGATGATCCAGGCGGTGTTCTCCGCGCCCGTCCGCTCCATCCAGGCGGCGAAGCGCTCCAGCGGCCGCTGCACGAGCGGGGCCGCCACCAGCCGCAGCACGAGGAGCACGACGGCCGGGGCGATCATGAGCGCACAGTATCCGGCCAGGGACAGGATCCGCAGCGAGGTGTCGACGCCGGCGTCCGCCAGCATCGTCATCGCCACGATGTAGGGCAGCATCGTCGCGACCTCCACGAGGCCGGCGGCGATGGCGACGGCCATGACCGCGAACCCGCGCGTCTTCGGGTCGAGCAGTCGTTCCCGCCAGCGGGTGATCCGTCCGGGCCGGGGCGCGGCCGTCGCGGTGGCGGCGGACGGAGCGGGAGGTTGCATTTGCGCGCCCGATGCCGACACGGGGTCTCTGCCCGGCATGCCGGGATCCGGCGTCGCGACGGCGGCCGTGGGCGCCCCGCCCGGCGCTGCTTCGGCGGGCTTCGTCGGCATCACGAACGCCGTGACGAGGAGGGCGGCGCCGACGACGAGGCGGGTGATCATTCCCGCCGGGGAGCCCAGGAAGTCGGAGGCGACGTCCACGAGGTTCACCAGCCCCCACAGGAAGAGGAGTCCGACCACGAGATAGAACACGGCGATCGTCGCGAGATAGACGAGGATCCGCCCGGCGCGCACACGCCCGGGGTGCAGCAGCAGGAAGACCGGGATGAGCAGTGTCCCGACGCTCAGACCGTCGATGAGCGCGAGCACGGCGAGGGAGAGGGGCAGCGGCAGCCCACCGAAGAGTTCCATGCCTTTACGATCCCGACCCCTGGGCGAACGCGGATTGGGCGAAAGTCGGGGTCGTTCAGACCCCCTCATCCTTTGGTCGGATGCGACGGAGTGCGGGCCGTGGTTGCATGAGGGCATGCACGATCCGGCCGACGGAGGGCCCGCCGCCTGGTACCGGCGGCACCGATGGTGGGTGGACCCCGTCGGCATGGCCGTCCTCGCGACGATCATGGCTGCTCTCGGGTTCCACGGGATCTGGGGCCCCTTCTCGCTGCTGCCCGAGGACGTCTCGCCGTGGTGGGCGCTGGTGCTCGCCATCCCGGCCTGCGCTCTGGCCCTCGGCAAGCGTCGGCACCCGTGGACCGTGCTGGCCCTCGTCACCGTGCTCTTCGTCGCCGACCTTGTCACCGTCGGCGGCGTCGGGACGCTGGTGGTGCTGCTGGACGTGCTGTGGACGGCGGCCTTCCTCGCCGGCCCGCGTGGGCGCCGCGTGCTGCTGGTGCTGCTGGGCACGGCGACCATCGCGCTCTTCCTCGCCGCCCTGCTCTTCTCGGGGGCAGAACCACCGGTCGCGCTGCTGTTCGGCGTGCAGTTCGGAGCGATCTTCGGCACCGACTACTGGTGGGCGGTGGCGGTGTCGCAGGCGCACGAGCTGGCCGAGCTGCACCGTCAGCGGGCGGAAGACGCCGCGGCGACCGCCGCCAAAGACCGGGTGCAGGCGGTGCAGCGCGAGCGGGAGACCATGGCCAGGGAGTTGCACGACGTGGTGGCGGGGCACGTGATGGCGATGGCCATCCGGGCCGAGGCGGCGCTCGCTGCTCCGCCGGACCGGTCCGACCACCGTGCCGCGCTGCAGGCCGTGCGGGATGCCGGGCTGGACGCGCACGGAGCCCTGCGCACGATGATCGGGGTGCTGCGCCGCGGCGACGGCGCGCTCGCTCCGACGCCGGGGTGGGCCGACCTCGACCGCCTTGCCGCCGAGGCCCGGCGCTCGGGGCTGGACGTGCGGCTCGCCGTCGACGATCCGGGCGCGCTCGGCGGGGGCGGGGAGCAGGCGGTGGTGCGGGTGGTGCGCGAGGCGCTGGGAAACTGCGTCCGCCATGCCAACGGGGCGGTGGTCGAGGTCACGATCGGCCCGGCCGACGGGGCGGCCAGCGTCGCGGTGCGGTCGCGAGGCGGGGCGCCGACTGCGACCGCCGGGCAGGGCGGCGACGGGTGGGGGCTGCAGATGCTGCGGGAGCGCATCACCGCCCTGGGCGGGACGTTCCGGGCCGGACCGGAGCCCGACGGCTGGCTGGTCGAGGCACGACTGCCGGTGGAGGTGCGGGCATGACCGCGCCGACCGTGCTGCTCGCCGACGACCACGGCGCGATCAGGGCGGGCCTGCGCATCATGCTGGAGACGCACGACATCGCCGTGGTGGGCGAGGCGGCCGACGGGGAGGTCGCGGTCCGCAACGCGGCGGCGCTCCGGCCGGACGTGGTCCTCATGGACCTGCGCATGCCGGGACGTGACGGGGTCTCGGCCACCCGCGAGATCGTGGAGCGCGGACTGGGAGATGTCCTCGTGCTGACGAGCTTCGACGAGGATGAGCTCGTGCTCGCGGCGATCCGCGCCGGGGCCGTCGGCTTCCTTCTGAAGACCGTCGACGCGCCGACCCTCGTCCAGGCCGTGCGTGCTGTCGCTGTCGGAGAGGGGGCGCTGGACGCGCGGGTCACCCGGCGTGCGCTCGCCGCGGTGGCGGCGTCCGCCTCGGAGCCGCCGCCGATGACGACGTTCGTGCTCCCGGAACTGACGCCGCGGGAGCGGGACGTCCTCGACGGGATCCTGCAGGGGTGGTCGAACGCCCAGCTCGCCGCGCGCCTGAAGATCTCGGTGCCGACCGTGAAGACCCACGTGTCGAACGTGCTCACCAAGCTCGGGGCGCGTAGCCGGTCACACGCGGCCGCGCTGGTGCGCGGTGTCGAGGACTGAGGTCAGCGCTCGGTGGTCGGAACCGCCGGAGCCTTCTCCTCCGTGCGGAGCGGCCGGGCGGCGCCGGAGAACAGGCCGGAGAGCACCACGAGCGCGACGAGGATGAAGAGCGTGTTGAGCAGCCCGATGTGTTCGCTGATGACGCCGAGCACGGGAGGGCCGCCGAGGAACGCCACGTAGCCGATCGTCGCCGCCGCACTCACCCGTGCGGCGGCCTTGGCCGGGTCGTCCGCCGCCGCCGACATGCCGAGGGGGAAGCCGAGCGACGCGCCGATGCCCCACAGGGCTGCGCCGACGAGGACCAGCGGCAGTGTGGGCGCGAGGATGAACAGCAGGATTCCGGTGGCGGCCGTCGCGGCCAGGATGCGCAGCACCAGCACCCGGCCGAACCGGTCGACCAGCGGTCCGCCGAAGAGGCGCACCACCGTCATCCCGACGGAGAACACCGCCAGGGCGACGGCCCCCGTGCCCTCCGCGAACCCGTGCCCCTGCTCGGTGCCCAGGGCGATCCAGTCGTTGGCCCCGCCCTCCGCGAAGGACATGCCGAGCATGACGGTTCCCAGCAGGTAGGTGCGGGGTTCGCGCCAGGCCTCGAGGGCGGTGTGCATCCGCTGACGGAACGGGGGCTTCTCGTGGTCCTCGGGGTCGAGCGCGGCCTCGCGCACCGGCACCTGGAAGAAGCAGACGACGGCGATCGCGGCGATGAGGACGCCCATCGAGACGGCGTGCGTGCCGACGTCGACCTTGAGGGCCGCGGCGAGGGCGCCGATGCCGGCGCCGAGCACGGTGCCGAAGCTGAAGAACGCGTGGAAGACCGGCAGGATGGTGCGGCCCATCTGCTGTTCGATGGCGGTGGCCTCGACGTTCATCATCACGTCGACGCAGCCGTTGCCGAAACCGAAGAGCACCATGCCGATGAGCACGACAGGCACCGACCCGAAGACGGTGGCGCCGAGGCCGACGAGCGCGATGCCGGTCGCGAACGTGAGCATCGCCAGGAGCATGCCGCGTCGCGCGCCGGTCCGCGCCATCACCGCGGGGCTGGTGGAGATGCCGAGGATGGACGCGACGCCCATGCCGAGCAGGATGAGGCCGACCTGCGCGTTGTCGAGGTCGAGCGCCTCCTTGATCCCCGGCACGCGGGAGGCCCAGGTCGCGATCGAGAGGCCGCTGGCGAGGAAGATGGCGAAGATCGCGGTGCGCCAGCGCACGAACTGCGAGCGGGTGAGGGCGGTGTCCATGGCGGACAGCCTATCGAATCGATTCGACCTTCGGTGACGGAACCGGGCTATCCTCGGAGTATGACCAGGGAGACGCCGCGACGGCCCACGATCGCCGATGTGGCTCGCGAGGCGGGGGTCGCCACCTCGACCGCGTCCGTCGTCTTCAGCGGCAAGGCCAAGGTCGCACCCGCCACCAGGGACCGGGTGCTCGCCGCCGCGACCGACCTCGGCTACACCGGCCCCGATCCCCGCGCCGCCTCCCTCCGGCGGGGGCGCAGCGGCATCGTGGCGGTGGTCCTGGAGGGACATCTGCGCGCGGCGTTCCTCGATCCGGTCACGACCGCGATGATGGACGGCCTCACCGACGGCCTGGCCGACCTCAGCGCCGGGATCCTCCTCATGCGCGACGAGCCGGGCGAGGACGGCTCTGCCATAGCGAGCGCTCCCGTCGACGCCGTGGTGCTCATCGGATGCTCCGGGCGCACCCGCGCGTCCCTGGAGATCGTGCTCGGACGCGGTCTCCCGGTCGTCGTCATCGAGGGCGATGCGGGGCTCGATGTGCCGCGCATCACGCTGGACAACGTCGCCGCCTCCGCGGACATCGCCCGTCACGTGCGCGACCTCGGTCATCAGGACGTCGCGCTCGTCACCCTCTCGCTGGACGCGGAGCGCGAGCGCACCCTCATCACTCCGGAGCGGTTGGCGAACGCGACCGTCGACGTGACGGTCGACCGTCTCGCCGGGATGCGTGAGATCTTCCCCGACGCCCCGGCGATCTCGGCCTCCGGAAGCCTCATCGACGAGGGCATCCTCGTCGGGCGGATGCTGCTGGCCGATCCCGCCACCCGGCCGACCGCCGTGCTCGCGCAGAGTGACCTGCTCGCCGTCGGTGTGATCCGCGCCGCGGAGGAGCTCGGACTCCGTGTCCCCGAAGACCTCTCGGTCGCCGGGTTCGACGGGATCCCGCTCGACGGCCTCGGCGATCTCACCCTCACCACGAGCGTGCAGCCCGCGGTGGAGAAGGGCAGGGCCGCCGGGGAGCAGGTCGCCCGGATGCTGCGCGGGGAGCCGGGCGTGACCCAGGACCTGCACTGCGTGTTCCGCGCCGGCACGACGACCGCACCGCCCCCCTCGCGCTGACAGCGCGCACCGGTCACGAACGCGCGGGCCCGAGGGGAAGCGTCGCCGGCGCGTAGTCGAGGATGCGGTACCGCCCGCACTCGACGAGGGCGGTGGGCTCCGCGGTGGTCCGCAGGTTCCACGGCACGGTCTGCGTGTCCTCGACGAGGAACGACACCGCACCCACGGCGAAGTCCCGACGATCGACGAGCCAGGCGTAGCCGTGCAGCTCGTGGTCGACCTGCACGAGCCGGGCGGGATCCGACGCGTGCAGCTTGGGCAGTCGGATCGTCCAGAACTGTCCCGCACCGGTGCGCCCCGACGCGTCCACCCAGTCGGTCACGCAGGCGAGATCGCGGTCGGGCGCGCTCGCCGCCTGCACGATGCGCGGCACGGCCGCCGCGCTGCCGACGAGGAGGGCGATGGCGACGACGGTGGGGACGACGCGAGTCACCGCGGCTCGCGGCATCCGGACGCGCGGGAGTGCGACGAGGGCGAGGATCGGGGCGAACACGAGCGGCTGCAGGTACCGGGCCGCGTGGGTTCCCGCCGCGATGCCGCCGACGATCACGAAGAGCGGGAGGACCCAGGCTGCCATCGCCACGAGGCGGATGCCGCTGTCCGACGCGTGCGCCGTCCGCACGACCGCGAGCACCGTCAGCGTCAGGATGACGACCGCGGCCAGCACGCCGCCGGGGGTGGACAGGCGCTCGATCGCGAGTCCCGCGTAGTACTCGACGGCGTGGGCCCACTCCGAGGGCTGCACGTAGCCCGCGCCGGAGTTCGCGATCCATGCCGAGAACGGAATGCGACCGAGGAAGCCCAGAGCGCTGCCCCCGACCAGGGCCCCGATCAGGGCCGGCGCGTGACGCCGGACTGGGGGCGCAGCGAGGGAGACAGCGCCGAGGATCAGGGAGAGCGGCACCGTGGCCCATGCGGCGAACAGCGGATTGCTCATGGTCGCGACCGCCGCGACCGCACCGAGGGCGATCACCGGCGTCACGCCTCCAGAGGTGTCGTCGACGACGCGCCGACACAGAGCCACGGCGAGGAGCACGCCCACGACCGTGGCCGAGTAGTACGTGGTCGTCAGCATCAGCGACGCGAGCTCGAGCGCGTCGCGCGACGTCGACGACTCGGTGAGGATGAGGAGACAGAACGTCGCGAGGGCCGCGACCGACCAGGCGACCGGTGCCCGACCCTCGACGCGCCGACCGGCGGCGAGGCGGATCGCCCCGTAGAGCGCGAGCACGTTCACCACCGCGTTGGCCGCCAGCACGCCGTCCACGTCGAAGGGCAGCACGGCGTCGAGGGCCGTGAACACCGCGATCTCAGGAAGGAAGAGCACACTGGACATCGCCCAGTCGCCCCCGCCGCCGTCCAGGATCGATCGGGCGACCAGAGCCACGATCAGCGAGTCCCCGTCGTCGAACATCAGCGTCGACCGGGGTGACGACGCCAGGTATCCGACGACGATCAGCGCGAGTCCCAGCGCGGCCGCCCACCCCGCCAGCTCCCGCCCCCGGACCCGCCGCATACGACCACTCTGACACGCGATCTCGAAGCTCGCGGAGCCGACAGGCGCCTCGGCCCGGTAAACTGGACGGACACCGCCCGCCTGCGCCGTACGGCCGACGAGCCCCGAGGAGCCGCGTATATGCTGATGCTCCTCGCAGTGTTCCTTCTCGGGTCGCTCTTGATGCCCGTTCTGGTGCGCTGGTTGGGAGCTCAGGCTTTCGCCGTCGCCGCCCTCGTCCCGGCCGCCGCGTTCGTGCATGCCCTCGTGCTCACGCCGCAGGTGCTCGACGGCCCGGTCCCGTTCGTCTCGGTGCCGTGGATCCCGCAGCTCGGGCTGAACCTGTCCATGAACATGGACGTCCTCGGGTGGGTGCTCACGCTCATCGTCACCGGCGTCGGCGCGCTCGTGCTGCTCTACTGCCGCTGGTACTTCCACGACGAGGCGGCCGGGATCGGGCAGTTCGCGGGCGTGCTCCTCGCCTTCGCCGGCGCGATGTACGGTCTCGTCCTCACCGACGACCTCGTGATGCTCGTGATGTTCTGGGAGGCCACGAGCATCCTCTCCTACCTCCTCATCGGCCACTACCGACGCCGCGCCGCCAGCCGACGTGCCGCGCTCCAGGCGCTCCTGGTGACCACGCTCGGCGGACTCGTCATGTTCGTCGGCGTCGTGCTCCTCGTCGTCGACGCGGGGACATCGAGCATCCGGGAGATCCTCGCGATCGCGCCGACCGGTCCGATCGTCGATGCGGCGATCGTCATGCTCCTGATCGGCGCCATCAGCAAATCGGCGCTCTTCCCCTTCCACTTCTGGCTCCCGGGCGCCATGGCGGCCCCGACGCCGGTCAGCGCCTACCTGCACGCCGCGGCCATGGTGAAGGCCGGCATCTACCTCATCGCCCGCTTCGCACCCATCTTCGCGTTCAGCCCGACGTGGCGGCCGATCGTGCTCACCCTCGGCATCCTCACGATGCTCCTCGGGGGCATCCAGGCGCTGCGGGAGACCGACCTCAAGCGTGTGCTCGCGTTCGGCACGGTGAGCCAGCTCGGTTTCTTCGCGGTCGTCGTCGGCTACGGCACGCAGGCGGCCGCCCTCGCCGGCATCGCGCTGGTGATCGGGCACGCGCTGTTCAAGTCGGCGCTGTTCCTCATCGTCGGCGTCATCGACCGCCAGCTCTCCACCCGTGACGTGACCGAACTCTCCGGCGTCGGCCGGCAGGCGCCGGTCATGGCCACGGCCGCGTTCATCGCCGTGGCCTCGATGGCCGGGGTGGCTCCGACCATCGGATTCGTGGCGAAGGAGTCGACGCTCACGGCGCTGCTGGATGATGCGCTGGGCGGCTCCGTGTGGGGTCTGGTCGCCCTGATCGGCGTCGCGCTCGGATCCATGCTCACCGCGGCATATGGTGTCCGCTTCCTCTGGGGCGCGTTCTGGACCAAGCGCGACGCCGACGGACAGCGGCAGCCCGACACGGTCTGGCCCGATCCGCCGGTCGGCTTCCTCTCGGCACCGATCATCCTCGCCGGGGTGACGCTCGCCGCGGGCATCGGCGCCCCGGCCCTCGACGTCGCCCTGCAGCCCTATGCGCTGACCGCCACCCCCGGACTCGACCACGAGGGCGCGGCCGTCGAGGGCCCGGGACACCTCGCGCTCTGGCACGGCCTCGAACCCGCTCTCGGCATCTCGATCCTGTCGATCCTGCTCGGCATCGGCCTCTTCCTCCTCACCCGCCGGACCGGGTGGGACCGTCGTCCGCGACTGCTGCCGTTCACGGCCGCCGACGCCTACTACGTGGTGATGCGCGGCATCGACCGGCTCTCGGTGCTGAGCACCACGCTCACCCAGCGGGGTTCGCTGCCCGTCTACGTGGGGACGATCTTCGTCGTCTTCGTCGCCGCCGAGGTCACCGCGCTGGTGGCGAGCGACATCGACCGCTATCAGCTCTCGCTCTGGCACACGCCGGCTCAGCTCGCCGTGGCCCCGATCATGGCCGTCGCCGGCGTCGTGGCCGTGCGGGCCCGCAAGCGCTACACCGGCGTCGTGCTCGCCTCCGTCACGGGCCTGGGCATGGTCGTCCTCTTCGCGACCAGCGGAGCACCGGACCTCGCGCTCACCCAGATCCTCGTCGAGACGGTGACCATGGTGACCTTCGCCCTGGTGCTGCGCCGCCTTCCTGCGCGGATGGGCGAGCACAACGCCTCCGTCAGCCGCCTCCCGCGCGCCCTGCTCGGGATCGGCGTCGGCCTGACCATGGCCTTCGTCGCCGTCGTCGCGACCCAGTCCCGCGTGGCCGACCCCATCTCGGCGATCTTCCCGGAGATCGCGTACGAGATCGGCCACGGCAAGAACGTCGTGAACGTGGCGCTGGTCGACCTCCGCGGTTGGGACACGATGGGCGAGCTGTCCGTGCTCGTGCTCGCCGCGACCGGTGTCGCCTCTCTCGTTTTCGTGACCCACCGCGCCGACCTGCTCGCCGCCACGAAGACCCTGCCCCGCTCGGTGCGGAAGTCGGCTCGGAGCCGGCCGCTGGTGGAGACCACGGACGGCGTGCGCTTCCAGACCGCGGAGAACCGCTCGGCACCGCGCGCCTGGCTCGTGGGCGGCCAGAAGATGAAGCCGGAGAACCGGTCGATCCTGCTCGAGGTGATCGTCCGGATCCTGTTCCACACGATCATCGTCGTGTCGATCTTCCTGCTCTTCGCCGGGCACAACCTCCCCGGCGGCGGCTTCGCGGGCGGGCTCGTCGCGGGCATGGCCCTCGTGATGCGCTACATCGCGGGAGGCCGCTGGGAGCTGGGCGCCGCCGCGCCGACCGATGCCGGAAGACTCCTCGGCGCGGGCCTCATCCTCGCCGTGGGCACCGCCGTCGTGCCGCTGTTCTTCGGCATGGCGCCGCTCACCAGCACCTTCTGGGAGTGGGAGATCTCCGGTATCGGACACATGGAGTTCGTCACCTCGACCATCTTCGACATCGGCGTCTACCTCGTCGTGATCGGACTCGTCCTCGACGTGCTCCGCAGCCTCGGCGCCGAGGTCGACCGGCAGGCGGCGCTCCGCCCCGGTGAGAGCACCGCCGTCGACTTCTCCTCGAGGACCGGGGGGAACGGCTGATGGACGTCTCGCTCGCCCTCATCGCGATCATGGCCGTGCTCTTCGCCTGCGGCGTCTACGCGATGCTGGAGCGCAGCCTCACCCGCGTCCTCATCGGCTTCCTCCTGCTCGGGAACGCCACGAACCTGCTCCTGCTCATCGTCATGGGCGTACCGGGGAACGCGCCGTTCTTCGGCACGGAGGGCGACCTGAGCGACCCGCTGCCCCAGGCGCTGACGCTCACCGCGATCGTCATCACGTTCGCCGTCTCGGCCTTCCTGCTGGCGCTCATCTACCGCTCCTGGCAGCTCGGTCAGGCGGACACGGTCGAGGACGACGAGGCCGACATCGCGCTGCGGGAGCGCACCGACGAAGACGAAGACCTCATGGACGACGAGTCCGAGACGGACGACGACGACGCCACGACCGACTTCGTGGGCGTGCAGACCGCGCCCATCACCGTCCTGCACATGCGCGACAACCCGGCGATCCACGATGACGCGCCGTACGACGCGCCGTACGTGCCCGAGCCGGAGCCGGAACCCGACGGCGCGGACGAGGCCGACGCGGACCGGGACGACGACACGACAGACGGGGAGGGCAGGCCATGACCACGCTCGTCCCCCTCCTCGTCGCCCTGCCGCTCCTCGGCGCCGCGATCACCCTCGTCTTCGGTCGCAACGCGCGCCTGCAGGTGTTCGTCACCGTCGCCACGCTCGCGGTCGTGTCCGTCATCGCGGCCGTGCTGCTCGTCGTCGTCGACGCAGGCTCCCCGCTCGCGGTCTCCGTGGGCGGGTGGCCGGTGCCCTTCGGCATCGTCCTCTACGTCGACCGCCTCGCCGCCCTGCTGGTGCTCGTCTCCAGCATCGTGCTGCTCGCGGTCCTCCTCTTCTCCATCGGCCAGGGTGTGGCCGACGGGGCGGACGAGACCCCGATCTCGATCTTCAACCCCTCGTACCTGATCCTCGCCGCCGGCATCTTCAACGCCTTCATCGCCGGCGACCTGTTCAACCTGTACGTCGGGTTCGAGATCCTCCTGGTCGCCTCGTACGTGCTCATCACCCTGGGCGGCACCGAGTCCCGTATCCGCACCGGGGCGGTCTACATCGTCGTCTCGCTCGTGTCGTCGATCCTGTTCCTCGCGTCGATCGCGATGATCTACGGTGCCCTCGGCACGGTGAACATGGCCCAGATCGCCGAGCGCATGTCGGAGCTCCCACAGGACACGCAGCTCGTCCTGCACCTCATGCTCGTGGTCGCCTTCGGGATCAAGGCCGCGATCTTCCCCGTGTCGTTCTGGCTGCCCGACTCCTACCCGACGGCCCCCGCGCCGGTCACCGCCGTGTTCGCCGGCCTGCTGACCAAGGTCGGCGTGTACGCGCTGATCCGGACCGAGACGCAGTTGTTCGCCTCGAACAGCATCGACACCCTGCTGCTCATCATCGCGCTGGCGACCATGGTCGTCGGTGTCCTCGGCGCCGTCGCGCAGGCCGAGCTCAAGCGGATCCTGTCGTTCACGCTCGTCAGCCACGTCGGCTACATGATCTTCGGTCTGGCGATCGCGACCCCGGCAGCCATCGGCGCGACCGTGTACTACATCGTCCACCACATCGTCGTGCAGACCACCCTGTTCCTCGCGGTGGGACTCATCGAACGTCGGGCGGGCAGCACGTCGATCCTGCGGGTCAAGGGCCTGCTGAAGATCGCCCCCGTCATCGCGCTGCTGTACTTCATCCCCGCCATCAACCTGGGCGGTCTGCCGCCGTTCTCCGGGTTCATCGGCAAGTTCGCCCTGTTCGAGGCCGCGGCCTCCGTGGGCACGCCGCTGATGATCGTGCTCATCTTCGGCGGCATCATCACCTCGCTGCTCACCCTGTATGCGCTCATGCGCGCCTGGAACCTCGCCTTCTGGCGCGAGGAGGAGGACTCGACCGAGACCGAGGGCCGCATCTCCTACCTCACCGGAGCCCCCGCCGCGGATGAGCAGCAGGAGCGCCGGCACATTCCGAGGATCATGACCATGGCCACCGCCGGCATGGTCACCGTCACACTGGCCCTGACGATCTTCGCCGGACCGCTGTACGCTCTGTGCGACCGTATCGGGGCGGGCCTGTTGCAGCCGGTCAACCTCGTACAGCTGGAAGACGAGGTGGAGGGATGAGGCCCGAGACCAAGCGCGTCTGGCGGGACATCGGCATGCAGCTGCCGTTCCTCGCCTGGCTGATCGTGCTGTGGATGCTGCTGTGGGCCCAGTTCACGGTGCTGTCCTTCCTCACGGGACTCGTGGTGGCGATCTTCGTGACGCGGGTGTTCCGCCTCCCCACGGTCGAGCTCTCGGGGCGCGTCAACCTCTGGTACGGGGCCCTGTTCGTCGTGCAGTTCCTGTTCGCGATCCTCCGCGGCGCGCTCTCCGTGACGGCGCAGGTGTTCGACTTCCGCCGCCAGCCGGGTACCGCCATCGTCGCGGTGCCCCTCCGCTACGCCGACGACCTCGTCATGACCCACGTCGCCGTCGTGTCGTCGCTCATCCCGGGCTCCCTCGTCGTCGAGGCCGACCGCGACCGCGGGATCCTCTATCTGCACGTGATCGGCGTGCGCAGCAAGGAGGACGTCGAGAAGCAGCGGCAGGGCGTCCTCGGCTGGGAGAAGCGGATCGTCCGGGCGCTCGGCAACCCGACCCAGTACCGTGCGCTCAAGGCCGACGAGCGCGCCGGCCGCATCGACCCCGCGACGATCGGCGGTGCCCGATGAACACCCTGCTCCTCATCATCCTCGCCGTGTTCGCCGTGGCTGCGATCCTCGCCGTGATTCGCATCGTCCGCGGCCCCTCGATCCTCGACCGCGCCGTCGCTGCCGACGTGCTGCTGACCGAGGTCATGTGCGTGCTCGGCGCCGAGATGGCCATCAACGGCCACACCCGCAATATCCCCGTGCTCCTCATCATCGCGGCGGTCGGCGTGTTCGGGTCGATCGCGGTCGCCCGGTTCGTCGCGAGAAGGGACAACACGACACCATGAACGTGTTCGGTCTGATGATCCCGGATGCCGTCGTCGATGTGGCGGTGCTCGTCCTCATCCTGCTCGGGGCGATCCTCTGCCTCTCCGCCTCCGTGGGGCTCCTGCACTTCCGCGATGTGCCGACGCGACTGCACGCCGCGACGAAGCCCCAGGTGCTCGGGCTGCTGCTGATCTGCGTCGCGATCGCTCTGTCGCAGCGGTCGATCGGCGGCGTGCTGTTCGGTCTCGTGCTCGTGGCGCCCGTGGTACTCATGCAGTTCGCGACCGCCCCCCTGTCCGCGCACATGGTCGGTCGCCAGGCCTACCGCAACGGCACGATCGAGCAGCGGGGGCTCGTCGTCGACGAGCTCGCCGAGTCGAAGCAGACCCCTCCCGCCGCTGGCTGACCGCCTCGCCGCCGACGTAGCCGGTTCCGCCCGCCGTCGGTTCACAACTCAGGAGATCCGCGGCGTCATCGGGCCGCGCGTGCGCTCAGGTCGGATGGGGGACGGATTCTCCTGAATTGTGAACGCCGTGCGCGGCCCCCACTTCTCCTCCACCGCCTCGCGATCCGGAGCGGCCACTCCACATCCGGTCTCATTCCCCGTCCCGCCGTGTCGCGCCGGGCATCCTCCGGGATGTGATCGCCCACTCCGGACCCCAGCGCGCAGCAGAGGTCTTCGACTCCACGGTGTTCAGTCGAGCGGATCTTCGCTCCGCGGGGCTGAGGGGGCGCGAGCTAACCGCCCTGGTGCGGAGCGGGCGGCTTCTGCGACTGCGCCGGGACCGATACGCCCGCCCGGATGTGGATCCTGTCGTCGCGGAGGCCGTGCGGATCGGAGGTCGCGTCACCTGCGTCTCCCTTCTCCAGATGCTCGGGGTGTTCGTGCTCGCGGCCCACGGTGTGCACGTGCAGGTCGAGCCCCATCGCTCGCGGTTGGGGCGTCGAGACGCGGAGGCTCACAGGGTGCACTGGGCAGAGGACGGTGCAGCGAGTACGCTGCACGTCACGTCCCTGGATGCGGCCGTACGGCATGCCGTCCGATGCCAGTCGCCTCGGGCGTCGGTGGCCACCCTGGACAGCCTCCTTCATCAGCGCCTCATCACGATGGACGAACTGCGCGCGATCTTCGCTCGGCTGCCGCCGCGGTTCGGCGCGGTGCTCGCCCTGGCCGACGCGTCATCCGAGTCGGGGCCGGAGACCTTCGTGCGGCTCCTCCTCCGGTCGCTCGGTGCCTCATTCGAGACACAGGTCCACATCCCCGGCGTGGGTCGAGTCGACTTCGTCGTCGATGGATGGCTGATCGTCGAGTGCGACAGCCGCGCTTTTCACGAGGGTTGGGCGAAGCAGCAACGGGATCGTGCGCGGGACATGGCGGCCGCTCGTCTCGGCTATGTCACGATCCGGCCGCTCGCCGCTGACATCTTCTCCGACCCCGCAGGCACGCGAGAGGCGCTGCGGGAGGTTATCGAGGCGCTCGGGCCCCGGCTCGTCGGCGCGCGCCGTTCACAACTCAGGAGAAAGGGCAGCCGCAGCCTGCCTCGGCCGCCGAACCGCCCCAACGCGCCGCGATCTCCTGAGTTATGAACGGTCGACCCGAGGGGCGCGGGCAGCGATTCGAAGGGTCAGGTGCGGGCGGCGAAGGCCTCGATCAGGCGGGCGGCGGGCTCCGAGTCGCTGATGAGGGTGCCGTGGCCGTGGTCGGGGATGACGGCGAGCTCCGCGCCGGGGATCGCGTCGAGGATGACCTGGCACCAGCTCATCGGCGCCAGCGGGTCGTCCTCCCCGCGCAGCACCAGCACCGGGCGCTGGATGCGCACGAAGGCCTTCTCGGGCTTGTGCACGATGGTCGCGCGCATCTTGCGGATCAGATGCGGGCCGCCGCGAAGGTACTCCCGGGCACCGCGCCAGATGACGAGCGGTCGTTCGCCCACGAGGTCCTGCAGCAGGTATCGCGCCTGGGCGCCCACGTTCCGGGCGGCCTTGTCGACGGTCGGACCCGCCAGCACGACTCCGGCGACGAGGGTGGGATGCCGGGCGGCGAGCTCCGCGGCGATCTGACTCCCCATCGAGTGCCCGATCACCACCACCGGATCCGCGTCGACGTGCCGGAGGTAGGCGGCCACCAGGTCGGCGTGCCGCTGCATGGTCAGGGTGCGTGTGGGCTCGGGCGCCTCACCGAAGCCGGGGAGGTCGAGCGCGATCACCCGCCCCTGCAGCCGCTGGGTGAGGTCGAGGTAGACGCTGCGCCCCATGCCGATGCCGTGCAGCAGGAGGTAGGTGGGCGGTCCGTCGCCGAAGGTCTCGGCGATCAGGGTCGCGCCTCCGTGCTCGAACTCCAGGAGGGTGGCCGGCGTCCCCTTCGGGGCGAGGTAGCTGGTGGGCACCTGTCCACGCTAGCCGAGCACCCTCCACGCTCCTCTCAGCCGGCGGGCGTGAGCGTCAGGGTGTCGACCGCTGCCGCCTTGACGGCCTTCGGTGTGAACGCCCACGACCGCTGCACCCCCGTCGACCAGTCCGTGGTCTGATCGACGTAGTGCTCGTGGAAGGCGTGCCCTGAGGCTCCGGTGAGGTGGATCCACGTCGAGTCGTCGAAGTCGGCGAGATCGACGACCATCCGCATGGAGGGCACGGTGGTTGTGGCGTACGAGACGCCGAGCTGCCACCCGGTCGCATCGACCACGGAGGCGCCGCCGCCGACCGGATACGGACCACGGTTGAAGAGGGCCTCGATCGGGGCGATGCCTGACGAGCCGAACGTGTCGCTCGTGAGGGTGAGGGCATGCAGATCGCCCCAGTTCCACCGCGCGACGTCCGTGCCCTGAAGCGCGGACAGCTCGTCGTACGCCTCTTCGGCCGACAGTGCGAGCATCTCGTCCCGGCCCTCGACATCGAGCTGGGGGTTGCTCCACAGCGGGTCCGCCGGGTTCTCCAGCATCGCTCCGACGACGGTGAACAGCCGGCCCTGACCGTCGATCGGCAGCGGCTGCTCGCGCTCGGCGAAGATGTTCTGCACGAGGTTCGACCAGAGCACGTTCGCGTACGCGGCGCCCGCCGACGAGGCGCTGTTCTGCGCGTCCCAGCCGCGGAGCAGCTCGACGGCCTGTTGCGGACCGGCTCCCTCGACCTCGATGTCCTTCATCGCGGCGACGAGCTGCGTGCCGATCCACATCTCGCCGTCCATCTGGATGTCCCGCATGTCGTCGGCCGTCAGGGGCCCGGCCGCGGCCCGGCGCTCGATGAGGTGGGCGATGCGGGCGGCGCGGTATCCCTGGTCCCAGTCTCGGGAGAGGAAGTGCTCGTAGTCGTCGGTCACGATGGCGTTGTTGGCCGTGACGATGTATCCGGAGCTGGGGTTGTACGACACCGGCAGCTCCTCGAACGGGATGTACCCGGTCCAGTCGTAGCTGCTGTCCCACCCGGGCTGCGGCATCCAGCCGTCGCCGGCACCGCGGATCGGGAGCCGGCCGGGGGTCTGGTAGCCGATGTTGCCGTCGACGTCGGCGTAGATGAGGTTCTGCGCCGGGACGTCGAACAGGGAGGCCGCGCGGCGGAAGTCCTCGAAGTCCTGGGCGGTCGACAGCGCGAAGATCGCCGTCGCGGTGGTGCCGGGGTCGAGCGCCGTCCACCGCAGGCTCACCGCGTACTCGGCGGCATCCGAGCCGGGAGCGGCCGGAACGGCGCCCTCCGCGGTGAGCCCTGGCGTCGGGTCGTCCGCGATGCCGGTGAAGTCATCCGTGAGGCCGGAGATGATCGGTCCGTGCACGGTGGAGCGGATGGTGAGCTCGATGTCGTCCCCGCCGGCGACCTCGATGGTCTCCGTGCTCTCCTCCAGCGGCACGAGCTCGCCGTCGCGCCAGTAGGAGTCGCCCTCGATGCGCTCGACGTACAGGTCGGTGACGTCGGTGGTGAGGTTCGTGAAGCCCCACGCCACGCGCTGGTTGTGTCCGATGACGATGCCCGGAAGCCCCGAGAAGGAGAACCCGCCGACGTCGAACGGGCAGTCCTCGTCCACCGTCGAGCACTTCAGCTGCACCTGGTACCAGACCGACGGGAGCGAGGCGCCGAGGTGCGGGTCGTTGGCCAGCAGCGGCATCCCGGATGCGGTGAGGTCGCCGGAGACGACCCAGGAGTTGGAGCCGATCCCCTCGCCGACGTCGCCGACGAGCACGCTCGCCGCCTCGATGACGGACGAGGTCTCCTCCCACTCCACTGTCGTGAGCGCCTGCTGTGCCTCGCCGTCGCCCTCGGGCACGGTGAAGGCGGCGGGCTCGGCGCCGGTCTCCAGCGGCGGGACCGTGGAGATGGTGGGCACGATCACGGGGTTCCGGTCGAACGGGTAGTCCGGATAGAGCGTGCCGAGCAGAGCCTCCACATCGACCTGCGGGTCCTCGGCGAGCTGCCCCGCGAGGAGTGCCCGCTCGGTCTCGTCCTCGACGTTGGTGCGGAGGTCCCAGGCCATCGCCTTCAGCCACGCCACCGAGTCCGCGGGTTCCCACGGCTCCGGCTCGTAGTCGGGGTTCTGCAGTCCGAGGACCGCGTACTCGAGGGAGAGCTCTGCGCCCGAGCGGGAGGACAGGTAGGCGTTGACGCCGTCCGCGTAGGCCTCGTAGTAGCCGCGGGTGACGTCGTCCATCGCCTCGACCTCGGCCTCGGCGGTCGTGCGCCAGCCCAGCGTGCGCAGGAACGCGTCGGTGCCGGCCTGGGAGGCGCCGAACAGCTCGGCGACTCGGCCGGAGGTGACGTGCCGGCGGAAGTCCATCTCGAAGAACCGGTCCTGCGCGTGCACGAAGCCTTCGGCGAAGAAGAGGTCGTCCGAGGAGTCGGCGGTGATCGTGGGCACCCCGCTGGCGTCGCGCTGCACGGTGACCTCCGCTTTCAGCCCCTCGAGCGTCGTCGAGCCGGAGGTCTGCGGGAAGGAGCGCTGGATCGTCCAGGTCACGAAGAACGCGCCCGCGACGGCCACCACCACGAGGGCGGCGACCACGAGGAACGCGATGCGTCCGATGCGAGCGCCGAGAGAGGGGCGCGGGGAAACGGCGGACGCCGTCGAATCGGTCATCATCGTCGAGAACTCTTTCGGGTAGCCAGGTGAGACTCAGTCCCACCGAGCCCCAGTGCGCGTTTCACGGGTACGCGCTCTCGCATCATAGCCGCCCCGCGCTCGCCGCGGGATGGTCCGCGGCGAGCGGGAGGGTCAGCCGATGAGGCTGGGCTGCAGATCGCGCAGCGTGCGGCGGTGCGTCATGCGGGTGACACCGATCATCGCCAGCAGCAGGGCCCCGACGAGCCAGGCGCCCAGCACAGCCAGGTCCCAGCCGGCTCTCGCGTAGTCCCCGCCGTACATGAGCTGGCGCATGGCATCGACGACGTAGCCGAGGGGCAGCACGTGGTGCAGCGCGGCGAGGGGAGCGGGCAGTGTCTGCCAGGGGAACGTCCCGCCCGCTGTGACGAGCTGGAGCACCATGAGCACGAGGCCGAGGAACTGCCCCACGGACCCGAGCCAGACGTTGAGGGCGAGGATGATCGCGGCGAACGTGGCCGAGGCGAACATCATCACCCCGAGCGTGCCGAGCGGATGATCGAACGTGAAGCCGAGCGTGAGTGCCAGGATCCCCATGAGGCCGAGCATCTGCACCGCACCGAGCATCGCCGGCGTCAGCCAGCCCGCGAGCGTGATCCGGATCGGGGAGTGCAGCGCCGTGACGGCCCGGCGGGAGATCGGCTTCACGATGAGGAACAGCGCGTAGATGCCGATCCACGCGGAGAGGGCGGCGAAGAACGGGGCGAGGCCGGCGCCGTAGTCCTCCGCGGAGGCGACCTTGTCGCTGGAGACCTTCACCGGGTCCGCGATCGTGTCGGCCTGCAGGGAGCGCAGGTCGGGGGTGGAGGCGGGGATCGCCTGCACACCGTCGGCGAGCCCGTCCCGCAGCTCCGCGGTCCCGGAGGACAGTGTCTTCAGGCCATCGCGGAGCTGGGCCGCGCCCGAGTTCGCCGCGGCCGCGCCCGTCGCGAGGGTGCCGGCGCCGCCGGCGAGCTCGCTCGCCCCCGATGCCAGCGAGGCGGAACCGGCGGCGAGCTGGTCGACCTTGCCGACGGCGTCCTGCACCTGCGCGTTGCCCTCCTCGATCCGGGTTCCGAGCGGATCCAGGCGGGCGAGCACCTCGTCGATCTCCTCGGGCGCGAGTCCCTGCTCCGTCAGGAGGTCGGCGATGTCCGAGCGCACCTGCGGCAGCGCGTCCGTCGCCTCCTGCACCGCGGCTCCGGCCCGGTCGGCGACGTCGGCGAGCTGGC
Source organism: Microbacterium meiriae (assembly GCF_025143875.1). Taxonomy (NCBI): domain Bacteria; kingdom Bacillati; phylum Actinomycetota; class Actinomycetes; order Micrococcales; family Microbacteriaceae; genus Microbacterium; species Microbacterium meiriae. The sequence continues at coordinate 44,133 of NZ_JAMBDU010000017.1, read as the reverse complement.
GGTTGCCCGCGCTCACCTGCTGCGCGCCGTCGGCGAGCGTCCGGGCCCCGGAGGCGAGCTGCGCGGAGCCGTCGGCGAGCTTCGCCGTCACGTCGGCGAGCGTCGTACTCCCGGAGGCGGCGCTGCGCGCGCCGTCGACGAGCTGCGTGGCGCCGTCGGTCGCGGAGACCAGGTTGTCGCGCACGTCGCTGAGGCCGGTCAGCAGTCGCTCCGCGGCCTCGCTGCCGACCATCTCGGCGACGGAGCTGCGGATCTTCTCGACGGCCTGCGATCCCATCGACGACGCGAGGTAGTTGTTCGCGTCGTTGGTCTCCAGCTCGATCCTGGCCTGGTGCGGGTCGTCGCCCGCCGCGGAGGTGAGGGCGGTGGAGAAGTCGGCCGGGATCGTCACGGTGAAGTCGACCGCGCCGTGGCGCAGGGCGTCGGCGGCTTCGTCCTCGGTCATGCGCTGCCAGTCGAACGCGTTCCCCTCGATCAGGTTCTCCGCCACGTCCTCCCCGTAGTTGACCGTCTCGTCGCTCGCCGGTTCGGTGCCGGTCGTGGGGGCGGGAGCGCCCTCGTCGTCGACCACCAGGGCCACGGGGACCTCGGAGAACTTCGCGTACGGATCCTGGTTCGCCCAGAGGTAGAGGCCGCCGTAGAGGATCGGCACGCAGATGAGGGCCACGAGGGCGAGGATGCCCATCCGGCTCGCGGTCAGGCGGCGGAGTTCGGCGGCGATCATGGCGGGGACCTTCATCGCGCTTCTCCTTCCTCGTCGGACGGGGCGTCGTCCTCGGACGGTACTTCGTCCTCGGTCAGCGGGTCGTCGTCGGTCACGGCCCCGTCGTCGGGACGCTCGAGGACCAGCGGCTCGACGGGACCGGACGCGTTGATCGCGTCGAACTCGTGCATGCGCTCGAGGGCGACGGCGGCGGAACCGCCGACGATCACGAGCATCGCGTACCCGCGGTCCGCGAACTCGGCCGCGATGCGCCACCATCCGTCCGGGCTGCCGCCGTGGCGATCCGGGGCGACGAGGACGATGCCCTCGACGCCCTCGCGGAGCACGGCGAGCTCGCACAGGATGCGCACGCGGGCGGCCGGGTCGACCGAGCCGATGGGGACGGAGGCGAGCTCCTGGTATCCCACCCGGCCGAGCCAGCGTCGGGCGTGGAGCGGGGTCGCACCGCGCCCGGCGAACATCAACTCCTCACCGACCACCCCGGCGAGGGTGATGTCCGGATGCGGGTCGCTGACGTCCGGGGCGTCGACGAGGGCGACCCGGCGACGCAGTTCCTTCGGGCTCGCCGCCGCATCGATGGTGACGCGGCCCGTGTCCGGGCGCATCCGCCCGCTCGCGATGAGGCCGAGCACGGTCGGCCGCTGCTCGGTCTCCGCGAGCGCGTAGCGGACCGCGCCCGAGTGGAACTCGAGGCTCATGGAGGGAAGGGCCTGTCCGGCGCGACCCTTGCTGACATCGTGCAGTGTGATCCTCATGCGCGGACCTCCTGGTCGTCGGCGGTGATGTCCGGGTGAGAGGAGAGCAGCTCGTCCGCCTCGCGCCAGGAGAGTCCCGCGATGCTGAGCACGGCCCGGACGGCGACGTCTCCGGCGCCACTGCTCTGCGCGTCGGTGCGGGAGACGACCGTGCGCGCCATTTCCTCGATCAGTCGGGCGAGCGTGGGGGCGGCGAGATCCGTGCGGAAGCTGCCGTCCTCCTGTCCCCTCCGCACGAGGGCGGCGACGCTCCGGCGCAACGGCGCGAGGGCAGCGGCGGTGTGCTCGACGTGCGCCTCGTCGAGGGCGAGCGCGGCGGCGACCTGGATGTGCGCCGCCTCCTCCCAGAGCCGGGCGGCCAGTCGGGCGAGGGCGAGGCGGGCGTCGGGGTCGTCGATGGAGGCGGCGATGGCATTGAAGCGCTGGGCGCCGGTGGAGACGAGTTCGCGGATCAGGGTGTCCCGGTCCTCGAAGTGTCCGTAGAGGGTGCGGCGCGACAGGCCGGCGGTCCGGGCGATCGCGTCGAGGGAGGCGTGCGGGTCGGAGGCAAGGGCGCTGCGAGCCGCGGACAGGATGCCGGCGCGGTTCTCTGCAGCGTCGCGACGGAGGGCGCGAGTGGTCATCCCTCCATGGTAATAACATGCACAGCACTGTGCAAGATAACTCAGCAACCTCGCAGCGTACCGACCGCGAGGCAGGGCGCCGAGGCTCCTCCGGGGAAGGTCGTGTTATGTTACGCGTCGCGCTTCGGCGCATTCTCAGTGGAGAGACCGGTCCGGACCGGGGCTCCGGCGGGATCGGTCCATGCAACGGCGGGGGACGCCATGATCGAGAAGAAGGATGATGCACGCGCGGTGAGCGGGACATCGGCGGGAGGGGATCGGCACGGCGGCCTGCAGGGCAGGCTGACGGATGCGATCGTCTCGGGGGCGCTCGCGCCGGGCACGCGGGTGGACGAGCGGGGGCTCGCAGCCGCCCTCGGTGCCGCGCCGGCGGATGTCCTCCGTGCCCTGGACGGCCTCGCCGCTGTCGGACTCATCGCGGTGCGCCGCGACGGCACCCGGTGGGTGACCGCCTTCGACGGCGACCGCGCGCGCGACGTGGTGGCCCTGTTCGGCGACGTCTGGATCGGCTCCGTCCGACGCACGATGGCAGTGCTCCACGCGGACGACCTCGACTACCTGGACGAGCTCGTCGAGGACGTGGCACTGGCGGTGCGGTGGCGGGACGGCTCCGCGTTCGGCGACGGCCTGCGCGCTCTCGCGGTCGCCTTCGCGCGGATCGAGGGCAACGCGGAGCGGGCCGAGCTCGTCGGGAGCCTGGGGACGCTTCTCGCGTGCGTCGCCCGTCGCGCGGGGAGTGTCTTCGACTGGTCGGACGTGCGCGCCGCGGTCGTACGGATCGCCGTCGTGCTGCCGGGACTCGACGCCGCGGCGATGCGCACCGCCCTCATCGCGCTGTTCGACGACGTGCTGCCGGGGATCGTCGACCGCGCCGTGGCGCCGGCGCATCCGCTCGCCGCGGCGTCCTGATCACGGGGGCGGGTGCACGGTCGCCCGCGGCGCCCCGTGCTCTCAGTCGGTGCCGGAGTCGAAGGCCGCGCGCTCGGAGGCCGTGTCGACCGCGTCGGCGAGGTTCTCGTCAGCCTCCGAGATCGAACCGTGCACGGACTCGGTGATCTCGGCGGACTCGCCGGCGGTCACACGGCCGACGAGCTCGCCGGTCGCGCCGCCGACGAGGCCGAGGCCCGCGTACTGCTCCAGGCGCGCGCGGGAGTCGGCGATGTCGAGGTTGCGCATCGTGAGCTGGCCGATCCGGTCCACCGGGCCGAACGCGGCGTCGCCGACGCGCTCCATCGACAGCTTCTCCGGCCCGTATGACAGGTTCGGGGAGACCGTGTCGAGGATCGTCCAGTCGTCGCCGCGGCGCAGGCGGATCGTCACGGTGCCCGAGATCGTCGAGCCGACCCAGCGCTGGATGGACTCGCGGAGCATGAGCGACTGCGGCTCGAGCCAGCGTCCCTCGTACATGAGGCGACCGAGGCGCCGGCCCTGCTCGTGGTAGGTCGCGAGGGTGTCCTCGTTGAGGATGCCGTTGACGAGGCGCTCGTACGCGATGAAGAGCAGCGCCATGGCCGGGGCCTCGTAGATGCCGCGGGACTTCGCCTCGATGATGCGGTTCTCGATCTGGTCGCTCATGCCGAGGCCGTGGCGACCGCCGATCGCGTTCGCCTCCTGCACCAGGGCCACCGGGTCGCTGAACTCGACGCCGTTGATCGCGACCGGACGGCCGCCCTCGAACGTCACCGAGACGTCCTCCGCCTCGATGGCGACGGACGGGTCCCAGAACTTCACGCCCATGATCGGGTCGACGGTCTCCAGCGAGACGTCGAGGTGCTCGAGCGTCTTCGCCTCGTGGGTCGCGCCCCAGATGTTGGCGTCCGTCGAGTACGCCTTCTCGGCCGAGTCGCGGTACGGGAAGCCGTGCGCGACGAGCCACTCGCTCATCTCCTGGCGACCGCCGAGCTCGGTGACGAAGTCCGCGTCGAGCCAGGGCTTGTAGATGCGCAGGCGGGGGTTGGCGAGCAGGCCGTAGCGGTAGAAGCGCTCGATGTCGTTGCCCTTGTAGGTCGAGCCGTCGCCCCAGATGTCGACGCCGTCCTCGCGCATCGCACGCACGAGCAGCGTGCCGGTGACCGCGCGGCCGAGGGGAGTGGTGTTGAAGTAGGTCTTGCCGCCGGATCGGATGTGGAAGGCGCCGCAGGAGAGCGCGACGAAGCCCTCTTCGACGAGCGCCGTCTTGCAGTCGATGAGACGAGAGGCCTCGGCGCCGTACTCCAGCGCGCGGCCGGGGATGGAGGCGATGTCGTCCTCGTCGTACTGGCCGAGGTCGCCCGTGTAGGTGAAGGGGACAGCGCCCTTGTCGCGCATCCAGGCGACGGCGACGGAGGTGTCGAGTCCTCCGGAGAAGGCGATGCCGACGCGCTCGCCGACGGGCAGGGACTGGAGGACCTTGGACATGGCTCCCAGTCTATCGGCGCGCGACCCACCCCCTTTCGTGTGTTCCGGCCCCTTTCGGACGCACGCAGAGGGGTGGCTCGCGCAGAAAGGGGTGGGTCGGCGGGAAGATGGGCGCATGGGTGGAGCGATTCTGTGGGGAGCCGTCGCGGCGGCTCCGCTGTTCGTCGGCGCGGTGCTCGCGATGCTGCGCACGTGGCCGCCGCGGTGGCTGGGCATCGTGCTGGGCTTCGGCGCCGGAGCCCTGATGGCCTCCATCGCCTTCGAGCTCTGGGAGGAGGGGCTCGACCGCGGTGGTCCGATCCCCCTCGTCACCGGCGTCGCGCTCGGAGCCCTCAGCTATTACATCGCCGCCCGCATCCTCGACGCCAGAGCCGCCAGGAAGAAGGGCGAGGCCGGGGGAGGCCAGCTCGCAGTGGGGGCGCTCCTCGACGGGATCCCGGAGCAGCTCGTGCTCGGCATCGGTCTCGCCTCGGGGGAGCCGGTGAGCATCGCGCTCGTCGTCGCCATCCTCGTCTCGAACCTCCCGGAGTCCATCGGCTCCGCCGCCGACCTGCTCGACGGCGGCATGCGACGGAGCAGGGTGCTGCTGCTGTGGGCCGGGGTCGCCGTGCTGTGCGCGGCGGCCACCGTCGCCGGATTCGCCCTGGCGAGCGTGACCGGCGAGGTCTTCCGCTCCGGGGCGAGCGGTTTCGCCGCGGGCGCCCTGCTCGTCATGCTGGTGGATTCGATGGTCCCGGAGGCGCAGTCGAAGGCGAAGGAGTCCACGGGGTTGGCGACCGTCCTCGGATTCGCGCTCGCCGCGGGTCTCGCCTTCGCCTCCTGAACGGGACGGCGGGCGCGTTCAGACCCCGCTGGTGCGGGGGTCGCGGCGGACGCTGCGTCCGGTGATGCGCTCGATGCGGAACGACAGCGGGAGATCACGGTCGTCTCCGGCCCACGGGTGCACCCGCGCCGCCGCCCCGGCCGCCTGATCCTCCGGAACCGGCGACAGGACCCCGTGCATCAGCACACTCCACCCCAGGCCGCCGATCGGATCGTGGTAGTCGACCTCGAAGGAGACCGTGGCCGCCTCGCGGGACAGCGCCGCCAGGTGGCCGTCCGGTGAGGTGCGCAGGAGCAGCTCGTGCCCCGAGACGACGAAGTTCACCGGATGGATCTGCACCAGGCCGTCGTCGACGAATCCGATCCGGCCCACCGTGGTGGTCGCCAGCAACTCGTAGGACTGCTGCTCATCGAGTTCGTTGATCATGCGGACACTCCCTCCCCCTGTGCGGCCAGTGTAGCCACGCCGCTGCCGATCATCGAGGGGATGGACCGGGAATCACCGGGTGAGGTGTCAGGCCGACCACCTCTCCAGGTCCGCGGTGAGCGCGGCGAGGTACTCCGGAGGGCCGGCTTCCGCGAACCACAGCCACAACTCGGCGGCGTGCACGGGGTACCACGCACGGACGCGGGCGGGATCCGCACCGTACCCGTCGATGAGCGCCCGCTCCGAGCGCGGATCCTTCCGCGCGGCTCCCCACGCGGCTCGCGCCAGCTCCCGCAGCGGATCGCCGCGGTGTGCGGCCTCCCAGTCCACGATCCCGGAGATGCGTCCGTGCTGCGCGAGCAGGTTGCCGTCCGTCCAGTCGCCGTGACAGAAGACGCTTCCGGACGAGGGTGGGATGAGCAGGGGGAGGCGTGGCGCCTCGGCGGCGCGATACCGCTCGATGATGGCCGCGTCGTCCGGCGCGGGAAGCAGATCGTCCGGCGGGTCGAGCCGGTGCAGGGCGCGGAGCAGGGGTGCCGACGCCCGGAGATCCGCGATCCGGACGTCGGCGTCGGCGTCGTCGAGACGGCCACCGGGGAGTGCGGTCATGAGGATCACGCCCTGCCGCTCCTCGACCACCTCGGGCACCGGGAGCCCGGAGCCGACGAGCCCGCGAAGGGCCCGCACTTCGTTGAGGTGCCGCGCCGGATCGGAGAGGCGCTTCTCGACCAGCCGCCGCCCGCCGTGCTCGACGAGCCGCACCGTGCCGACCGCTCCCTGCCTCATCCCGTCATCCTCGCACCGGGCCGGTCACTCGAAGCCGGGGTAGTCCTGCAGCCGCTCCTCGAACTCCGCGCGGTCGTCCTCGCTCAGCACCTTGCCGGCGATCACGACGAGCTGGAGCCCCTCGATCGGTTCGCCGGTGCGCGCGCTCTGCGCCTCCCGCGAGCTGCGGAAGCCGCCGTCGGCATCGTTCGACAAATCGTAGATGTTCGCGTAGAAGCGCAGCGGGTCGGGGTAGTTCTCCGTGTAGTACTCCCACGTCGTCTGCGTGCGAGGGTCATCGCTGCCGTAGAGCTTGGCGATCATGGACGGGTCGATGCCGGAGTTCGTCGGATCGTTGAACGAGTACAGGTTCCACAGTCCGTGGGACGCCACGACCTCATCGATCGCCGCCATCACGTCGAGCTTGCGCGCGTAGCCCTGCACGGGCTGCTCGGTCGCCCAGGCCGCCGACGTGTACTCCGACAGCATCGACTCGCCGCCGTAGCCGTTCCGCTCCGGCCGGACATCCTCGTCGCCGACCTGGACCCACGTGAACCCGAAGTCCGCGGTGAGCCGTTCACGGATGTCGGTGAAGAGGGAATCAGCCTCCGCGCGCACCTCCTCCATGGACTGCTGGGTGAGCGCCTCCTGCGGGGAGGTGCCCTTGATCCCGGGGTAGGCCTCCGCGTGCCGCTGTTCCGCGGTCTTCACGCCTTCGTAGTTCCCGGATGCCGAGGTGCGCAGAGCGCTGAGTGCCCCCACGGTCGCGACGTTGAACAGGACGGTGAGGACGAGCGCGATGACACCGAGCCGTCGTCCGCCGGGGGTGAAGAGCGCGGCCACGATCACTCCGAGCACCACGAGCTGCAGCGTGATCATCGTCACTCCGTACAGCAGGTCGGTGCCGCCGACCACGAGCGTGCCGAACAGGATCAGGGTGAAGAGGATCGCGGCGACCAGAGCGATCCAGCCGAGCGCAGTCGTGGAGGTCTTCTTCTCCTCCGTGGGCAGCTGTGGATCGACCGGTGGCGTGAGGCCGATCGGCTGCTGCCGCCGGGCACCGCGGTAGCCCCCGGGCGGCGGGACGGGCGGGGCGCCCTCGGTACCGCCGACGTAGCGGGCGCGCTGCCGCTCGTGATCACTCACCATGGCCTGTCCGTCCCGGTGCCGCCGGGGTCGTCACCCTGTTGCTGGTCGCGCTCCTGCGTCCCCTGCTCGAGCTTGTCCTGGAGGTCCTGCAGCTTGTCCTCGGACGGCTGCGGTTCCTCCTGATCCTCTTGCGGCTCCTGCGGCTGCTGTTCCTGCTCCTGCTCCTGTTGCTTCTGCTTGAGGCGGTCCTCGGTGTTGTCCAGGGTGTCCGACATGTCGCGCTCGGGGTCGGGGGACTGCTGCTGCGCCTCGTCGCTGCGGCACTCCTCCGGGGTCTCGACCGTGACGGTCAGCGCCTCGCCGTAGAGGGCGGTCGCCCCGGCGCCATCGCCATCGGCCCTGGCGGCGTCGCCCATCCGCTCGATGACGAGAGCGAGGTTGATCCGGACCGGGCAGACCTCCAGGCCGGTCGCGAGGTCGAGGGAGCGCTCCAGCTCCGCACGGGAGGCGGGGAGCTCGTCGGCACCGGCCAGTGCGGTGCCGATGTTGTAGGGGGCTTTGTACGGCTCGAACCAGTTCAGGACGTCCTGTCCACGCGCCGAGGCTTCGGAACCCGCGAAGTCGTCGACGACGTAGGCGGTGATGGCCTGGTGGGCGAACGCGTACATGCTCAGCAGTTTGCCCACGAAGAGGAGGGCGGCGAGGGTGAGCGGGATCGTCCCGATCGCGACCCACCGGCGGATGAGCCGGCGACGGCGGTTCGAGCGGAGGAGGGCTGCGGCGGGGTCGTCCTGCGCAGGCATCACGACCCACCTCCTCCCCTGTCGTCGGCGTCTGAACATCCTATCCGCGACGATCAGGCGGGACCCGCGTTCGCGACGAACGCCGGCCTCGTTCGAGGCCGGCGTTCATACGGTGGACCGATCCGATTACTGCGCAGCCTTGACGCGGAACGTGTCGAAGGACACGCCGAGCGGCGCGGTCGCGCTCGCGGAGCGGCTGCCGCTCAGGCCCACACCACCCGCCGGCAGCGGGGTGGGGTCGCTCGCCCGCAGCTGCCAATCGGCGGGCTCCGCGGCGTCTGTGACCCAGAGCTTCGCGACGAGCGACGTCTTGTCCGTTCCGGTCACGGACGCCTTCAGCGTGTACGTGGTGCCAGGGGTGACCGTGACGCCGTTCAGTGCCCGGGTCGCGAGGGCGGTGCCGTCGCGGTGCGCCACGAGCCAGACCGTGCCGTCAGGGCGAAGCCAGGCGCGGACGAGATACCGACCAGCGGACGAGTCGCGGGCGATGACCCCGATGTAGGAGCCTCCTGTGCTTGACGGCTGATCGATGCGGAAGGTCGTCTCCAGCGCCGGGTCCGGAACCGACGGGGCGTTCAGCGTCGCGTGGCGGGTGTCTCCCGCGGCCAGCTTCAGCTGCCCGGAGCCGTCGGCGACGCTGGCCGCGGCCGCGGACCCGCCGGCGATCTTCCAGGCGCCGCCGGCGAGGGCTTCGCCCCAGCCGGGGCCGGCGGTCCGGTCGAACTCGTCGCTCGCGAGCGGCGCGGGCTCCGCCACAACGGCCTCCCGGGTGGTGGTCGCCGCGCCCCCGACGTCGTCCGTCACCGTGAGGGTGACCGTCCGCGTCCCGGCCGTCGGGTACGTGTGCGTCGCCGTCGCGCCTTCACCCGTCGTGCCGTCACCCCAGTCCCAGCGGTAGCTGCGGATGCTGCCGTCGGCATCGGTCGATGCCGACGCGTCCGCCGTCACCGTCAACCCCGAGGCGGAGAGGGTGAACGAGGCCGTGGGCGGCGTGTCGGCGCCCTGGACGACGACCGATTTCGTGACCGAGCCCACGAGATTCTGGCTGTCGGTGACCGTGAGCTTGACCGCGTACGTGCCGGGCTTCCCGTAGGCATGCGACGGCGTCTTGCCCGTACCGGTCGTACCGTCCCCGAAGTCCCAGCGATAGTCCGAGATCGTGGTCGTCCCCGGCGGCACGGAGGTGCTCGCGTCGAAGGCCGCGGTGAGGCCGCTTGCCGTGGCCGTATAAGCGGCGACGGGGGCTGTGGAGCCATTCCCCACGCTGTAGTGGGTCTTGATCTGTCCCGCGGTCAGGCCATACGGGTAGACCGCGAACTCATCGACAGTGCCGACGAGGTGGGCATCGCCGGCGAGGTTGGCAGGGGCGGCAAGAGTCTTGGTCGGCTCATTCGCCCAACCCTTCAGCCTGCCACCGCCAATCTTCCAGAACCCGTTGAAGTCTTGCGCTGTGGTGACGTTAGGGAGCTGGCCGTCGAGCTTTCCGTCGATGAAGAGCTTCATTCCCTCGGGGCTCACCGACGCGACGACATGATGCCAGCGGTTGTCGTTGTATGCCGTCGCGGTCGTGAGCACTTTGGTGCCGTCGTTGTATACCCCGAAGTTCAGGCGGCCATTGTCTGACATGTAGACGGTTCGGTCGTAGTTCTTCGAGTAGAAGCCAGCGGCCGAACTCTCGAAGTCGAACAACACGCCGCCCGCGGTCGTCGAGGTCTGGAACCACATCTCGGCCGAGAACGATGACGGCGCCGCGGCCTTCGTGGTCGTGTCGACTCGTCCGGTCTCTGTCCCGTCGAGGGCTGTCGCCCCGGCCACGCCCTTCGGCACGCCTGATGACCGAGGCGTCGCTCCTGAGCGGATGAGCGGGCTGTTCGTACCTGCCACATCCTGCGCGACGGTTCCCAACGGGTAGTACAACTGGGGGCCGTCAGCGAGCACGGCGTTGGAGTACGCAGGTGTGGACGCGGCCGCCGTGGCGGTCGTCGTCTTGCTCGAAACCGTGTGGCCGTCGCTGTCCGTGGCCGTGAAGGTGTACTGCTGCTGTGCGCCGACCGGAGCCGTCGTGTCCTCGAAGCTGACTGCGGGCAGGTTCCACCACGTGGAGTCCACCTTCGTGGTGAACAAAGGGGTGGTCGAGTCGGCGCGGCGCAACTCGTATGTGAGCGTGAGATCGTCACGGTCCCAGTTGGCGGGAATGGTGACCTTCACGCGCCCGGGGGTGAGCGAAGTCGCGGTCGGCACCCACTTGTCGCCGGAGAGGCGGGGGCCGTCCTTCGGGCCCTCTGGAGGGGTGGTCGAGAAGCGGACGAGTCCTTCGAACCGTCCGTTGTTGACGGAGCGGAACTCGCCGCCGATGGAGATCATGGTGCCGGTGCCGGTGATCGACAACCCGGCCTGACCGAGTCCTGTGGTGGTCCCGACCGCCCAATCGGGTGACCACGCGTACGGCGACGGGGCGGGCGTGCCGCCCCAGTCCTTGCGACCGGGCGCGGTCGGCGCGGGTGCCAGCGTTCCGCGAGCATCCGCCGTGTATGCCTCGGAATAGCGGTGTACGCGCGGAGCCTGCTCCGGGTGGAGTCCCAGAGTTTCGCATGAATGCGTGTGACTGGTGGTGTAGACGACCTTGCCGGTCGAGTACACGCCGTAGTGGTCGCCGAGGCAATACGCGATCCAGCGCACCTTGCCTGTGCCGGCCTCGGCGGCGAAGGTACCTTCGAGGCTGCCGGTCGCGGCGTCGGCGAAGCCCCAGCCGGTGCCGTAGACACCCGTCGCGTCGGTGGCGAGACCGAACGTCCCGGCCTTGCCGGCGTAGATGCCGGATCCGGCGCCGTTCTTGACGGTCTTGGCCAGCCCCCAGTCCGTGTTCAGTGCTCCGGTGGTCTTGTCCACGGAGGCGCTGCCGCGCATCTCGGTGTTGCCGTTGACCTGGGAGAAGCGTCCGCCGACGATCGTGTCCGCGCCGGCCGGGTCCATGACCATGGCATCGACCTGGAGGTCGGTCTGCGGAGCCCACGGTCGGAGGGCACCGTTGGTGGTGTCGAAGGCGGCCAGGTTCTTCCGCGGCGTGCCGTTGGCCTGGGTGAAGAGGCCGCCGGCGTAGACGGTCGTCCCCGACGTCGCCAGCGCGTAGACGCCGGATCCGCCGATGGAAGGCACGAATCCGGGGACGAGCTCGCCGCTCTTGGCGTCGATCGCGGCGATGTTCCAGCGGTCCTTGCCGTTGACCTTGTTGAACGAGCCGCCGATGTAGATCCGGGTGCCGTCGGGCGAGGCGGCGACGGCCTTGATCACGCCGTTGACCTTCGGCGCGAACGGCAGGAGCGCGCCCGTGTCGATGTTGTAGGCGAGCACGTTGGAGCGCGCCGTCAGCGCCGTCCCCGGAGCGGCCTTCGGCTCGCGCGCGTTGTCGAACTTGCCGACCGCGTACACGATCGAGCCGATCGTCGTCTGCGCCCAGACATACCCGTCGTCGATCTGCACGGTCGGGATCGGATCGGACGTGACCACGTTCTGATCCCGCTGCAACAGCGGAGGCAGGCCGCCCGGGGCTTCGGCGGCCACGGCAGCACCCCCACCGAGGGCGACCAGCCCCGCGGCGACCATCACCCCCGCGATCGCTCCGGCCACGCCGGTGCGCGCGCGCTTCCAGACAGCACTGTTCCCCATGTGTGTTCCCCAGTCTTCTGATGGCCGACCCCACGTCGGCACGACATCGCCGGACGACCGGCCGCGAGAGCTTCCCCCAGAGATGCTCGTATCGCAGTCGTCCGCCTCGGCGAACCCCCGTCGAAGGCATAAGAGCCTGCGACGGGTAACACAATACCATCGAAAGGCGCGGCACACACGCCGTATCTGCAGGGAAGCCCGGGGCCTCGGGCGCCGTCAGGGGGTGGGGGGTGGAACCGACCGTCCGGCGCGAGGGACGCGGAGACCGCGGAGCCGGGCGACCAGGATCGTCGCGCGGGTGAGCTCCACCGCGAGCGCGGCGAGGATGACCAGTGCGGCGACCCAGTACAGCTCGATCACGTTCCCCACCTCGCCGGCGTCGGAATAGGCGGTGGTACTCGACGGTGCGGCGGGGAGCGACGGGGCGACGCCCGCCTCCCGGTGCTCGTACTCGACGCCGAGCTGTCCGGCGATCGTCTCGAGGTTCCCCTCGTCGATGACGGAGAGTGCATCGGCACCCTGGTACTGGATGTACTCGGAGCCGATCTGATCGAGGCCGCCCGTCGTCACGCGCATCGGACCGCCCTCGGCCGTCCCGTACCCGAAGACGGCTCCGGCGTCGGTGTAGCGCGCGCTGTCGGCGAAGGACTCCGGCGCGGAACCCGTCGTCTGCTCGCCGTCGCCGAAGTAGAAGACCATGCGCGAACGGTCCGGCGACGACTCCGCCGCGGCGGCGAGGGTCTCGCTCAACAGCGGTGCGGCCACGCCGATCGAGCTGCCGCGCGACTGGCTCGTGACCTCGGGGCGCAGCACGTCCAGCGATCCGAGGAGGGCGGTGGTGTCGGTGGTCAGCGGAATCCGCAGCTCGGCCGCCGCATCCGAGGTGACCAGGGCGAAACGGGCTCCGGGGTACTCCTCCACGAGGGCCCGCACGTCCGCGCGGACGCCATCGAGCCGGGGAGAGCCGTCGTCCCAGTCCTCGGCGACGATGCTCGCGGTGGTGTCGACGACCAGCACGATGTCGGTGTCGGTCGCCAGCGTCTGCGTGGATCCTCCGGGGAGCCCCGGCCGCAGCAGCATCACGGCGCAGGCGAGGACCATCACGAGCCGCAGGGCCCACAGCGACCGGTGCACGGCGAGAGCGCGTCGATCGGTCACGACCTCGCCGCCGACCCGCGGGGCGCGGACGAGCATCCAGACGCCCACCGCGGCGACGCCGGCGCACAGCAGCAGGATGAGGAACACGGGGAGGACGGGCTGGAAGATCACAGGCGCACCCTCCACACCAGGACGACGAAGCCGAGCGCGAGGACCGAGAGAACGGCGATCCACAGGTTCGGGGTGTCCGTCCAGACCACCTGCGCCTCGCCGCGCAGCGCCGTGGCCTCCTGCTTCTGCACCTCGTCGATGATGTCGCCGACCGTGGTCGTGTCACGGAGTCCGTACGCGGCGCCTCCCGTGGCCTCGGCGGCGGCCGCGAGCTCGGCGCTGACGTCGGCGTCCTTGCCCTCGACCGGGTTGATCGCGAACACCCGCACATCCTTCGAGGCCGCATACGCCGCGGCCTCGTCGAGCGTCACGATCGAGGCGCCGTTGATCTCGTTGTCCGTCGCGAAGATCACCGACCGCGACCGGTCGTCGTCCGGGTGGTCGAAGCCCATGGTGCACGCCGCGAGCCCGTCGCCGATGAGGGAGGCGCCGTCGCCGTTGAGGGTGCCGAGCCAGTGCTCCGGGATCTCGTCCACGTAGTCGAAGCTCGACATCATGCTCGCGAGGTGCTCGCGGATGAAGTCGTAGTCGTCGGTGAGGGGGAAGATCTGCACGGGCGAGCTGTTGAAGATCGTCAGGCCGATGCGCTCCCCCTCGAAGCCGTCGAGCAGCTCGTCGAACACGGAGAGCACCTCGACGTCGACCTCGGACATCGAGCCCGACACGTCCAGACACAGCATGATGTCTCGGCTGGTGTCGACGGGCTGCACCGTCTGGGCGGACATCGGCCGTGCGGCCACGACGCCGGCGGCCAGTGCCGCTCCCGCGCCGAGAGCGAGCAGGCCGGTCAGGGCGACGGCGCGACGGGACAGCGCCTGACGGAAGGACGGGAGCGCCCGCAGCCGCTCCGCCCTGGCCACGCGGGCCGTGTCCGCCGCACGCCGGTCCCGATGGCGGCGCAGCCCCACCACGAGACCGATCACCACCGCGGCGACGACGACAGCGGCGGCGAGGACCAGCATCCAGACGTTCGCTAGTGCCATGCGCGCACCACCGTCCTGGCGGCTTCGGCTCCGGCGACCGGGTCGATCGCGGGCCCCTGCCGGAAGATGCTCGGATAGTAGTGACGACCCATCGCGTCGATGAGCGCCGGGTGGACGCCGCGGGACACGAGGTCGTCGAGGGCGAGCACCGGTGCCTCCAGACCGCTGTACTCGTTGACGAACGTGCGTACGACGCGGCTCAGCTCCAGGTTCGCCTGCCGTGCGGAGAGCCGGCGGTCCCGGTAGTCGTGCTCGACGCGGTCGATGCGGTCGAGGTACTCCGAGCGCAGAGCGGACAGCACATCGAGCGTGGACGGCTGCCCGGCATCCGCGGCCCCTCCGGAGGCGGCGGTGCGGGGGCGGGTGAGCCGGAACAGCAGCCAGGCGCCCACGATCAGCAGCGCCAGGACGCCGAGAGCGAGCAGCATCCATCCCCACCCATACTGCGCCGGGGGGTAGAGCTCGTCAGAACCGGGCATCGGACCTCCGGTTCAACAGGTGCAGCAGCTGCGGAACGGCGTGGTCCTGACCGTCGAGCGCGGCGTGGGTGATCTCCATCCGTGTGAGCAGGTCGGCGAGCCGGGCGGCATCCGCCGCCCGCTGCGCGCTGAGCTCGTTCACGATCGTGCGGTCGCCCTGGATGAAATCGGGAACCTGCCAGAGGCTGTCGACGTCGGCGCGCAGCCGCGCGGACCGGTGATCGAGCACCGGTTCGGCGTCGCGCAGGGTGATCCAGAGCACGTCGTGCTGCACGCGCAGTCGGCGCAGCAGCCGCTCGGTCTCCGTCGTCACCGGGGCCTCGTCGGTGACGACGACGACGATCATGCGCCGCGCGATCGTCCGCGTGACGAAGGAGAGCAGGGCGTCGCGATCGCTGGGGGCGGCCGCGTCGTCGACCGCGCGGTCGATCGTCCGCAGCGCGTGTTCCAGGGCACCTTCGCTGCGCCCCGGTGCCAGGCGACGGACGCGGGAGGCGTCGCCGTAGACGACCGTGAAGTCGTCGCCGTGCCGGAGCGTCAGCACGCCGAGGGCTCCGGTCGCCAGGATCGCCAGGTCCTTCTTCGAGCGCTCGTCCGCGGCGAGAGCGGTCATCGAGCGTCCCGTGTCGACGACGAACATCACCGTGTGCATGCGCGTGGCCCGTGACCGCTTGACCAACGGGGTGCCGAGGCGGGCGGTCGCGCGCCAGTCGATGTCGCGCACCTGGTCGCCGTACTCGTACTTGCGCAGGTCCTCGAAGTCGAGGCTCCGCCCGTGCAGCAACGACGCGTAGGCGCCGTCGAGCGCGTGCAGCGACTTGCGGTTCGAGTGGATGAAGAGCTTGCTCTTCACCTGCGTGATGAGGCTGGGCATCTGGCGCGGGATCCGTGAACGTGTCGACGGGTCAGGGGGTGGGCACGGCGGCGAAGATCTGGTCGATGATCTCCTCGCTGCGGATGCCCTCGGCGTCAGCCTCGAACGTCAGCAGCACGCGGTGCCGCAGCACGAGGTGTCGCAGGGCGCGGATGTCCTCGGGAAGGACGTGGGTCCGGCCGCTGAGGAGGGCGAGGGCGCGCGAGGCCTGGAGGAAGGCGATGCTGGCCCGCGGGCTCGCGCCGTACTTGATGAAGCGGGCGCGCTCGTCCCCGATGTACGGCGCGGGATTCCGGGTCACGTACGCGATCGACACGATGTAGTTGCGGATCGCGGGGTCGACGTAGATGCGGCTCGCGACGTCCTGCAGCAGGTGCACGTCGTCCAGCGTGACGGCGCTGTGCACGTGCCGGTCGGGGTCGAGCACGCCCGAGTCGATGCGGCTGAGGATCTCGAACTCCTCCGCCGGGCTCGGGTACTCCACGATCTCCTTGAGGAGGAACCGGTCCATCTGCGCTTCGGGCAGCTCGTACGTGCCCTCCTGCTCGATGGGGTTCTGCGTCGCGATCACGAGGAACGGCTTCGGCAGCGGGTGGATCTCGCCGCCGACGGTGGTCTGGTGCTCCTGCATCGCCTCGAGCATGGCGCTCTGGGTCTTGGCGCTGGAGCGGTTGATCTCGTCGAGCAGCACGAAGTTCGCGTGCACGGGGCCGAGCACCGTCCGGAAGCTGCCCGTCGCGGCGTCGTAGATCTGGTTGCCCGTGATGTCGCTCGGCAGGAGGTCGGGCGTGCACTGGATGCGCTTGAACTTCGCCTTCACGGTGTCCGCGAGCGTGCTGGCGGCAGTGGTCTTGGCGAGGCCGGGCACGCTCTCGAGGAGGATGTGACCGCCGGCGATGAGCGCCACGAGCAGGCTGGTGCGCAGGCGCTCCTGGCCCACCATCTTCGCGGAGTACGCGTCGGAGATCGTCTGCAGCACGGAACCGGCGCGCGCCATCTCGGCGTCGGTCGGAGCGGCGGAAGCAGCGGCGGGTGCCGGGGCGGCGGTTGGCGCGGCGGACGCGGGGGGCGGCGGGGGTGCGGAGATCGTCGGCGGGGTCGGCGCGTCGGCGTCGGTCATCGGTCTTCGTCTCCCTCGGTCACACGCGGGCCCGCACGGCGCGCCCCTCCGCCGACCAGCGTAATCGCAACCTGCGCGGAGGTCGCCGCTAAGCGGCCGGATGAGTCTGCTCCAACGCCTCCATTGACATGCAACGTTTTACCCGCTGATACTTGGCTCGTTCGATACCGACCCGACTATGCGAGAGGAGGAGCTATGTCGTTCACAGTTCGGGCAACCAAGGAACGTGACATCAGCTGGGGTGTTCTCTGAGAACGCGCACGCCACCCCGTATCGCTCGGCCTCCTCGGTCGAGCGATACGGGGCCGGAAGGAACTTCATGCGACCGCAGATCAAAAGAGCGCTACCCATCTATTGGCTCGCTGACGATGTCGTCCGCATCGGCGCGCAGCAGGGGATCACGAAGGAGCTCACCGACCCGCAGGGCCAATTGCGCGTCCTGTTACCGCTGCTCGACGGCAGGCGTGAGTACCGCGACGTCCTTCGAGAGGCGTGCCAAGCCCTCGGCGACCTGTCTGAAGACGACGTGCGCGAGGGGATCCAGTATCTCGACGCAAGCGGCCTCATCGAGGACGCGTGCTCTTACGACAGCCTGCCCGTTCGGCTGGAGGCCAATCAGACGTTCTTTGCGGCCGCCGCCGAGAATACGCAGGCAGCGGCGAATCGTGCCCAGCACGTTCTCCGCGAGTCTCATGTCGTTCTGCTCGGGCTCGGAGGGGGCGGAAGCGCAAGCCTCCCGCAGCTTCTGGCGTGCGGCCTCCGTAAGCTCACCATCCTGGGGTACGACGTCGTAGATGAGAGCAACCTCAACCGGCAGACTCTGTTCCGGACGAGTGATATCGGGCGGAAGAAGACCGACGTAAGCGCAGAGTATTGTCGAGCGTTCGCTCCGGACGTCGATGTCGAGGTGTTCGATCTGAAGGTCGCCTCGGTGGACGACATCGTTCGGGTCGCGCGGGGAGCCGACGTCATCATCTGCGCCATCGATGAGCCTCGGTTCATTGCCCAACGCCGTGCGAACGCCGCGGCGGTGCGACTCGGAATCCCCGTCGTCATCATGCTCACTCAGCACACCAGCGGCCGCTTCTTCTCGGTGGTTCCGCGAGAGTCCGGCTGCCTCGATTGCTTGCACATCTTCGACGAACTCAACACGGATGGCTTCCTGCGGCAGTTCCATGCACTGATGTCGCCGGCGAGAGACGCGGCGACCGCGGCGATTGCGCCGCACATTCAGAGGCTCACGTCCTTCGGCGTGGACGAGGCGATGCGCCTGATCACCGGATACGCGGCCCCTTTGGGTCTCGGCCGACAGGTCGAGGTGAACTACATCTCAGGAGCGCTCCGCATCATCATGAACTGGGATCGACACCCGGGCTGCCCGACGTGCGGATCGGGCGACTCCCAGTTCGACTACATCTTCGATGCCGACCCGCTGTGAATCCGCCTCGGCTGGGTCTCTGGCGCGTCCGCGACTATCGGGCGTGGTTCGCCGGTGACACGCTCACCCAAGTCGGCCTGAGCATCGGGGCCTTCGCCTTCACTCTTCTCGGCTACTACGTCACATCCGACGCCTTTCTCGCAGGGCTGATCGGCACTGTCTCGGCCGTCGCGCGGGCGGTGTCGACCCTTCCTGGTGGCGTTCTCGCCGACAGGTTCGACGCCCGAAGGCTGATGATCTGGTCGGGCGCGTCCGCGTTCGCAATCTACGGAGGGCTGTCGGCGATGTACGTCACGGGCACGCTGACGACAGCTGCGCTCATCGTGATCGCGGCAGGAGAGGGGCTCGTCGTGGGGCTCTTCTTCACGGTCACGGACGTCGCGCTCCCGCGCATCGTCGGGAAGCGATTCCTGGCCGAGGCATCCGCAGCCAACCAGTCTCGCGACGCAGCCATCCGGCTTGCGGCGGCACCGGTATCGGGGCTGCTCTTCGGTGTGCACCCTTCGTTGCCGCTGATCGTCTCGGCGGTCGCTCGGCTCGGAGAAGTCGGATCCGCCCTCGCGATACGCAAGGACCTCAGCCCCGAGGGCCTCGGTGACGAAGCGGGGGTGCGATCGCTCGCCGCAGGTCGTCGTTGGCTGGCGGTGTGGCGTCAACCGCGAACCCTCATCGGTCTGATCGTGCTGGTCAACTTCTGCCTTGGTGCCTGTGGAATGACCATCGTGCTCAGCCAGCAACAGACAGGCACCCCCGCGTGGCAGATCGGAACCATCCAGACCATGCAGGGCGCAGGCGTGCTCGCAGGTGGAGCCGTCGCGGGATGGATACTCCGCCGATACAGCGGGCGCGCGATCGTGCGCCTATCGATCTGCATGATCACTCTGGCGTTCACCGCTCTTCTCGTTACTCAGAGCGTTCCCGCTGTGGCGGTCATCGGCTTCGTCGCCTCGATGCCGTTGATACCTCTCAACGCCGTGCAGGGGTCGTACCTCGCGTTGATCATCCCCGACCAGATCCGCGGTCGCGTGCTGTCGCTTTCGTCCTTGCTCGGAGCGCTCGCCGGCGGTGCGGCGCCTCTGCTGGCCGGAGCGCTTCTGGAGTACGCCGGTTACTACCTTGCGGTCGGGGTGCCTCTCGCCATCCTCGCGGGGACGGCGGTGGCCGCTGCGCTCTCCAGGGCGGTCGGAGCTATTCCCCGGAGGAGCGAGTTCGACCAGGTCGAACCGCTTCCCCTGTCCGCGGGTGCCATCGCAGACGCGTGATGAGCACGCCGAGCAGGCACAGCGCGCCGCCCACGAACATGAGCGGGGTGGGCACCTCCCCGAGGATCAGCCAGGACAGCAGGATCGCGAGGGCCGGGACCACGTACGTCGTCGCGGAGGTCTTCCCCGCGGTGCTGCGCTGCAGCACGTACGCCCAGGTGGTGAAGGCGATCGCGGTGGGGAAGATACCGAGGTAGACCACCCATAGCGTTGCGTCGAGGGGCGCCGTCTGCACGTCGGCGATCAGGGCGCCGAGCCAGGGAAGCAGGGCGATCGTGCCGGCGGCCGCCCCGAGCCAGGTCAGCGTGGTGGCGTCGACCCCTGAGGTGAGCAGGTTTTTCTGCAGCAGGGTGCACCCCGCGTACATGACCGCGGCGAGAAGGGCCAGCAGGAGGCCCGTGAGGTCGGGGCCGGTGCTGCTGGTGGAGTTCATGCCGATGAGGACCACCCCGAGGAAGGCGATGGGAGCGCCGATCACGAGGGGTCGGGGGAATCCCTCCCGGAGGAAGAGACCGCTGAAGACGACGACCATGAGCGGCGCCAGGTTCACGACCATCGCGGCGGTCCCGGCGTCGAGGGTGCGTTCGGCGCTGTTGAGGGCCAGGTTGTAGATGCAGAACCATCCGACGCCCCACACGGCGATCAGCAGCCAGTGGCGGCGCTCCGGGAGCCTGATGCCGTGCCGCAGCGCGATGATCGTCAGCACGAGGGTGCCCACCGCCATGCGCAGCAGCGCCAAGGCCCCGGGGTCGTAGTGCGGCCCCGCGCCACGGATCCCGATGAAGGCCGAGGCCCAGAGCACCACCGTCACCGCGGCCGCGAGCAGGACCAGGACGCCGCGCGATCGCGCCGGCGAGCCCTGCGGGTCGAGCCGCTCCGATGCCCTGATGTCCTGTCGCACCGTCCGATCCTGGCACCGGCCGCCGACATCGGCGATGCGCGGAAGCGACAGCCGTCGTCGCATTCCCGCCAGCGTCGCCGCGGGGCACTGCTAACGTCGAAGAGCAGCCACTGTCCGGGCGGGTCGAGCGTTCCGCTCCCACCGGGGAAGAACTGTCCTCCTCTCCCGGATACGGCTGCGCCCGATACATGACGGAAGAGTTTGAGGACGATACGTGACGAACAGTGAACGAGTAGCGATCATCGGCGCCGGCCCTTCGGGGATGGCGCAGCTGCGGGCCTTCGAGTCCGCGGCCCGTGCGGGGGCGGAGATCCCCGAACTGGTCTGCTTCGAGAAGCAGGCCGACTGGGGCGGCCAGTGGAACTACACCTGGCGCACCGGGCTGGACGAGTACGGCGAGCCCGTGCACTCCAGCATGTACCGCAACCTGTGGTCGAACGGCCCGAAGGAGGCCCTGGAGTTCGCCGACTACACCTTCGACGAGCACTTCGGACGGCCGATCTCGTCGTACCCGCCGCGTCCGGTGCTGTGGGACTACATCGCCGGGCGTCTCGCGAAGACGCAGGTGCGCGACCTCATCCGTTTCGAGACCGCGGTGCGCTGGGTGGAGTTCGACGAGGAGCGTGAGGTGTTCCGCCTCACCAGCGAGCACCTGCCCACCGGGCGCACGACCACGGAGGAGTTCGACCGGGTCGTCGTGGCCAGCGGTCACTTCTCCTTCCCGAACGTGCCGCACTTCGACGGCATCGAGACCTTCCCCGGATCCGTCGCCCACGCGCACGACTTCCGGGGCGCGGAGGCCCTCGCCGGGCGGGACGTGCTCGTGATCGGGTCGAGCTACTCGGCGGAGGACATCGGCAGCCAGGCGTTCAAGATGGGCGCTCGCTCGGTCACCGCGAGCTACCGGACCGCGCCGATGGGCTATGACTGGCCGGAGGGCTTCGAGGAGCGTCCGTGCGTCGAGCGCTTCGAGGGCCGTACCGTGCACTTCGCCGACGGCACCTCGAAGGAGGTGGACGCGGTCATCCTCTGCACCGGCTACCTGCACAAGTACCCGTTCCTGCCCGCGGAGCTCGCCCTGTCCTCGCCGAACAACGTCTACCCCGACGGGCTGTACCGGGGGGTGCTCTGGCAGGGCAACCCGCGCCTCGCCTACCTCGGCGCGCAGGACCAGTGGTTCACGTTCAACATGTTCGACGCGCAGGCCTGGTTCGTGCGCGACGTCATCCTCGGCCGGATCGCCCTCCCCGACGAGGCCGAGCGTGCCGCGTCCATCGCCGCGTGGCGGAAGCGGTTCGCCGAGATCGACTCGGCGGCGACGGAGATCCGCTTCCAGGCCGACTACATCCGCGACCTGCTGGAGTGCACCGACTACCCGGCATTCGACCTCGATCGCGTCGTGGAGATCTTCCTCGCCTGGAAGCACGACAAGAAGGCCGACATCATGGGCTACCGCGACCGCGTGTACCCCTCGGTCATGACCGGGACGCTCGCCGCCGCACACCACACGCCATGGCTGGACGAGCTCGACGACTCCCTCGAGCGCTACCTCGAGGCCGACGCGCTCCTCGTCTGATCGCCGACCCACCCCCTTCCGGCCGTCCCACCCCTTTTCGCACGTTCGCAAGGGGGTGGGGCGCGCGGGAAGGGGTGGGTCACCGCCTGGCCCGACGCCGCCCGATCCCCACGACGACCGTGGCAGTGGCGAGGATGATCGCGGCGATGAGGAGCACCCAGAGTGCGACACCGCCGTAGCCGCCGTTCAGCGCGGGATCGAGGAAGGGGTACGGGTACCACCACGGGTTCCCGGTCGCGGGTGCGGTCACGAGGTTCGCGCGGAGCAGTGTGTAGATCACCCACACGATCGGGAAGATCGCGGCGATCCCCACGGTGCCCCAGCCGAGTGCACGACGACGCGGCGCGAACAGCACGTCGGCGAGCAGGACGAGCGGGACGACGACGTGCAGCACCTCGTTGGACCAGGCGACCGTGGCCCCCTGCGGCAGCGCGATCCCGCGGAGCAGCGTGTTGTAGACGACGCCCGTGACGATCATGTAGGTGCTCGCGCACACGAGCAGCGTCGCCAGCCACGTCGGCTCGACCCGGGCATCTCGGTGGATCAGCCCCCAGATCCCGCCGACGGCCAGCACGACCGCGGCCAGCACGTTGGAGAGGATCGTGAAGAAGCTGAAGAAGTTCACGACGACGGTGGGCAAATGCGCGCCCCACGCGGTGTCTGCGGTGAGGGCGATCTCCAGCGTGCGCACGAGCTGCGCGACGATCGCCGCCATCGCGAGCGCCGCCGCCGCGAGTCGGATGTAGGGCCACCACCGCCTCATCGCCCACCTCCGTCGCCACTGTAGCGGGATCGAAACCGTGCCTCCGCCCCGGGTGTGGGATCGAAACCGTGCCTCCGGCGACTCGGGGAGGAGCGTATCCCGTCCCGTATCGCGCTTCCCCGGCGGACAAGCTTCGGCAATGATGGTCGAGATGGCGTCACGAAGGCCACGGACCCGCCGGAGGTAGTCATGTCGTACGACATCGAAGTGTATGGAAAGCTCCGGCTCGCACCGTCCGAGGTGCAGACCGGGACGGGTTCAGTCACAGCGAGCGAGATCGCTGGCGAGGCGCTCGTTCAGGCCTTCACTCATGATTCAGGGGAGTACTGCTTCATCGTCGACGGGCCGCACGACGTCGGCGGCGAAGACATGGACAGTGTTCCCACCGGCCTCCCCGACAACGTGCGCTTCCGGTACGCAGTCGTCGTCGAAGGCTCTGCGCAGCCCCATATCGGACACGCGCTGCGTTTCGCGGATGATCTGGCCGGGGTGGTGGGAGGGGTCGTGCACGACCCACAGGTCGCCGTGGAGGAGACGTCCGACCCTCGATACGTGTCACGGAGGACCGGGCCCAGCCGCGAGAAGTTCCTGCACGTCGAGTGGTTCCGGCGCTTCGACGAGGAAAGCCCTTCGTTTGCCCAGATGTATCTCGAATCAGCGAAGGAGCATCTTCCGGCCGCACTGCCCACCGTGTTCGGGTTCAGCGAGCCACTACGAGGAAAGCTCGCAGAGGAGGGGGCGGAAGGGGTCGACCGCATCTACCGAGAAGATGGTGACCGCAGCAGACTGGTCCTCCGGGGGCGAAAGCCGCTCATCTCGGGATTTGTCAGTGGGTGGTCCGATCAGTCCATCGCTGAACAGCAGCGCGTCCGGCTCGTCTTCGACGCGTCGGCGCTCTCCAAGCCTCGATTCGTCAGCGCCTTCGAGAGCTTCTTCGTCGATTTCGCACAGCGTTCGAGCAGCTTCTTCTCGTACGCCGAGGTCACGCAGTCCCGCTTCTCACCGACGATGGCGCTGCCGCAATGGGGTGAGTGGCCGGGGCTGCCGCAGAGCCCTCCGTGGCTGAGCTGGTTCTCCACGGAGTACGCCGACCTCGTCCGCCCGCATCTGACCGCGGGTGCGCATCGCGAGCTGAGCGGCGGCATGCTCTATCGCTCGAACATGCCCGCGACGAGCGTCAGCGCTTCATGGACGGAGCCGGGGGCCTGGGTCCCCTCCGAGTTCGTTCCTGTTCAGGCGGATCCTGACATCACCGCAAATCGACGGCTCGCGCGAGCGAGATGCCCATCGCGCTCCTGTCATCGGACTACTTCGTCAAGGTCCGGTGACTGTGGACCCCGATCGGTGGCGACTATCAGACGATCTCGATCGATTTCGAGCTCGACCACTTGGTGGAGTCGGACGCGTTAGGCGCAGTCGCGGGGTTCCTCGTGGATGTGGCACGTCGCGTCGGCAGCTTCTTCGCCTTCGCCGAGCTCAACGACACTCGGTTCGCGACGGCGCGTCCGCGCGGTTTCGACGGAGCGTGGGGAGGGCTGCCGGTGGACCCTCAGTGGGCCACCTGGTACGACGCGAAGTACTCCACGCTGGTCCGGCCCCGTCTCCGAGGTGGCGAGATCCAGGAGTTCCCGGAGGGGCTCATGCACCGATGGTCCACCACACCGGCAAGGGCAGACGCGATACGCCGGGGGCTCAGCACCACATGGCCGCCACCCGATCTCGTGGGCTCGGTCCACACCACACCAGGCGGTCCCCGTGGGATCGCACAGGCGAAGGTCGTGCCGGAATCGCTACGAGTCCCTTCCTCGTGAGCGGAAGTGCTGGTCCTCGGTGAGCCTTCGTCGACGAACGCGCGCCACCGCCTGATACGGGATCGAAACCGCGCCTTCAGGGCCCCGGGTCGGTGTGTATTCCGTCCCGTATCGCGCTTCCGAGGGCTGTCGGAGGCCTGCCGATAGGATGGGAGAGCCCGATCGGGCCAGCTCATCCGCCGGTGGAATCCCGGCGAGAGGCATCATCCAGGGGGTTACCCATGCCAGGAATCGTGATCGTCGGCGTGCAGTGGGGCGACGAAGGAAAGGGCAAGGCCACCGATCTGCTCGGTGAGCGCACCGACTGGGTGGTGAAGTTCAACGGCGGCAACAACGCCGGGCACACCGTCGTCGTCGGCGACGAGAAGTACGCCCTGCACCTGCTGCCCTCCGGCATCCTGTCGCCCGGCGTGAACCCGGTCATCGGCAACGGCGTGGTCATCGACCTCGAAGTCCTCTTCTCCGAGCTGGAGGCCCTGTCCGCCCGCGGCATCGACGTCTCGCGGCTCAAGGTCAGTGCCAACGCGCACATCATCACCCAGTACCACCGCACGCTCGACAAGGTCACCGAGCGCTTCCTCGGCAAGCGCAACATCGGCACGACCGGCCGCGGCATCGGTCCGGCCTACGCCGACAAGATCAACCGCGTCGGCATCCGCGTTCAGGACCTCTTCGACGAGAACATCCTGCGCCAGAAGGTCGAGGGCGCTCTCGACCAGAAGAACCACCTCCTGGTGAAGGTCTTCAACCGCCGCGCCGTCACCTGCGACGAGATCGTCGACGACCTGCTCTCCTACGCCGAGCGTCTGCGTCCGATGGTCGCCGACACCGGCTACCTCATCGACCAGGCCCTGAGCCGCGGCGAGGTCGTCGTGTTCGAGGGTGGCCAGGCCACGATGCTCGACATCGACCACGGCACCTACCCGTTCGTCACGTCGTCCTCGGCCACGGCCGGCGGCGCCTCGACCGGGTCCGGCGTCGGCCCCGGCGCACTCGACCGCATCGTCGGCATCGTCAAGGCCTACACGACCCGCGTCGGCTCCGGCCCGTTCCCGACCGAGCTGTTCGACGAGCAGGGCGACTGGCTGCGCAAGCAGGGCTTCGAGTTCGGCACCACGACCGGGCGCCCGCGCCGCGTCGGCTGGTACGACGCCCCCATCACCCGCTACGCCACGCGCATCAACGGCATCACCGACCTCGTGCTGACCAAGCTCGACATCCTCACCGGGCTCGAGAAGATCCCGGTGTGCGTGGCCTACGACGTCGACGGGGAGCGCTTCGACGAGGTGCCGGTGAACCAGACCGACTTCCACCACGCGAAGCCGATCCTGGAGTACTTCCCCGGGTGGAGCGAGGACATCTCGACCGCGCGCACCTTCGAGGATCTTCCGCAGACGGCGCAGGACTACGTGCTCGCGCTGGAGGAGATGAGCAACACCCGCATCTCGGTGATCGGCGTCGGCCCGGAGCGCGATCAGGTGATCGTGCGCCACGACCTGCTCGACTGATCGGCATGACACGGTTCTGGCTCGGGGGCTACGGCCCGGCGATGGAAGGCTCCGCCGAGGGGATCGGCGTGCTGGCCGGTGACGAGGGCCGTGAGGCCACGACGCTCGCCTACCGCGGACCCGTGACGCAGACGCCGTCGCCGTCGTGGTTGGCGGCGCATCCGTCCCTCGACGTCGTGTACGCGGCGCTGGAGGGCGTTGCCGCGGTGCAGGCGTTCGTGCGCACGGGCGAGATGGCGCTGTCCCCGCTGGGCGATCCGGTGCCGACGGGGGACGGCGTCTGCCATCTCGCGGTGTCGCCGAACGGCCAGACGCTCGTCGCCAGCTGTTACGGCGACGGGCGGGTCGTCCGCTTCGGGCTCGCCGCCGATGGCCAGCTTGTCCCGGCGAAGGAGGATGCAGCCGCGGCCCTGCGTGCCGCCCTGTTCGGGGACGGCGATCCGGACGCGGCTCCCGTCACTCCCGCCGGTGATGGTATCGCTGCGGTCGATCCGCACGGCGCCGCGGACCGCGCATCCCACGCGCACGCCGCCGCCTTCCTCCCGGACGGCCGCGTGGTGACGACCGATCTCGGGTTCGATCTCGTCCGGTTCTGGCGCCTGCAGGGTGGTGGGCTCGCCCTCGATCAGGAGGTCGTGCTCCCGCGCGGCACCGGCCCGCGGCACATGGTCGTGCATCCGAGTGGCCACCTGCACATCGTGACGGAGTACTCGTGCGAGGTCTTCACGCTCGCAGCGGCCGCCGACGGTACCTGGAGCGTCGTCTCCTCGGCTCCGGCGAGCCCCATCGCACAGGTCGGCGTGGACTTCCCCGCCGAGCTCGCCCGCACCAAGGACGGTCAGTTCCTCTACACCGCTCTGCGCGGCAGCAACACCATCGCGGCGCTGCGGGTGCGTGGCAGCGGCGAGGCTCTGGAGCCGGTCGCGCTCGCCGATTCCGGTGTCGACTGGCCGCGGCATCACCTCGTCTACCAGGGCAAGCTCCTCGTCGCCGGGCAACGTTCCGACACCGTGACGCTGCTCGACCTCGATGACCGCACGGGAGCCCCGCTCGGAGTTCGGCACGAGGCGCAGGCTCCCGCACCGACGAGCATCCTCCCGCTCCGCTGAGCCTGTGCGGGGCTGCGCGTCCCCGGGCTTGACCTCAACCATTCTTGAGGTTCTAGCGTCGTCCTCATGACGACCGAGACCGGGCGCGCTGCGCCGTCCACGCCCGCCCCGCCCCGCATCCTCGGTGGCGAGTACGTCTGGATCACGATCGGCGCGTGCGCCCTCGTGTTCCTCGGCGCCTTCGAATCACTGGCGGTCACCACGGTGATGCCCGCGGTCAGCGCCGACCTCGACGGAGAGCGGCTGTACGCGCTCGCCTTCGCCGGGCCGCTCGTGACGAGCGTGATCGGCATGGTCGTGGCCGGAAACTGGTCGGACCGGCGGGGTCCCGTGGTGCCGTTGTATGCGTCCGTCGTCCTGTTCACGGTAGGGCTGCTCGTCGCGGGGCTTGCGTCGAGCATGGAGGTGCTCGTCGCCGGGCGCTTCGCCCAAGGGCTCGGCAACGGCGGGCTCATGGTGGCGCTCTACGTCGTTGTCGCCCGGGTGTATCCGACGTCACTGCACCCGGCGATCTTCGCGGGGTTCGCCGCCGCGTGGGTCATCCCCTCCCTCATCGGTCCGACGATCGCAGGAGCGGTCACGGAGGTGTGGAGCTGGCACTGGGTCTTCCTCGGCGTCGTGGTCCTCGTCGTGCTCGCACTGCTGATGGTCGTCCCGGCTCTCCGGGGACTCGCCCGCAGCGGGGACGCGAACACGCCCTGGGCGCTCGGACGGCTGGGATGGTCGGTGCTCGCCGCCGTCGCGGTGCTCGCCCTCGACCTCGTGGGAGAGGTCCCGGTCGCCGGTCCGTTCCTTTCGGCGGTGGCGGTGGTGGTCGCGGTCGCGGCGGTGCGCCCACTCGTTCCTCGGGGCACCCTCGTCGCCCGTCGGGGGCTGCCGTCGGTGATCCTGGTCCGCGGTCTGGGGGCGGCGGCGTTCTTCGGGGCGCAGATCTACCTGCCGTACCTGCTCACGGATCGATACCTGCTGTCGCCGACCCTCGCCGGGCTCGCGCTGACCGGGGGTGCGCTCGCCTGGTCGGCGGCGGCGACCGTCCAAGGGCGGATGGGCGAGCGCCTGTCGAGCGTGACGGCCGTGCGGGTGGGGACGATCCTCGTGGTCGTCGGGATCGCGCTCGTCCTGGTGATCACCGTGATGCACGCGCCCGCGCTGCTCGCCGCGTTCGCCTGGATCGTCGCCGGCGCCGGGATGGGGTTGATGAGCCCGCGCACGAGCGCTCTCGTCCTGGCGATGTCGTCCCCTGCGGAACAGGGGTTCAACAGTGGTGCCATGACCGTGGCCGACTCGTTCGGCAGTGCGCTCGCCCTCGCCGTCACGGGCTCGCTCTTCGTCGCCCTCGGGGCTGCGGCAGGGGTGGATCCCTTCGTCGGGGTGTTCGCCCTCGCCGCCGTGGTCGGGGCGGGAGCGGCCGCCCTCGCTCCGCGGACGAGGGGTGTCGACCCGGCCGCCGCGGGGTGATTTGCGCCCCGCGTGGCCCGCCCTCTAGCCTGATGAACGGTGTTCAGGTGAACACCGTTCAGGAAGGATGGACCGATGACCCCCACGACCCGCGACACCTCGGCGACCCTCGGCCGCGTCGCCGTCTTCGCCGCGCTCATCATCGTGCTCGGCACGGTCGTCGTCCCGCTGCCCGGCGGGGTGCCCATCACCGGACAGACGCTCGCCGTCATGCTGGCGGGTCTCGTCCTCGGACCGCGTGTCGCGCCGTGGTCGGTCGCACTCGTCCTCGTGCTCGCGGCGATCGGTCTCCCGGTGCTCGCGGGCGGGCGTGGCGGACTCGGGGTCTTCGTCGGCCCCACGGCGGGATATCTGCTCGGGTGGGTCGCCGGTGTCGTCGTCATCGGACTCCTGATGCGCACCGGCCGCCCGACCTGGTGGCGCGCCGCGATCGCGGCGTTCGTCGGCGGCGTCCTCGTCGTCTACGCCTTCGGCATCCCCGTGCAGGCCCTCGTCACCGGCGTCCCGCTCGACCTCACGGCCCTCTCGACCCTGGCCTTCCTTCCCGGCGACCTCATCAAGGTGACCGCGGCCACCCTCATCGTCGTGGCCCTCCGTCGCGCCTATCCCCGGGCCTTCGCCGACCCCCGCCCCGTCCCCTCCGTCGTCGCCTGATTCTCGGGCCGTCCTTTCCGGTCCCGTCGACTCCGTCCGTTCCGTCGACTCCGTCCGGTTCCGTCGACTCCGTCCGTTCCGCCGACTCCGTCCGTCCTGTTCCAGATGCACGACCGTGACACGTCTGCCGGCGGATCGCCCCGTCCGGATCGTGCGACCGTCCCCACGTCGTGCATCCGGAACCTCGGACCCGGCTCGCCGACCCGGATCCGGACCCGTAACCCGCCGTGACGAGTCCCTGGTTCCTGGTCCGGATGCACGACCAGGTCACGTCTGCCGGCGGATCGGTCCCGTCCGAGTCGCGCAGCCGCACTCGGGTCGTGCACCCGGAACGTCGTCGGAAGGAACGTCGTGCATCCGGGACGGGGACCCCCGGGGAAGACGGGCATATCGGCCGACGGGAACAACTCACCCGTGACTCGACGTTCCTCATGAGCGAGACTGGGCCACGGACCGATGCGGCCACGAGAGGGGCGAGCATGACTGCTGCCGAGAAGACCGACGAATACGACCTCATCGTGCTGGGCGGTGGTCCGGTCGGGGAGAACGTGGCGGACCGTGCCGTGCAGGGCGGTCTCAGTGCGATCATCGTGGAGAGCGAGCTCGTCGGCGGGGAGTGCTCGTACTGGGCCTGCATGCCGTCGAAGGCCCTGCTCCGTTCGGCCCAGGCGCTCCGTGCCGCGCAGCACGTCGCCGGCGCCGCGCAGGCCGTCACCGGGACCCTCGACGTGCGGGCGGTGTTCGAGCGCCGCGACTCCTTCACGAGCAACTGGTCCGACGACGGACAGGTGAAGTGGCTCGAGTCCGCCCACATCGACCTCGCCCGAGGCCACGGCCGGCTGACCGGGGAGCGCGAGGTGACCGTGACCGACCAGGACGGCGGCACCCGCGTGCTGCGCGCCCGTCACGCGGTCGCCATCAGCACCGGCTCGGACGCGGTCATCCCGCCGATCGAGGGTCTGCGGGAGGCTTCGCCGTGGACGAGTCGCGAGGCGACCAGTGCCGAGGAGCTGCCCGAGAGCCTCGCGGTGATCGGCGGCGGCGTGGTCGCGGTCGAGATGGCCACCGCGTACGCCGCGCTCGGCTCGTCGGTGACGCTGCTCGCGCGCAGCGGGCTGCTGGGCGGGATGGAGCCCTTCGCCGGGGAGCGGGTGGCCGACGGCCTGCGTGAGCTCGGCGTCGACGTCCGCACCGACACCGGCACGACCGCAGTGCACCGCGACGGCGACCGGGTGACGATCACGCTCGACGGCGGGGAGACCGTGACCGCCGCCGAGGTGCTCGTGGCGACCGGACGCTCTCCGCGCAGCGCCGACATCGGCCTCGACGTTGTCGGACTCGAACCGGGCCGCTGGATCGAGACCGACGACACCCTCCGCGTCCCCGGACACGACTGGCTCTACGCCGTGGGCGACGTCAACGGCCGTGTGCTGCTGACCCACCAGGGCAAGTACCAGGCGCGCGCGGCGGGCGACGTCATCGCCGCCCGCGCGAAGGGCGACGCCGTCGACGACGCCCCCTGGGGGCGTCACGCCGCCACGGCCGATCACGCCGCGGTGCCCCAGGTCACCTTCTCGATCCCGGAGGTCGGATCGGTCGGACTCACCGAGGCGGCGGCCCGCGAGGCCGGCACCGCCGTCCGGGCCGTCGACTACGACCTCGGCTGGGTGGCGGGCGCGAGCCTGTACGAGGACGGCTTCGCCGGGCAGGCGCGCCTGGTCGTCGACACCGACCGCGACGTCGTGATCGGGGCGACCTTCGTCGGCCCGGAGGTCGCCGAGCTCGTCCACGCCGCGACCATCGCGATCGTCGGGGAGGTCCCGATCGCCCGACTCTGGCACGCGGTGCCCTCCTACCCCACGATCAGCGAGATCTGGCTGCGGCTGCTGGAGGGCTACGGCCGCGACTCGGCCTGATCCGGGCAATCCGATTCCGGACGCGTGACGAACAGAACGCGCAATATGTCCCAGATTGACGACCCCGCGCGCAACCCGGTGCCGGATGTCGCACCCGTCTTATACGCTCGAACCCACATCCGAGGAGGCAGGACCATGAAGGCTGTACTCGCAGGAAACGTCATCGCCGAGGCCGACCAGGACGACCTCATCCGCATCGAGGGGAACTGGTACTTCCCGCCGGCATCCGTGGCGCCGGACGCCCTCGTCGAGAGCCCCACTCCGTACACGTGTCCGTGGAAGGGCGAGTGCCAGTACTACTCCGTCCAGGTCGGCGGAGAGCTGCACAAGGATCTCGCGTGGTCATACCCGCATCCGTACCCGTCGGCGTTCGACCGGGTCGGCAAGGACTTCTCCGGCTACGTCGCCTTCGCCCCTGGCGTCGAGGTCTCGGCCTAGTCCCGCACGACGCACGACCGCACGTCCGAACGACCGTCGGAGAGACACCCTCATGATCGAGTTCCGCAACGTCACGAAGCGCTTCCCCGACGGGACGCTCGCCGTGGACGACTTCAGCCTCGTGCTGCCCTCCCGCAAGACCACCGTGTTCGTCGGATCCTCCGGCTGCGGGAAGACCACCCTGCTGCGGATGATCAACCGCATGGTCGAGCCGACGTCGGGGGAGGTCGAGATCGACGGGGAGAGCGTGCTCTCGGGCGACCCGGTCGCCCTGCGCCGGCGCATCGGCTATGTGATGCAGAACTCCGGGCTCATGCCGCACTTCACCGTCATCGACAACGTGGCCACCGTGCTGCGGCTGAACGGGGTGAAGCGCACACAGGCGCATGAGCGTGCTCGCGAGCTGCTCACGACCGTCGGCCTCGACCAGGCGCTCGCCGAGAGGTACCCGAGCCAGTTGTCAGGCGGTCAGCAGCAGCGCGTCGGGGTGGCCCGCGGGCTCGCCGCCGATCCGAACATCCTCCTCATGGACGAGCCGTTCGGAGCGGTCGACCCCATCGTGCGCGCCGACCTCCAGCAGGAGACCCTGCGGCTGCAGCACGAGCTCGACAAGACGGTCGTGTTCGTCACGCACGACATCGACGAGGCGTTCCTCCTCGGCGACCAGGTCGTCATCCTCGACAAGGGCGCCCGGATCGTGCAGGTCGGCAGCCCGAGCGAGATCATCGAGAACCCGGCCGACGACTTCGTCTCCTCGTTCATCGGAGCCGACCGCGGCCGTCGCGCGCTGCACCTCAAGCAGACCCCGCGCGGGACCGTGGTCGTCGACTCCGAGGGCCGCACGCAGGGAGCGATCGTCGATGCGCCGGAGGGCGTGGTCGACGGAGCAGATGCGATGAAGGCGGCCCCGTGAACTGGGTCGGCGACAACCTCGGGCTGATCCTCGAGCTCACTGGCGTTCATCTGCAGCAGAGCGCGATCGCCATCGTGCTCGGGTTCGTGCTGGCGCTCCCACTGGGGTGGGTGGCCTGGCGATATCAACTCGTGAAGGGTCCGGTCATCGTCCTGACCGGACTGCTGTACACGATCCCGTCCCTCGCCCTCCTGATCTTGCTGCCGTCTGTGGCGGGCTACCCGGCGCGCAGCCCGGCCAACCTCGTCATCGGTCTCACCATCTACGCGATCGCGATCCTCGTGCGCGCGGTGTCCGACGGCCTGGACTCGGTCGACCCCGCGATCCGGCAGTCCGCGGTCGCGATGGGCTACGGCGGGTTCCGCCGCTTCTGGACGGTCGACTTCCCGCTCGCCGGGCCGGTCATCCTCGCGGGCCTCCGCGTGGCGGCGGTGAGCACCATCTCGCTCGCGACGGTCGGCATCCTCGTCGGCGTCACGAACCTCGGCTACCTGTTCACGAACGGCCTCCAGCGCCGCATCCTCGCCGAGGTCTTCACCGGCATCGTCGCCGTCGTCGTCATCGCTCTGGTCATCGACCTCCTGCTCGTGCTCCTCGGGCGTGCCCTCATGCCGTGGACGCGGGCGGCGGCCACCCCCGCCGCCGCGCGTCGGACGATCACGTTGAGGACGGCCGCATGAACGTGTTCACCGAGGCCTTCGCCTGGCTGTTCTCCCCCGACCGCTGGGTCGGGACGTACTCCCTCCCCGTCCTGTTCGGCCAGCATGTCTTCTACACGGTGGTCTCCGTGCTGATCGCCGCGGTGATCGCCGTACCGCTCGGCTGGCTCATCGGGCACACCGGGAAGGGGCGGGAGACCGCGGTCGCCGTCTCCGGAGCGGCCCGCGCCATCCCGTCCTTCGGACTCATGGTCCTCCTGGTGCTTCTGCTGGGCGTGCTGCGCACGCCGCTGGCGGCGATCATCACCTTCGTCGTCCTGGCGATCCCGTCCCTGCTGGCCGGCGCCTACACGGGCCTGGAGGCAGTCGATCGCCGAACCATCGATGCGGCGCGGGCGATGGGGATGACCGGCTGGCAGGTGTTCTGGAAGGTCGAGGTGCCGCTCGGCATGCCGCTGCTCGTCGGCGGCCTCCGTTCGGCGCTGCTGCAGGTCATCGCCACGGTGACGATCGCGGCCTACGTGAACCTCGGCGGCCTCGGCTGGCCGATCATCCAGGGCATCCCGCTCCGCCGTTTCGACCAGGTGCTCGGCGGCGCGATCCTCGTCGCGGTGCTCGCGCTCCTCGTCGACCTCCTGCTCGCGCTCGCCCAGCACGCCGCGGTGCCCCGCGGTGTGCGCACCCGTCCGCAACGCCGCCGCGCTCGGGCGACCGCCCCCGCGGCCGCACCCGCCTGACCCACAGCATCGTCCCCCAGAGAAGAGGAAGTCCATGTTCACCGCACGAAAGTCCCGCCTCGCCCTTGCCGGCGGCGTCGCGCTCGCCGCCGCCCTCGCCCTCTCCGGCTGCGCCAACAGCAACCCCCTGGACGCGCCCACCGACGACTCCGGCGACGGTGGGGGCAGCGACACCATCGTCATCGGCTCGCAGGCCTACTACTCGAACGAGATCATCGCCGAGATCTACGCGCAGGCGCTCGAGGCCGCCGACTTCGACGTCGACCGTCAGTTCAGCATCGGCCAGCGCGACGCCTATATGCCGGACGTCGAGTCCGGGGCGATCGACCTGTTCCCGGAGTACACGGGCAACCTGCTCGAGTACCTGGACAAGGATGCGACCGCCACGAGCCCGGACGACGTCTACGCCGCGCTGAAGGACGCGCTCCCGGACGGCCTCACCGCGCTCGACTACGCCGAGGCGTCCGACCAGGACACCTACACGGTGCTCAAGAGCTTCGCCGAGGAGAACGACCTCACCTCGATCGCCGACCTCGCGGACGTGACCACCCCGGTCACGATCGGTGCGGCGCCCGAGTTCGAGCAGCGCCCGTACGGTCCGGCTGCGGCCAAGGAGGTCTACGGCGTCGACCTGGCGTTCTCGGCCACCGGTCCCACGACGCTGGAGTCGCTGCTCGCCGGCGAGATCCAGGTGGCGGACATCTACTCGGCCGACCCCGCATTCCAGACCGAGGACATCGTGGCGCTGGAGGACCCGGAGAACATCATCCTGGCCTCCAACGTCGTGCCGATCGCGTCCAGCGACGTGGCCGACGAGATCGCCGACGTCATCAACGGCATCAGCGCCAAGCTGACCGCCGAGGAGCTCGTCGCCCTCAACGTGCAGAGCACGGTCGACCAGAAGTCGACGGAGGACATCGCGAAGCAGTGGCTCACGGACAACGACCTCATCTGAGTCGTCTTCCCGCGAAGCGCCCGGCCCTCAGGGCCCGGGCGCTTCGTCGTTCTCGCCCGCCCGCGTGCACAACTCCGGAGATCTCGCCCGACACGCCGCGGAGGACCCCCGGCCGACGGCGTGTCGCCCCGAATCTCCGGAGTTGTGCACGGGGCGGGGTCAGGTCCGAGCGTCCTGCTTCGGCACGACCACCTGCTTGACGATGATGAGGATCGAGGCGGTGACGGGCACGGCCACCAGAGCGCCGAGCAGGCCGAGGAGCGTGCCGCCGGCGAGAGCGCCGATGACGACGAGCGAGCCCGGCACCGCGACGGCCTTGTTCATGACCCGCGGCGTGAGCACATACGCCTCGATCTGCATGTAGACGAGGTAGATCGCGGCGAAGATCAGGGCGGCGATCGGGTTCGTGAACAGCGCGAGGATGGTGCCGATCATCCAGAACAGCACCGAGCCGACCAGCGGGATGAGCGTGACGCAGAAGGCGATGGCGGCCATGAGCGGCGGGAACGGCAGACCGAGGACGGTGTAGAGGATGAGGGCGAGGGTCGCGTTGCAGAAGGCGAGGACCACCATCCCCATCACGTAACCACCCACGGAGTCGGTGATCTGCTGGGAGATGTCGTCCGCGCGGCCGCGGTCGCGGGCCGGGACGAGGCGCAGCAGCCCCTGGCGCATGGCCGGGAGCGTCGCGACGAAGTACAGGGTCAGTACGAGCACGACGATCGCGCCCGAGATGCCGCTCGCGATGGACGCACCGACCTGCAGCGCGCCTCCGCCGATCGTCGCGAGGTTGCCGAAGTCCGACAGGAACTTCTCCACCTCCGATACGAGGTCCTGGAACTGGTCGCCGAACTGGTCGTTGAGGGTGGCGTAGATGTCGGACTTCGTGAAGTCCCGGATCATGCCGGGGACCGACTTCACGAAGCCCGCGATCTGCTCGACGACGATGGGAACGATCATCCAGAGGACGAGGCCGACGACGACGATGAGGGCGAGGATCGTCACCACGACGGAGAGCGCGCGGGACAGCCCGCGGCGTTCCAGGAAGCGGACGGCCGGGTCGAGGCCGAGCGCGGCGAACAGCGCGAGCGCGATGTAGATGAGCACGGTGGAGAGGTTGTAGAGCGCGCTGCCGATCACGAGCGCCCCGAGGCCGCCGAGCGTCACGAGGAACCCGAAGACGAACGGCCGATCGATCCGCGTCCAGAACGAGCGGCTCGGCGTGGTCGGCTCGATCACCACGGGCCGGGGCGGCCCGGTCACTGGCGAGTTTCCCGGCGCCTCCACCGCGGCGCCGACGAGCGCGGCATCGACGGGGGCGGGTTCCGGGGCGCGGCTGCCCTGGTCGTCCTGCGGAGCGGAGGCCGGCGACTGGTCGTTGCTCATGAGCACACGATAGCGGTGCCCCTCGTCGGGGGCAGGGTGATCTGCGGCTCTAGAGTAGGGGCATGACTGCCGCTGAGGATCCGAAGGCCGAACTGCTCCGGCTGCGTGCGAGCATCGACAACATCGACGCGGCCCTGATCTTCCTGCTCGCGGAGCGGTTCCGCGCCACACAGCAGGTGGGACACCTGAAGGCCGAGCACGCGATGCCGCCGTCCGACCCGAACCGCGAGGAGCAGCAGGTCGCCCGGCTCCGGGCGCTCGCCGAAGACGCCCACCTCGACCCGGAGTTCGCGGAGAAGTGGTTCAACTTCGTCGTCGCCGAGGTCATCCGGCACCACACCGAGGCCGCCGAGGGACGCTGACTCCGCTCGTCAGGCCCCGCGCGCCGCGAGCAGCCGATCGCGCACCTCGCGCCGCAGCACCTTGCCGATGAGCGACCGCGGGAGGTCGTCGACGGCGGTGATGCGCCGCGGCACCTTGTAGGCGGTCAGCCGCGTACGGCAGAAGTCGCGGAGCCCCTCCATGTCCTCGGCGGCACCCTCACGGAGCACCACGGCCGCCGCGACCTCTTCGCCGCCGCTCGACCGGGGCAGCCCGACGACGGCCGCCGCCACGACGTCCGGGTGGGCTTCGAGCGCGTTCTCCACCTCGCTGGGCGCGACGTTGAAGCCGCCGGTGATGATGAGCTCCTTCCGGCGGTCGACGATGGTGACGAATCCGTCCGGTGAGACCTCCGCGATGTCGCCGGTACGGAGCCAGCCGTCCGGCAACAGGGCCTCGGCCGTCTCCCCCGGCCGACCCCAGTAGCCCTGGAAAACCTGCGGTCCGCGCAGCAGCAGCTCGCCGGGCTCGCCCGTGGGCACGTCGACGTCGGGGTCGTCGGGATCGACGACGCGGATCTCGGTGCTCGGGAACGGCACTCCCACCGTGCCGGGCCGCCGGGTCGGACCCATCGGGTTGCCGAGCGCGACGGGGGAGGCCTCGGTCATCCCATAGCCTTCGACGAGCAGCCCTCCGGTCGCCTCCTCCCAGCGCCGCACGGTCTCGACGGGGAGGCTCATGGCCCCGGAGATCGCGAACCGGACGCTCGAGAGGTCGACGGTGCCGCGTCCCGCCGCCCGCGCCAGCTGATCGTAGATCGGCGGGACGGCGGGGAGGAAGGTCGGAGGGCTCGTGCGGGCGGCGTCGGTCACGAGGCCCAGGTCGAACGTCGGGAACAGCACGACCTTGGCCCCGATGCTCAGGGCGAACGTGAGGCACAGGGTGAGGCCGTACGCGTGGAAGAGCGGAAGCACGGCGTAGAAGGTCTCCTCGCCGTCGCGGAGCCCGGGCACCCAGGCCCGCCCCTGCATCGCGTTGGCCCGCAGGTTCGCATGGGTGAGGATGGCCCCCTTGGGAATCCCTGTCGTGCCGCTCGTGTACTGCAGGACGGCGGTGTCGCCGAGCGACGGCGCGGGCGTCCGTCGGGGAAGCCGCCGGTGGGACACGAGCTTCTTCCACGGCGTCAGGTGCCGCGCGCGCGGCGTGCCGGTCAGCTTCGCCCGGGACGCCCGGGCCTTCGGGACCGGGAGTCGCAGCAGGAGGCGCTTCGACAGGGGCATCGCCGCCGTGAGGTCGACGCTCACGATGTGGTCGACCCGGAGATCGTCCGGGAATCCCGCCACGGTGTCGGCGACCTTGTCCCACACGATCGCGACCCGGGCCCCGTGGTCCTCGAACTGGTGGCGCAGCTCTCGCGCCGTGTAGAGCGGGTTGTGCTCGACGACGATCGCGCCGAGACGCAGGACCGCGTAGAAGGCGACGACATGCTGCGG
Source organism: Microbacterium meiriae (assembly GCF_025143875.1). Taxonomy (NCBI): domain Bacteria; kingdom Bacillati; phylum Actinomycetota; class Actinomycetes; order Micrococcales; family Microbacteriaceae; genus Microbacterium; species Microbacterium meiriae. Next base: position 6,039 of record NZ_JAMBDU010000017.1, on the reverse strand, counting down.
GCAGTTCGGCAGCACCAGCGCCACCCGGTCGCCCTTCGTGACCCCGAGGTGGCGGAGTCCTTCCGCAGCGCGGTCGATCTGCTCACCGAGGTCCCGGTAGCTCGTGACGGCGCCGAAGAACTCGAGGGCGGGCCGCCGCGCGTACTGCCGGATGCCGGCGGCCAGCATCTCCGGCAGCGTCTGCGTCGGCTCCTCGATGTCGGCCGGCACGCCCTCGGCATAGGAGCGGAGCCAGGGACGGGAGGACAGCGGCGCGTCGGTCATACCCTCATCCTCCGACACGGACCTGTGCTCCGCCTCCCCCTTGCGCTCACCGCCGTTCGGCGGCAGTCACCCGTCCGCGAGCATGCCCATGACGATCGCGTCGACCCATTCGCCGTCCCAGCGCAGCGCCTCCCGGCGCCGGCCTTCGACGACGAACCCGGCCTTCTCGTAGGCGCGCTGTGCCCGCGGGTTGAACGCGTACACCTCGAGCTCCACACGATGCAGCCCCACCGCGTCGAAGGCGTGACGGAGCACCGCGCGCGTGGCCTCCGTCCCGTATCCGGCGCCGAACCACCGCGGACCCGCGAGCGCGATGCGGAACCCTGCGGAGAGGTTCTCCTCGTCCAGGTCGCTGAGGACCACCTCGCCGATGTGCGCGCCGTCGTCGCGACGGAGGATCGCCCAATCCGCCCGGTCCTCCCGGTCGGCGAGCGACCGGAGCCAGGTCTCCACGCCCTCGCGCGTGAAGCGCGCGTGGGTGCCGGTCAACCGCAGCACCTCGGGCTCCTGCAGCGCCGCCCAGGTGCCGTCGAGATGCTCGGGTCCGAGCGGCACGAGGTCCAGTCGCTCGGTGGACAGCGCGGGGACGGGAGTGAGAGAGAGCGCCATCAGACGGTGAGCACCCGCCCCGTGACGATGCCCTCGACCGCGCGCACGTACGCCTGGCCGACCTCGTCGTCGGTGACCGGGCGGTGGCCGGGGAAGGTCGAGAAGTACCCGGGGGAGTTCGCCAGCACGTCGGGGGAGACCGCGTTGATGCGGATCCCCCGCGGGGCCTCGGCTGCCGCCGTGATCACGAACGACTCCAGGGCGCCGTTGGCCATCGCCGCCGCCGCTCCCGTCGCGATCGGCTCCCGCGCGAGCACGCCGCTGGTGAGGGTGAGGGAGCCGCCGTCGGTCACGTGGTCGAGGGCGACCCGCACGACGTCGAGCTGCGCGAGGGTCTTCCCGGTGAAGGCGGCGAGATAGTCGTCGCGGTCGAGATCGGTGAGCGGCTTGAAGGGCACGGAGCCCACGGCGACCACGACGGCGTCGACCGGGCCGACCCGCTCGAAGAGGCTGCGGATGGAGGCGGGGTCGGTCACGTCCACGTTCTGCTCGCCGGAGCGGGACGCCCGCACGACCTCGTGTCCCCGCACGTCGAGGGTGGCGGCGACCACCCCGCCGATGCTGCCGGTCGCGCCGATCACGAGTACCTTCATGCGGATTCCCTCCCAGGACGGATCGAGACGACGGACGGCCGCCTCGCGGGATCGAGTCTCCCATCCCTTCCGGGCGGGAGGGGACGGATGACGGGCGCGTCCGTCAGCGCGGGCTGAACTCGGCGGCCACCACGCGGGTCGCCGCGCCGAGCAGGACGGCATCGTCGACCGCGCTCGGCACCACGGTGGGCCCGAGAGAGGGGTGCGAGGCGGCTCGGACCGCGGTGGCCGTCGCGTCGACCAGTGCGGCTCCGACGATCTCGTCGGGACCGCTCAGCACGATCGTCGGCAGGTCGACGGCGGCGGCGATGACCGAGAGCGACGTGCCGAGCCGCGCACCCGCGGCGGCGAGCACCTGCGTGCGGTCCGCTCCCGAGGCGTCCAGGCGCCGGGCGATGGCGGGAGCCGCGGCCCACGCGTGGACGCAGCCGTCGCGTCCGCACAGGCAGACCTCGCCGGGGTCGCCGCCCGCACCGACGTGCGCGAGCTCACGGGCCCCGATGGATCGTTCGACCGGGGCGCCGTCGTCGCCGACGACGCGGATCGCGGTGCCGATGCGGGTGCCGAGGCGGACGAGGAGGAAGTCGGTGCCGACGGAGCCGAACCGCTGCTCGGCGTCGGCCACGAGATCGGCGTCGTCGAAGAGGTGCACGGGGGCGTCGAGGATCTCCGCGAGTCGTGGCCCGAGACCGAGCAGCGCGGAGGAGCCGGTGGGCACACCGATGCCGATGCCGAGCGCGGGACCGTCGGCGAGGCTCCGCAGCTCCGCGACGAGACCGGCGACGGCTTCCGCGGCGTCCGGGGTGCGCGGCCGGTGGAGGCGGTGCGAGAGGCGACCGTCGGGCGAGGCCAGCGCCCCGATGACCTCACCGGGCACGGAGAGGTCGAGCGCGATGACCTGCACGGCGCGCTGGTCGAACTCGAGCATCACGGCGGGCTTTCCCGGCCGGGACTCCTGACTGGGTCCGCTCTCCCGGATCACGCCGTCGGCGAGCAGATCGCGCACGACGTCGGACACGGTGGGGCGGGCGAGGCCGGTGAGCCGGGAGAGATCCGCGCGGCTGAGAGCCGACTGCTCCATGAGCGTGCGCAGGACGAGCGCGCGGTTGCGTTCCCGGATGCCGCGAGCGTGGCCGTTGGACGACGTCTGCGCGTCTCGTGTCCGATCGGCGGCGCGCTCTAGGATCTGGGGGTAGCGCATGATGCTCCTCCCGATCGACGCTCGGGCTGACTAAGTTCAATGAATAAACTAACGGACCGAGCGTACGGAGCGGTACGCGCGCTGTCAATCGACGGACCTCGGCCCCGAGAAGGAACTCGCAGATGTTCACCCACGACGACGCGCTGGACACCCAGGCGGCGGTTCGGCGAGCGAACCTGCGGCGGGCGCTCCAACTCGTCTTCCAGGCGTCCGGTTCGCAGACGCGCGCGGGGATCGCGCGGGCGACCGGCCTCACAGCGGCGACCGCGTCGTCCCTCGTCGCGGAACTCATCGATCACCGGCTCATCGCGGAGGGCGAGCAGGCGGTGAGCACGGGGGGCAAACGCGCGACCACGCTCAGCATCGACGCGGAGCATCATCTGATCCTCGTGCTCGTCGTGCAGCCGACCAGTGCGTACCTGGCGCTCGTCGCCCTCGACGGCTCCGAGGTCGCCCGCCGCAGCGTCTCCTACACGACGCAGACCCGCGACCGGGTGCTGGACGAGACCGTCGCCGAGGTGGTGGCCGCCTACGGCGCGCGGCTGCTCGCGATCGGCGTGCAGGTCCCGGGAACGACCGACGGGCGCACGGTGCTGGAGAGCGTGCAGCTGGAGTGGCACGAGGTGCCGCTGGCCGAGCGCTTCGAGACCATTGCGGGCGTCCCGGTCCTCCTCGTCAACGACGTCGACGCCGAGGCCATCGCGGAGGCCGGTCTCGATGCCGCCCCGTCGGGATACCGGCTGTTCATCCACAGCGGCGGAGGCATCGGCGCCGCGGTCACCCTCGACGGGGAGCTCGCGCCGGGGCCCCGCGACCGTGCGGGGGAGATCGGGCATGTGCAGGTGGTGTTCGGCGAGGCCGCGCGTCCGTGCCGCTGCGGACGCCGCGGCTGTCTGGAGTCGGCGGCCGCGATGGGACCGATGCTGGGGGAGGAGTTCTCGGACGCGCTGGACGTGCCGGCCGTCCGCACCCTCGTCTCCCGTGCGGATCAGACGCTGATCGACGACGGCGCGCGGGCCCTGGCCCGTGCCGTCAAGCTCATCGGGGCGCTGCTCGATCCCATCGAGGTCGTCATCGGCGGTCCCGCGACGGAGCTCGGTCCCCGGTTCCTGGAGCGTGTCCGCGCCGAGAGCGGATATCCCGCCCGCGGCACCGCCGACGTGCCGATCCGCTACGCCGATCCCCGCGTCGCTCCTTCCGCCGGGGCCGCGCAGGCCGCCCTCACCGCGGTCCTCGGCGTGCGATGGAGCCCCGAGCAGCTCCGCGCCGGCGGCCCCCGCCCCTGACCCCGCCCCTGACCTCTGCCGGCGGATGTTCCGGCTGCACGACCCGGGTACGTTCGCACGACCGGATCCGTCCGGAACCCCTGCACGCGCGCCGCGGTCGTGCAGGTGTGCCGGACGGGAACCCGGGGGGTGGACCGGAAGCCGGGTGGTCTACTTCACGCTGCCGGCGGTGAGGCCGCCGACGAGACGCTTCTCGATGAGCATGAACAGGATGATGACGGGCAGGATCGCGACGATCGAGACGCCGAACACGTACTGCCAGCTGGTCTCGTACTGACCGACGAACTTCGTGAGCGCGACCGACAGCGGCTGGTTCTTGTCGGTGGACAGGATCACCAGCGAGGCGGCGAACTCGTTCCAGCAGGCCACGAACGTGAACACGATCGCGGTGACGATGCCCGGCCAGACGAGCGGGAGGTTGATCCGGAACAGGACCGTGAGGCGCCCGGCGCCGTCGATCTGCGCGGCCTCGTCGACCTCCTTCGGGATGCCGGCGAAGAACGAGTGCATGATCCACACCGCGAACGAGAGGTTGAAGGCCGCGTTGATGAAGATCATCGCGGTCCAGGTGTCGCCGAGGCCGAGGACGGTGAACTGCCGGAACAGGCCCGAGGTGAGCACGGCCGGCTGCAGCATCTGCGTCACGATCACGAGGAACAGGAACACCATGCGTCCGGGGAACCGGAAGCGGGCCGTGTAGTAGGCCGCGGGGAGCGACACGAGCAGCACCAGGAGCGTCGCGAACACGGAGATGACGATGGTCGAGACGAGGTTGTACGGCAGCGGCGTCTCGGGCGTCGACCACATCGTGAGGTAGTTCTCCCAGTGCCACTCCACCGGGAGGTAGGTCGGGTCGACCGAGCGGATCTGCGCCTTCGTCTTCACCGAACCGAAGAACATGATGAGGTACGGCAGCACGAAGATCGCGAGCACGAGGAATCCGGCGGCGGTGCGCAGGATCACCCGGGGCAGCGTCACCTGGTCGGCGGTGTAGCGGCGCCGGCGGCCGGGGATCGGCGGGGTGCGTCGTCCGCGGGAGTCGGCGGTGGTCACGAGGGCGGTCTCGGTCACGGTCATGATCAGACCTCCTTCATGGGCTTGACGATCTTGACGTAGGCCGCGACGATCGCGATCACGATGAGGAAGGCCACGACCGACAGCGCGCTCGCGACGTCGACCTTCTTCTGCAGCTCGATGTACTTGAAGATCAGGGTCATGATCGTGTCGGCGCCGTAGCCCGGGATGGACCCGGTCATCACCTTGAGGATCGGCAGCGAGTTGAAGACGTTGATGATGTTGATGAGGATCGCCACGGCGAGCGCGCTGCGCAGCTGCGGCAGGACGATCGACCAGTAGGTCCTGGCGGCGCCGGCGCCGTCCATCTTCGCGGCCTCGATCGCGTCGGCGGGGACCGCCTGAAGCCCCGCGAGGATCGTGTAGGTGGTGAAGGGCAGCGACACGAACACCGCGATGACGATGGACCAGGCGAACGCCGTCGTCGGGTTCTTCGTCCAGCCGTAGCCCACCGCGTCGTCGGAGAGCCCGATGTCGTAGAGGAACTTGTTGAAGGCCCCGAAGTACGGCTCGAGGCTGTAGTAGAAGACCATCGTGGTCATCACCACGGACGCGGCCCACGGCACGATGACCGCCATCCGCACGAGCTGGCGACCCGGGAACGCCTTGTTGAGGATCTGTGCGAGGCCGAGCGAGATGACGACCGTGAAGAGCACCACCGACACGACCCAGACGATCGTGCGGACGAAGATCGGCCAGAACTCCGGGAACGTGAAGACGGTCACGAAGTTGTCGAAGCCGACCGAGCCCTTGTCCAGACCCGAGAGCGAGATGTCCCGCGTGGAGTTGAAGAACATGACGCCGGCGGGGAACAGCACCACGCCGATGATGAGCACCAGTGCGGGGGCGATCCAGGGCAGCGCCTGGAGGAGGTCCCGGCCGCCGGGGCGACCGCGCACGGCCGTCCTGGCGTCCGGGGTGGGGGGGGGGGGGGGGGGGGGGGGGCGCGCCCCCCCCGGGGCGGGGGGGGGGGGGGCGCCCCCCCCCCGGGGGGGGGGGGGGGCGCCCCCCC
>NZ_JAMBDU010000016.1:0-87387 GCF_025143875.1 Microbacterium meiriae | reverse complement strand
ACAAGAAGGCCACCCAATGCTGGGTGGCCTTCTTGCGTTAACGCGATCGCTCCGCGGCCCGCAGGACGGACTCAGCGCGCCAGGCGTGCCTCGAGCGTCGCCGCGGTCTCGCGTACCGCTTTCGCCAGCGCAGATTCCCTGCCGTCGTCGTCGGCCCAGGTGACCGCCACGGCGGCGACCGGCCATCCCGCAGCGTCCCGCACCACTGCGCCCACGGAGCGCAGTCCGTCCGCGACCTCACCGTCCTCGGTCGCATACTCGCGGACGCGGACTTCGCGGAGGAGTTCGCGCAGTTCGCCGGGCCTGCGAGGACCGCGCCCTGTGCGGTCGGAGAATGCGGAAGCATCCGGATACAGCGCCCGCACCTGTTCGCGGGGGAGCGCGGCGAGCATCGCGCGTCCCGTTGCGGTCAGATGCGCCGGGAGGCGCACGCCCACGTCGGTCACCAGTGCCGGGCGTCGCGGCGCCCGTTCCTCGACGATGTAGAGCACATCGCCGCCGCTCATCACCGCGAGGTGTGCGCTTTCCCCGAGATGGTCGGAGAGTGCGGCGATGAGCGGACGGCCGAGCCGTGCCAACGGTTGCTGCCGCGCATAGCCCCCTGCCAGCTCGAAGGCCGACGTGCCGAGTCCCCATCGACGCTCCTCACGGAGGTGCAGGACGAAGCCATGGGCGGCGAGCGTGCGCAGCAGGTGATAGACCGTCGATCGCGGAAGCATCAGCTCGCGGGCGATCGCGGACGCCGCGACCGGTGCCGGCCGACCCGCCAGGTAGCTGAGGATGCGCAGGGTCTGCGCCGCGGCAGGCACCTGGGCTTCATCGGTCTCGGGGATGTCTGGGATCACAGACACAGGTTGCCACGAAGCCGCGTGCGCGTCGACCCGGCGGGTGTGGAATCGAGACATGAGCGATCCTGCCCCTGTCATCGTCGGCGCCGCCCCTCTCTCCCCGGCGGAGGTCGTCCGCGTGGTCCGGCATGACGTGCCCGTCCGGGTGGATCCCGCCGCGCTGGCGAGGGTCGCCGAGAGCCGCCGTGTGATCGACGGCCTCGCCGCGGACCCGCACCCGCACTACGGGGTGTCCACCGGCTTCGGCGCGCTGGCGACGACTTTCATCGCTCCTGAGCGGCGACTGCAGTTGCAGGCGAGCCTCATCCGCTCCCATGCCGCGGGGACCGGCGCCGAGGTCGAGCGGGAGGTGGTCCGCGGGCTCCAGCTGCTGCGCCTCCAGACGCTCGCCTCGGGGCGCACGGGCGTGCGTCCTGTCGTGGTCGAGACCTACGCCGCGTTGCTCAACGCGGGCATCGTCCCCGTGGTCCGCGAGTACGGGTCACTGGGGTGCTCCGGAGATCTCGCCCCGCTCGCCCACATCGCCCTCGCGGCGATGGGGGAGGGCGAAGTGCGCGACGCCGCCGGGCGTCTCGTCGACGCGGCCGACGCCCTCGCCGCGGCCGGCATCGCTCCGCTCACCCTCGTCGAGAAGGAGGGGCTGGCCCTCATCAACGGCACGGACGGCATGCTCGGCACTCTGGTGCTCGCGCTCCACGACCTCGAGACGCTGCTGCTCACGGCGGACGTGGCGGCGGCGATGTCGGTCGAGTCGCAGCTCGGCACCGATGCCGTGTTCGCCGCCGACCTCATGGCGCTGCGTCCGCAGGCGGGCCAGGCGGTCTCCGCCGGCCACCTCCGTGCACTGCTCACCGGGTCCCCCATGGTCGCCAGCCACAAGGGCCCGGAGGACGGCCGCGTCCAGGACGCATATTCGCTGCGCTGCTCGCCGCAGGTGCACGGCGCCGCACGTGACACGCTCGGGCACGCCGCGATGATCGCGGAGCGCGAGCTCTCCAGCGTGATCGACAACCCCATCATCACCCTCGACGGCCGCATCGAGTCCAACGGCAACTTCCACGGGGCCCCGGTCGCCGCTGTCCTCGACTTCCTGGCGATCTCCATCGCCGACGTCGCCTCCGTGTCCGAGCGCCGCACCGACCGGGCGCTGGACCCGGCCCGCAGCCACGGGCTCCCGCCGTTCCTGGCGGCGGAGGTCGGCGTCGACTCCGGTCTGATGATCGCGCAGTATGCGGCGGCCGGCATCGTCTCGGAGCTCAAGCGCCTCGCGGTTCCGGCCTCGGTGGACTCCATCCCGTCCTCGGCGATGCAGGAGGACCACGTCTCGATGGGCTGGGCCGCGGCGCGGAAGCTGCGGCGCGCGGTCGACGGCCTCTCGCGGGTCCTCGCGATCGAGATCCTCACCGCGGCCCGTGCGCTCGACCTGCGCGCGCCGCTGCAGGCGGGCCCGGCGACCGGAGCCGTGCGCGACCTCGTCCGCACCGTCGCCGCAGGCCCCGGACCTGACCGCCACCTCTCGCCCGAGATGGAGGCCGTGACCGCCCTCGTCCAGTCGGGCGCCGTCGCCCGTGTCGCAAAGGAGCACATGCATGACTGAGGACACCGCAGCGCGTACGGTACGCGCAGCCCGAGGTGCCGAGCGCACCGCGAAGAGCTGGGGCGCGGAAGCGGCCAAGCGCATGCTCATGAACAACCTCGATCCCGAGGTCGCCGAGCACCCGGAGGACCTCGTCGTCTACGGTGGGACGGGCAAGGCGGCGCGCAACTGGGCGGCGTACGAGGCGATCGTCCGCACGCTCGACGAGTTGGAGTCGGATGAGACGCTCCTCGTCCAGTCCGGGAAGCCGGTGGGGGTGTTCCGCACCCATGAGTGGGCACCGCGCGTGCTCATCGCCAACTCGAACCTCGTCGGTGACTGGGCGACCTGGCCGGAGTTCCGCCGCCTGGAGGAGCTCGGGCTGACGATGTACGGCCAGATGACGGCCGGCTCCTGGATCTACATCGGCACGCAGGGCATCCTGCAGGGGACGTACGAGACGTTCGCCGCTGTGGCCCGCTCGCTGGGCCGGGATTCCCTGCGGGGCACGCTCACGTTGACCGCCGGCGCCGGCGGTATGGGCGGGGCGCAGCCTCTCGCGGTGACCCTCAACGAGGGCGCGGTCCTGATCGTGGACGTCGACGAGACGCGGCTGGCCCGCCGCGTCGAGCACCGGTACCTCGACGAGTACACCACCGACCTCGACGCGGCGGTGGCCCGGGTCGTGGCGGCGAAGGACGCCGGTCACGCCCTCTCGGTCGGCGTCGTGGGCAATGCCGCGGAGATCTTCCCCGAGCTCCTGCGCCGGGGCGTGCCGATCGACGTCGTGACCGACCAGACCAGCGCCCATGACCCGCTCGCCTACCTGCCGATCGGCATCGACGTGTCCCGCTGGAAGGCGGAGGCCGCGCGCGATCCGGAGGAGTTCACCCGGCGGTCGAGGGAGTCCATGGCCGCCCACGTCGCCGCGATGGTCGGCTTCCAGGACGCGGGGGCGGCGGTCTTCGACTACGGCAACTCGATCCGCGCGGAGGCGCAGCTCGGGGGCTTCGACCGGGCGTTCGCGTTCCCGGGCTTCGTCCCCGCCTACATCCGTCCGCAGTTCGAGGAGGGGCGAGGACCGTTCCGCTGGGTGGCGCTCTCCGGAGACCCGGAGGACATCTTCAAGACGGACCGTGCGATCGCCGAGCTCTTCCCCGAGGACGCCGCGCTGCACCGCTGGCTCGACAAGGCGGGGTCGGCCGTCCACTTCGAGGGGCTGCCGGCGCGCATCTGCTGGCTCGGCTACCAGGAGCGGCACCTCGCCGGGCTGAAGTTCAACGAGATGGTCGCGTCGGGAGAGCTCTCCGCACCGATCGTCATCGGCCGCGATCATCTGGACTCCGGGTCCGTCGCGTCCCCGTACCGGGAGACCGAGGCCATGAAGGACGGCTCCGACGCGATCGCCGACTGGCCGCTGCTCAACGCTCTCCTCAACACCGCCTCCGGGGCCTCATGGGTGTCGCTGCACCACGGCGGCGGGGTGGGGATCGGCCGCTCGATCCATGCCGGGCAGGTGACGGTGGCGGACGGTTCGGCCCTCGCCGCGGAGAAGCTCGCGCGCGTGCTGACCAACGACCCGGGAACCGGCGTGATGCGGCATGCGGACGCCGGGTACGACCACGCCAGGGAGGTCGCGCGCGACCGCGGACTGAAGGTGCCGATGCTGTGACGACCACCCTCATCACCGGGATCGGGGAACTGACGACCAACGTCGCCGCCGAGGGCGATCCGAGCGGCACGCTCAGAGACGCCGCCGTGCTGATCGACGGCGAGCGGATCGCGTGGGTCGGCCCATCCGCGGGAGCCCCCGCCGCCGACGAGGTCGTCGACGCCCGGGGGAGGGCCGTGATCCCCGGATTCGTCGACAGCCACAGTCACCTCGTCTTCGGAGGCGATCGCGCGGCGGAGTTCGAGGCGCGCATGGCGGGGCAGCGGTACGCGGCGGGCGGCATCCGCTCGACGGTGCAGGCGACCCGGGCGGCGAGCGACGACGAGCTGCGGAGCCGGCTGCGTGGCTTCATCGAGGAGCTGCGGACGCAGGGCACCACCACGGTCGAGATCAAGAGCGGCTACGGTCTCGCCGTCGCGGAGGAGGAGCGCCTCGTGCGCCTCGCCGCCGAGGTGACGCCGGAGGTCACCTTCCTCGGGGCGCACGTGGTGCCGGTCGAGTACGCTGACGATCCCGATGCCTACGTCGACCTCGTCGTGGGGCCGATGCTCGACGCCTGCGCCCCGCACTCCCGGTGGATCGACGTGTTCTGCGAGACCGGCGCCTTCACGGTGACGCAGTCGCGGCGGATCCTGGAGGCGGGCATCGCCCGGGGTCTCGCTCCTCGCGTGCATGCGAGCCAGCTCGGCCCGGGCGATGGCGTGCGGATGGCGGTCGAGCTCGGGGCCGCCTCCGTGGATCACGGTACCTACCTCACCGACGCGGACGTCGCCGCGCTCGCCGCGTCGGACACGGTGCTCACGCTGCTCCCCGGTGTGGAGTTCTCCACGCGTCAGCCCTATCCGGACGCCCGCGGGCTGCTGGACGCGGGGGTGACCGTGGCGCTCGCGTGCGACACGAACCCGGGGTCGAGCTTCACGTCGTCGATGGCCTTCTGCATCGCCATCGCCGTGCGGGACATGGGCATGACCACGGCGGAGGCGGTCTGGGCCGCCACCGCCGGCGGGGCGCGGGCACTGCGGCGGGACGACATCGGCCGGATCACCCCCGGGGCGCGCGCCGACCTCGTGCTGCTCGACGCCCCCTCCCGCGTGCATCTGGCGTACCGGCCGGGGGTGCCGCTGGTGCAGCGCGTCTGGAAGGACGGGACGGCCGTCGTCTGACCGTCCCGCCCCTCATCGCAGGGCTTCGGCGCAGACCACGGCGGCAGCGGCGGACCATGCCTGCGGACGGCAGGCGGCCGGGTAGGGGACCGGTCGGCCGCCGTCGACGCGGGGCTCGCCCGAGTGCAGCTCCGGCACGCGGTAGTCGAAGCCCTCGGCGAGATCGAGCAGCTGGGCGGCGATGCGTCCGGCATGATCGGTGAGGCCGGCGCGGAGCATCCCGTGCACGGCGATCGCGGTGTCGTGGGTCCACACGCTGCCGCCGTGGTAGCTCAGCGGCCAGTATCCCGAGGCCTCCGTGGACATCGTGCGGACGCCGTACCCGCTCGACATCGTCTCGCCGACGAGCAGTTCCGCGCAGGCGCTCTCCTCGTCCGGATCGAGCAGCCCGGTGCCGATGAGATGGCCGATGTTGCTGGTGAGCGTGTCGACCGCGGCGCCGTGGGCGTCGAGGGCGATGGCGGGGTACCGCCCCTCCGGCGTGGTGACCCAGTAGGCCTCCCGGAAGCGTCGCCGCAGGTCCGCCGCCCACGAACGCAGGTCGTCACCGCCGGCTGCGCCCAGCTCGTCGAGGAGCGCTGCTCCGCGCACTGCGGCCTCGTAGGCGTATCCCTGCACCTCGCTGAGCGCGATCGGACCTTCCGCGAGACGGCCGTCGCGCCACTGGATCGAGTCGCCGGAGTCCTTCCAGCCCTGATTCGCCAAGCCGTGGCCCGACTCATCCGCATAGTCGATGAAGCCGCTGCCGGAGGCGTCGCCGTGCTCGATCATCCACGTCACTGCGGCGCGCAACGCGGGCTCCAGGTCCTTCAGCTCCGTGATCGTCAGGCCGGCCGCGCGCGCGTCGGCGAGGAGGCAGATCCACAGCGGTGTCGCGTCGACCGTGCCGTAGTAGAGCGGAGGCAGCAGCACGCCCTCGCCGGGGAGGGAGAGCTCCGCGCTGCGGAGCTCGTGCGCGATCTTGCCCGGGGCCTCCGCGGTGCCGGGGTCGTGCACCGTGCCCTGGAGACGCGCGAGCACCCGCAGGGTGGAGGCGGCGATGTCGCGGTCGGCGGCGAGGGCGAGACGGGCCGTCCAGATCGAGTCCCGTCCGAACAGGGTGAAGAACCAGGGGGCGCCCGCGGCGTAGAACGCCTCGTCCGGCTGATCCGGCAGGGCCAGTCGCAGGGCATCGAGGTCGGCGCAGGCGCGCTCCAGCCAGCGCGCGGCGCGAGGGTCCGCTCCGGTGGGGACGGGCCGGACGCCGGCTGTCCGTGGCGACGACGTCACGACCAGGGTCGGATCGTCGAGGTCGACCGACCACGTCACCTCGACCTCGCCGCGCGGAGGGACGGTCACCCGCCAGGCGAGCAGCATCTCCCGACCGTCGATCGACACGGCGGCGTCCACAGCGTGCAGCGTGAACGACGCCTGCCCTGCGCGGCAGCGCTCGCCGTCCCACGACCACTCCTCGCCCCCGGCCACCCCCGCCTTGACGAGCTGCATGGGGGTGAAGTCCGGGCGGATGCGCACCGTGAGCTCGGCCGTCACCTCGTGCATGAGGTGCGAGGACACCCGCAGGGTCTCGGTCAGTCTTCCCGCCTCGACGGTGCGATCCCGGTCGAGGCGCACCTTCGGATCGGCGGCGGCATCGTCGAGTCCGCGCAGCAGGCCGGTGAACAGCGCACGCTGCGGGACCGGCGCCGAGCAGGCGATGGCTTCCAGGGCGGTGTCCCGCACCTCGAGTCCGATCGCGGCGATGTGACGGACGTCGCCGTGGTAGACCCCGTGGATCGGGGCGCCGCCCACGTCGCCGTCGCGGTCGGACCAGACCTGGGTGGGGGCGTCGAGCACCACCACGGCGTCGTCGAGCAGCGGCTGGAGGTGGGGGCGGTCGGTCATTCCTTGACGGCTCCTTCGGTGGAATTCATGATGCGGCGCTGGAAGATGAAGAACATCACGGCGACGGGGATCGTCATGATGAGCGCCGCGGCGAGCTTGAGCGGGTACTGGGTGCCCTGGCTGAGCTGCCCGCTGGCGAGCGAGGCGACACCCTTCGTGAGGGTCGTCAGCGCGGGGTCGTTCGTGGACACGATGAAGTGGCTGAGCTCGTTCCACGACCCCTGGAACGACAGGATGACGATCGTGATGAGGGCGGGCGTCGCCATCGGGAGCACGACCGACCAGAAGGTCCGGAACGCACCGGCTCCATCGATCCGCGCCTGCTCCTCGACCGAGACGGGGATCGACTCGAAGAAGTTCTTCATGATGAAGACGCCGGCGGCGTCGACCAGCAGAGGCAGGATCATGCCGGCGTAGGAGTTGAAGATGCCGAGCTGGTTGATGACGAGGAACTTCGGGATGAGCAGGACGACGGTCGGCACCGACATCACGGCGACGAGGGCCGCGAACACGACTCCTCGACCGCGGAAGCGCAGACGCGCGAGCGCGTATCCGGCGAGGGAGTTGAAGAACACCCGCCCCGCGGTGACGAAGATCGTCACGATGGCGCTGTTGACGAACCACGACGGGAAGTCGGAGTTGGCGAAGAGCCGTTCATAGGCGGCGAACGTCCACGACTCCGGGAGCAGGTTCACGCCGGAGCTCGCAGCGTCCTCGTCCGTCTTGAAACTCGTGAACACCTGGATCAGGAACGGGTAGATGTAGATGACGGCGAGCACGATCAACACGGCGTACAGCACGATCTGCCAGGTCAGCTGCGTGCGCGAGAGCCTCATGACGTCCCTCCCTCGCGCGCGACCTCGTACGCGCGGATGCGGCGCCGCGATACCGGCCGGTCGCGCAGCACCCAGCGCTGCAGCAGCGTGAAGATCACGATGATGACGAAGAGGATGAAGGCGATCGCGGCGCCCTGACCCCACTCCTGATCCGTGAACGCCGTCTTGTACGACAGGTACGCCGGGGTGAGGGTCGTCTTGCTGGGGGCGCCACGGGTGCCGGTGTAGATCTGATCGAACACCTGCCAGCAGCCGATGAGCCCGAGGGTGAGCACCGTGAACAGCGTCGGCCGCAGCTGCGGCAGGGTCACCCGCCAGAACCGCTGCCACCCGTTCGCCCCGTCCATCATGGCCGCCTCGTCGACGTCCGCGCCGAGATTCTGCAGACCGGCGAGGAAGAGCAGCATGAAGGTGCCGGAGGTCGTGAAGATGGCCATCAGGATGTAGGCGCTCATGGCGATCGACGGACCGGCGAGCCACTCCCACCAGGAGATGCCCAGCATCCCGCCGCCGGTGAGCGCGGCGGGTCCGGTGTCGATGCCGATGCCGCTGAGCGCGAGATGCAGGATGCCGCGGGGGTCGTTGAACCAGTTCGGACCGTTCAGACCGAACCAGGCGAGAACGCTGTTGACCGCTCCGCTCGCGGAGAACAGGAAGAGCCAGAGCACCGTGATCGCCACCGAGCTCGTGACGGAGGGGAAGTAGTACGCGGTCCGGAAGAACCCGCGGCCGCGCAGCACCGCTCTGTTCACCAGGACGGCGAGGAACAGGGCGATGGCCGTCTGCAGGGGCACGACGAGCAGCACGTACCAGGAGTTGTTGCGCAGCGCGGTCCCGAAGTCCTTGGTCGCGAGGCCGCCGTCGGCCAGCACGGCCGAGTAGTTCTCGGTGCCCACGAACGAGACCGACGGCGAGAGGGGGCTGCCGCGCCCCGCCCAGTCCGACATGCTGACCCAGAGCGCCATGAGCACGGGGACCAGCAAGAAGACCCCGAGGATGAGGATGACCGGCGCCGTGAAGAGCCACCCGGCTGCGGCCTCGCCGCGGCGGAGTCCGGAGGCTCCCCCGCGGCGAGACAGGGCGTGTCCCGCCATCGCTACTCGACGATCGCTTCGAGGTTCGACTGCACGGTGCCGAGGATCTGTGCGGGATCTCCCGTCTTCAGCGACTCGAGCTGCGCGTTGAAGTCGGCGATCACGTCCGCAGCGCCGTCCTGGTTGGGCGGGAACTGCGCGTAGTCCGCTCCCGCGAGGAAGGGCGCGAGGTCCGGGTTGTCCGCGGTCCACTGGTCGGCGGCGGAGGTGATCGACGGCATCGGGCCGAACGCCTTCGAGAAGGCGAGCTGGCTGTCGGCACTGGTGAGGTACTCGACGAGGTCGAGGGCCGCCTGCTGGTTGGGGCTGTCGGCAGCCATGCCCCAGCAGTTCGTGAACTGCAGGGTGCCCTGGCCGCCCGGTCCTTCGGGAAGCTCGGCGACGGTGTAGTCCACGGAGCCGAAGTCGTTCGCCATCGCACCGGTGATCCAGTTGCCTTCGATCACCATCGCGGCCAGCTCCTTCCCGAGTGCCTCGCCGCCCCAGCCGGCCCCGACGTCCTTCGCGTAGGCGAAGGTGCCGTCGACGAGGTGGGTCTGCACGTACTCCAGCGCCTCGACGTTCGCGGGGTCGTCCGCGATCGCCGTGCCGTCCTTCACGAGCCCACCGCCGGCCTGCGCCATGAACGTGCCGACGCGCTGGTACTCGGCTCCGAAGGCCAGACCCACGTGGTCGGCGGTGGTGAGCTTCTGCGCGACGGCCGCGAGGTCGTCCCAGCTCTTCGGGAGGTCGGCATCGGTGAGTCCCGCCTCCGCCCACATGCGTGTGTTGATCACGAGCGCGAGCGTGGAGAAGTCCTTGGGCGCACAGTAGAACGTGCCGTCGAGGGTGAAGTTCTCGACGAGGGAGGGGTAGAAGTCGTCCTTGTTCGAGAGCTCGTCGCCGTACGCCTGGAGGGAGCCGTTCGAGGCGTACCCGGCCATCTGCTCCGGTGCGAGGTAGAAGAGGTCGGCGGGGTTCCCGGCGGCGAAGCCCTGGGAGAGCTCCTGCGCCAGGTCGCTCGCCACCTGGAGGTCGACCTCGGTGCCGGACTCCTCGGACCAGGCGTCGAGCGCCGACTGCACTGCGGCGGTCTCGGCGTCGCCCGACGAGCCGATGAGGATCGTGAGGCCGTCGTCGGAGGAGGTGAGGTCCGTGTCGCCCTCGCTCTGCTCCTCGCCTGAGAACCCGGAGCCGCACCCGGTGAGCACGAGGGTGGTGGTGATCAGGACCGCTCCGGCGCCGAGCCAGGCGCGTGTGGTCTGCCGTGTCATGTCTCTCTCTCCTTTGATGAGGGCCGGCGGGCAGGAATTTGAACGATCAAACTCTGCATGGAATACGCTAGGTGCGGCAGTGCGGACGTGTCAAGCCGCCGGGATCGAGGAGTGCGATGGCCAAGGCCCCCACGGTGGAGGATGTGGCGGCACACGCCGGCGTCTCCCGCCAGACGGTGTCGAACGTCCTGAACACCCCGGACATCGTCCGGCCGGCCACCCGGGAGCGCGTGCTCGCCTCCATCGACGAGCTCGGCTACCGTCGGCACGCGGCGGCCCGCCGGCTGCGCCTGCGTCGGAGCTCGACGATCGGCATCCGGCTCGACCCGTACCTGGGCGGGATCTCGGGGGTGGTGCTGGATCGGTTCGTGCACGCCATCACGGAGCGGTCGAGTGATCGCGGCATGCGCATGCTCGTGTACGCGGCACGGACCCCGGAGGAGGAGCTCGGCCGGCTCGCCGAACTGTGGGACGGATCCGAGATCGATGCGGCGATCCTCACCGGCACCGTGCGCGACGATCCCCGCGTCACGCGGCTGGACGCGCTCGGTCTGCCGTTCATCTCCTTCGGACGGCCGTGGGGGGATGACGACATCTCCGATCCGATGCATCTCTGGGTCGACGTGGACGGCGCGGCGGGCACCAGGGCGGCGACGACGTATGCGCTCGAGCACGGGAGCGCGGTGACCTTCCTGGGCTGGCCGTCGGGGTCAGGCACGGGGGACGATCGAGAACGCGGGTGGCGCGAGGCCGTCGCGGAGGCGGGTGCGCACGGCGCCAGGGTCGTCGCCGAGGACTCGGTTCCCGAGGCGCGTCGGGCGATCACCCGGGCGCTGGAAGACGGCATCCGGGCGGACGCCATCGTCTGCGCCAGCGACTCTCTCGCCGTGGGGGCCCTGCTCGGCCTCGCCGACGCCGGGAAGACCGTCCCGGTCATCGGGTTCGACAACACGCCCACCGCCGAAGCCTTGGGATTCTCCAGCGTCGAGCAGCGACCGGAGGATGTGGCGGAGGCGATCCTCCATCTATTGATGGGGCCGACGGGGGACGTCGTCGCGCCGCGTCGGGTCGAGTCCGGCTCGGCGCACGCGCTCATCACGCCCGAGCTCGTCGTGCGCTGATCCGGCGCGTCGCCCGGCCGCTCCTCTGCTCAGCGTGCCGCGAGGCCGGCGAGCAGCTCGAGCACGCAGAGGGCCGCGAGTCGCACGGTGCGACCGTCCTCGGCATCCGCTGTCGCATCGACCTCGGCGATGTCGGTGCTCCGGACCCGCGGGTCGGCGGCGACACCGCGCGTGAGGGCGCGCAGCTCCCACGCCGCCAGGCCTCCGGGGACGCTGGCCGGGCATCCCGGGGCGACCGCGCGGTCGCACACGTCCACGTCGATGTCGAGGTGCACGCGGGGCCGGTCGCCCGCCCCCGCGATCTCGACCGCCTCGGCCACGACGTCGGCGATCCCGCGACGGCGCACGTCGTCGAGCGTGACGACCCGGATGCCCCAGTCCGCCGCCCGGCGCGCGTAGGCGGCGGAGTTCGCGAAATCGGCGAGGCCGATCTGCACGATCCGGGTGGGGTCGATGCGGGCGGTGGGGAGGCCGGACGCCGCCGGGGCGTCTTCGACGAGTCGTCGCACCGGCGTGCCGTTGGAGACGCCGTCGCGCAGGTCGAAGTGGGCGTCGAACGTGATCAGGCCCGTGGCCTCCGCACCGAGGGCGACAGGGTAGGTGAGGGAGTTGTCGCCGCCGAGAGCGATGACGAGGTCGGACGCTCGCGCCAGCTCCCGGACCCGCTCGATCGTCCGTGCCTCTCCGGTGTCGCCGTCCGGCTCCGGCACGTCCCCGGCATCCGCGATGCGGAGCACCTCGTCCAGGTCGATCGTCGGCGGGCCGAGGACCGTCGTGCCGTAGCGGGGGAGCGCCTCGCGGATCGCGGCCGGCGTCGCGTGGGCTCCGGTCGGGGACAGCGAGGTGCGCCAGGTCGGGACGCCGAGGAGCACCGCATCGGCCGTGTCCTCGAACGCGGGCCAGGCCCCGGCGCGCGGCCAGGACGGATCGTGGGACAGCGCCATGTCAGACTCCCGGGATCAGGGCGTGGGCGACGGTGAAGATCGCAAGGCCGGCGAGGGCGCCGACGACGGTGCCGTTCAGACGGATGTACTGCAGGTCGCGGCCGACCATGAGCTCGATCTTCTCGGTGGTCTCGGCGGGATCCCAGCGCTCCACGGTGTCGGTGATGATCGAGGCGATGTCGTGCCGGTACCGGTCGACGAGGAAGACGGCCGCGTCCGAGACCCACGTGTCGACCCGGCGCTGCAGGGCGGCGTCGGTCGTGAGCCGCTCGCCGACCTCCTGCAGGGCTTGCACGGCGCGACGCCGCAGCCCGCTCTCCGGGTCGGCGAGGGAGGTGAGGAGTCCGTTCTTGGCGGTGTTCCAGGCCTCCGCCGCCAGGGCGCCGACGCGCGGGCTGTCGAAGAGAGCAGCCTTGGCGTTCTCCAGTTTCTCGCGCGTCGCGGGGTCGTTCTGCAGAGCGTCAGCGAGGCGGGACAGGTACCCGTCGATCGCGAGGCGGGCCGGATGCCGCGGATCGGCCTGCACGGCGCGGACGAACTTGACCGCCTCGTTGTACACAGTGTCGTCGATCAGGCGGTGCGCGATCTTCGGCATCCACCCGGGGAGTCGTCGGGAGACGAGTCCGGCGAAGGACGCGGCGTTCGCGTCGAGCCACCGCCCGATGCTGTCCACCGCGAGGTCGACAGCGCCGTGGTGCGCTTCCGCGTCGACGATCTTCTCCAGCCACGCTCCGGCGGGCGGCCCCCACTCCGGTGCGACGAGGTGCTCGCGGGCGAGGTCGGCGAGGAGGTCGCGCACGTCGTCGTCGCTCAGCGCGTTCAGCACCGCCGTCGCGACCGTCGCGCCCTCGGCAGCGACCCGCTCGGCATGCGGGGTCTCGCGGAGCCACTCGCCGGCGCGGAGGGCGATCGCGGTGCTGGTCAGCTTGGTGCGCACGACGTCGGCAGCGAGGAAGTTCGTCTCCACGAACTCGCCCAGCGTGCGGCCGATCTCGTCCTTGCGGTTCGGGATGATCGCGGTGTGCGGGATGGGCAGGCCGAGCGGACGGCGGAACAGCGCCGTGACCGCGAACCAGTCCGCCAGCGCGCCGACCATCCCGCCCTCCGCCGCGGCTCGCACGTAGGCGAGCCCACCGACCCGCTCCTGGAACGCGAACGCGACGATGAAGGCGAGGGCCATGAAGATGAGGGCGCCGAGCGCGACGGCCTTCATCCGCCGCAGCGCGCGCCGACGCTCCTGGTCGGCGACGGAGAGCAGCGTCGTGGGTGTTCGCGGCATGACGTCATCCTTTCACGGGGCGAGTAGCCTCGATACGTGATCGAAGACATCAAGAAGCGCGCTCTGCACCGCACCAGCATCCTCGAGGGTCAGATGCGCGGTGTCGCGCGGATGATCGAGAACGAGGAGTACTGCATGGACATCATCACGCAGTCCCGCGCGATCCAGCGCTCCCTCGAGTCGCTCAACCGTCTGCTGTTGGAGAACCACCTGCGCACGCACGTCACCCACATGTTCGAGGACGGCGGCGAGGAGCGCGACAAGGCCGTCGGCGAGCTCCTCAAGGCGTTCGACTTCGACCGCAAGTAGGCGGGCGCCGCCGGCCGCTCAGCCGGCGGCGATATCGTCGGCGACCGTCAGCGCCTCCTCGATCCCGGCCAGTCCCCGCACCAGCTCCGCCTCCTCGATCACCAGCGGCGGGGCGATGTGCACGCGGTGGAAGTGCGTGAAGGGCCAGACTCCTGCCCGCTTCGCGGCGGCTGCGAACGCGGTCATCGGCGCGGCATCGGTACCGGTCGCGTTGAACGGCACCAGCGGCTCCCTGGTCTGCTGGTCCCGCACGAGCTCCACCGCCCAGAACAGGCCGCGGCCGCGTACCTCACCCACGCTCGGATGCGACGATGCCCACGCGCGCAGCGTCGGGCCGACGATCCGCTCACCGAGGTCGCGTACCCGTTCCAGGATGCCGTCGCGGCGGTACACCTCGAACGTGGCGACACCGGCCGCGCAGGCGAGAGGGTGTCCGGAGTACGTGAGCCCGCCCGCGAACGGAACGGTGTCGAAGGCTGCGGCGATGCGGTCCGAGATCACGACGCCGCCGAGCGGGACGTAGCCCGAGTTCACCCCCTTCGCGAAGGTGATCAGGTCGGGGCGCCCCTCGAAGGCGTCGATGCCGAACCATTCGCCGAGCCGGCCGAACCCCACCATCACCTCGTCGGCGATGAAGACGATCCCGTAGCGGTCGCACAGCGCGCGCACCCCGGGCAGATAGCCGGGCGGCGGAAGCAGCACGCCGTTGGTGCCGACCACTGTCTCGACGATGATCGCGGCGATCGTCTGCGGGCCCTCGAGCTGGATGGTCTGCTCCAGATGCGCGAGGGCGCGCTCCGTCTCCTGCTCCGGCGTCTCGCTGTGGAACGGGGAGCGGTACAGGTACGGGCCGAAGAACCGCACGGCGCCGGTGTCCGTGACGTCGTTCGCCCAGCGACGGGGGTCGCCGGTGAGGGAGATCGCGGTGGCGGTGGAGCCGTGGTAGCTGCGGTACATCGACAGCACCTTCCGGCGGCCCGTGGCCTGCCGGGCCATGCGCACCGCGTACTCATTCGCCTCCGCGCCGCCGTTCGTGAAGAACACCTTCTCGAAGCCGTCCGGGGCGACCTCGGCGATGAGGCGCGCGAGCTCACCCCGCACATCATTGGCCATCGACGGCTGGATGGTCGCGAGCCGCCCGGCCTGCCGCTGGATCGCAGCGACGAGGTCCGGGTGCTGATGGCCGAGGTTGAGGTTCACGAGCTGGCTGGAGAAGTCGAGGTAGGCGGTGCCCTCGTAGTCCCAGAACGTCGAGCCCTGGCCGGCGGCGACCGGCAACGGGTCGATCAGCGCCTGGGCGCTCCAGGAGTGGAAGACGTGGGCGCGGTCGTCGGCGCGCACCTGCGCTTCGGCGTCGGGGGCGGGGAGGGGAGAGGAGACTCCGTGGCGGTCGGTGAAGGTCGTCATCGTGATCGCTCCTCGTCAGTGGTTGCTCGGGAAGCCGAGGTCGATCTGCGACGGGGTGTGGTCGGGCCACCGCGTCGTCACGACCTTCGACCGCGTGTAGAAGTGCACGGACTCCGGGCCGTAGATGTGCGCGTCGCCGAAGAGGGAGTCCTTCCACCCGCCGAAGGAGTACGCGCCGACGGGCACCGGGATCGGGACGTTGACGCCGACCATGCCGACCTCGATGTCGAACTCGTACTGCCGTGCCGTCCCGCCGTCGCGCGTGAAGATCGCCGTGCCGTTGCCGTAGGCGTTCGCGTTGACCAGCGCGACGGCCTCCGCGTAGGAGCCCACGCGCACGACGGACAGGACCGGGCCGAAGATCTCGTCGTCATAGACGCGCATGCCAGGGGTGACGTCGTCGATCAGGCTCACGCCGAGGAAGAAGCCGTCGCCGTCGAACTCCGCGCTCGTGCCGTCGACGACGACCCTGGCGCCCTCTCCGGGGGCTCCCGCGACATAGGACGCGACGCGATCGCGGTGCTCCGCGGTGATGAGCGGGCCCATCGCGCTCGCCGGGTCCGTGCCGGGGCCGATCGAGAGGCCGTCGATGCGGCGGGCGATCGCGGCGACGAGGTCGTCGGCGATGTCGCCCACGGCCACGAGCACGGACACCGCCATGCAGCGTTCGCCCGCGGAGCCGTAGGCCGCGGAGACGGCGGCGTCGGCGGCCGCGTCGATGTCGGCGTCGGGCATCACGACCATGTGGTTCTTCGCGCCACCGAGCGCTTGGACGCGCTTCCCGGCGGCAGACGCCCGCTGGTAGATCGCCCGGGCGATGGGCGTCGATCCGACGAAGCTCACCGCCTGCACCCGCGGGGACTCGAGAAGCGCGTCGACGGCCTCCCGGTCGCCGTGCACGACGTTGAGGACGCCGTCCGGCAGGCCCGCCTCGTGGAACAGCCGTGCGAGCCACACCGCGGCGGACGGATCCTTCTCACTGGGCTTGAGGACGACGGTGTTGCCGCAGGCGATGGCCGAGGCGACCATCCACAGCGGCACCATGACCGGGAAGTTGAACGGGGTGATGGCGGCGACCACCCCGACCGGCTGCTTGACGGAGTGCACGTCGACCCCGCGGGCGACCTGCTCGCTGCGCTCGCCCTTGAGCAGATGTACGAGGCCGGCCGCGAACTCGACGTTCTCGATGCCCCGGGACACCTCGCCGGCCGCGTCGGACAGGACCTTGCCGTGCTCGGACGTGACGATCGCCGCCAGCTCGTCCGTGCGCTCCGTGAGGAGCTGGCGGAGCCGGAAGAACACGTCGGCGCGTTTGATGAGGCTCGTCTCCCGCCACGCCGGGAGTGCCGCAGCCGCGGCGGCGACGGCGGCGTCGACCTCGGCGGCCGAGGCGAAGGCGACCTCCTTCGTGACGGCTCCTGTCGCCGGGTCGAAGACGGGGCCGCGGCGCGCCGCAGCGGCCGTCTCGGTGCCGTTGATGAGATGACGGACGGTGTTCACAGGTGCTCCTTCGCAGTGGATCGCGTATCGCACACTCTGACCGAGGGTCGCTACGCTGGGGCTCGGCCCATGCTCACAGAGAACGGAGCCCGTGCAGAGTGGCAGAGCGTCAGGAGTTCTTCTTCGGTCGGACAGACCGTCCGGATCGGCGCTCGTCGGCGCTGCTCGTCGGGGACGTCCTCGCTCTTCCCGCGGTCCAGGAGGGAGCGCCGACCGTCCTTGTCGGCGGCCCGGCACTCGAGGCCGGGGTGCGGTGGGTCCACGTCTCGGACAGCGCCGACGTCGCCCGCCTGCTCGACGGCGGCGAGCTGCTGCTCACGACCGGCGCCGCCTGGCCGACCGGCACCGCAGCACTGCGCGTGCTCGTGGCGGAGCTGGCGGCGATCGGGGTCTCGGGCATCGTGATCGAACTCGGCCCGCGGATGTCCCGCGTCCCGGACGCGGTCATCGAGGCCTGCGCCGCCGCCGGTCTCGCCCTCGTCGCGCTCGCGGTGGAGGTGAAGTTCGTCGCGGTGACCGAGGCCGTGCACCGGGCGCTGATCGAAGCGCAGACCGCGGCGCTCCGCGAACGGCAGCGTCTGCATGATCTCTTCACCGCCCTCAGCCTCCGTGGCGCACCGGCCGACCTCATCGTGTCGGAGGTCGCCCGTGCGCTCGACGTCCCCGTCCACCTCGAGAACCTGGCAGGAGAGGTCGTCGCCGTCGAAGCTCTCCGCGTTCCGGTCGGCCAGGCTCTCCGTCCGCCCGGCCCGGATGGCGGTGACCGTGTGCCGGTGCAGGCGCGCGGTGTGCGCTGGGGCTGGCTCATCGCGGCGGACGGTCCACCGCATCCCGCCGGTCGCGCCACCGTCTTGGAGCTGGGGGCGACCGCCCTCGCCTTCGGTTGCCTCGCCGACGGGGAAGGCGCGTGGACCGTGCTCGCGCACCGCAGCCTCATCGAGGATCTCCTCGGCGCGCGCTTCGCCCGTGAGGAGGATGTCGAGGTCCGGCTCCGGCGGCTCGGGCTGGATCTCGCGGGCACCACCGGCACCGGGCTCGTGTTCCGCACCGACGAGGCATCGGACCGGCTGGTCGCCCGTGCGCGTGCGGCCGGTCTGGCTGCGGTGGGCTCGCGGCGCGGCGCCGACGTGGTGCTGCTCGTCGCGACCGGCGTCGGCGCCCTGTCCGATGCGGCCGTCCGCCACCTCTCCGGCGGTGCGCCCGCGATCCTCGGTCCGAGCGCCGAAGGCGTGCTCGGACTCCTGGCCTCGACCCGTGCCGCGCTCGACCTCGCCGCGCGGCCGTCCGGGGGTGACGTGCCGCCGGTCCGCCGCGTCGCCGACCGGCCGCTCGAGCGCCTCGTGTCCGCCCTGCGCGACGATCGGCGACTCCAGGCGCACAGCGAGCAGATGCTGGATCCGCTCGTGCGTCACGACAGGGATCGCCGAGGCGATCTGCTCGCCGTGCTCGCCGCTCTCGTGGCGCACCCGGGCAACCGCTCCGCCGCGGCGGCCGCGAGCCACCTCTCCCGCTCGGTGTTCTATCAGCGCCTCGCGCTCATCGGCGACCTGCTGGGCGCGGATCTGGACGACGGGGAGACCCTCGCCGCCCTGCACCTCGCCCTGCTCGCCCGCCGTCGTGATACGGCGCCGCCGCTCTGAGCGGGACGGTCAGCGTGTGCCCCAGGCGAACTGCTGCTTCTGGAGCTTCGCGTAGATGAAGGTCTCCGTCGACACCACGCCCTGGATCGGACGGATGCGGTCGTTGACGAGCGCCAGCAGATGGTCGTCGTCCTCGCACACCGCCTCGACGAGCACATCGAACGATCCGACCGTGATCACGACGTAGTCGACCTCGTCGATGTCGGCGATCGCCTCGGCCACGCCCCGCGCGTCGCCGGCGACCTTGACGCCCACCATCGCCTGCCGGTGGAAGCCGAGCTGCATCGGATCCGTCACCGCGACGATCTGCATGATGCCCGACTCGGTGAGGCGCTGCACCCGCTGGCGGACGGCGGCCTCGCTCAGCCCCACGATGCGGCCGATCTCGGAGTACGAGCGGCGGCCGTCCTCCTGCAGCATCTCGACGATGGTCTTGGAGATCGCGTCGAGGGTGTGGTCCTTCTTCGACGGTGCCATGGTGCGATCCTGGCACTGCGGACGATCGCGGACAACGGGGTCCGCGTGCGCCGATCAGGCCTCGATCGGGCCGAGCCAGGCGCTCGCCGCTGTGGCGTGCGCCGACTCGGGGTCGGAGGGGTGGAACGCCCCGGCGAGGACGTCGCGGTACAGCCGGGAGAGCTCGTTGCCGGAGAAGTACGAGCCGCCACCGGCCACCAGCATCGCCTCGTCGACCACCTGCTTGGCCATCGTCACCGCCCGGTGCTTGACTCCCGAGAGCGCGGGGAACCAGCCGGCGCCGCGGTCCGCGCGCTCATCCACGTCGCGGGCGAGGGCGGCGATCTGCGGCGGGAGCGCGTCGTAGGCGAGGGCCATGTCGGCGATACGCCAGCGGATGTCCGGATCCTGGCTGTACGCGGTGCCGCTCTTCTTCGAGCGACGTCGGTGCGCCGCCGCCACGGCCAGCTCGAGGGCCCGGCGCGCGATGCCGGTGTAGACGGAGGCGAGGAGGATCTCGAAGACGGAGAAGATGCCGAAGACGATCGGGTCCGGGCTGGGTCCCGGGTCGATGCGCCGCACCACGTGCGCCGCATCCGCGACGGCGCCGTCGAGCCGCGTGGTCCGGCTCTGTGTGCCGCGCATGCCGAGGGTGTCCCAGTCATCCGCAGTGGTGACCGCGGACGTGCGGTCGACGAAGGCGAACACGAGCTTCGGCGCGTCCGGGCTCGTGGTGTCGAGGCCGTGCAGGCCGAGCTTCGTCCACACGGGGGCGAGCGAGGTGAAGATCTTGGTGCCGGTGAAGGCGTAGCCGCCGCCGCCGTCCGGGACCGCCGCCGTGTCGCTCCCGAACAGCACGAGGTCGTTGCCGCCCTCGCTGATGCCGAACGCGAAGACCTCTCCGGCCACGGCGCCGTCCTGCACGAACTCGAGACCGGGGACCCCGCGATCCGAGAAGACCTTGGCCACGCCGGTCCAGACCAGGTGCATGTTGATCGCCAGGGCCGTTGCGGGCGCGGCGCCGGCGAGCCGCTGCTGGAGGACGGCCGCCTGCTCCAGGCCGAGTCCCGCGCCGCCGCGCTCCCGGGGCACGAGGATGGACAGGTAGCCGGCTGCGCGGAGCTCGTCGAGGTCCGCCTGGGGGAAGGTGTTCTCCCGGTCGTGGATCGGCGCCCGTTCGCGGATGCGGTCGAGCAGGTCGTCGGGGAGATACGCCGACGGGTCGAAGTCGTTCATGCCAGAGCCTCCAGGAGCTGTCGGATCGATTCCTCCGGGCGGTCGCGATGCACCGAGTGGCCGGCGCCGGCCACGACCGACAGGGAGATGCGGGGGTTGCTCGCGAGCACCTCGTCGGCGAGGGCTCCGGTGAAGATGCTGTAGACGGCGGGGTCGCCGCCGATCACGTGCGTGGGCACGGTCAGGCGGGCCGCGTGTCCGCGGACGTCCCACGGCTGATTCTGGGCGCTGGTCTGCTCGACCGCCCACGCACTCGCCCGCCGGACGGCGTCGACCTTGAGCTCCTGGTCCTGCGGGTGCCAGTGCGGATGCTCCTGCCGCACGGCGTCGAGGCGGTTGTCGGCGAAGGCGCGTTCCTGGTTGTGGCGGACGATGGCCGCGTCCCGCTGGACGATGTGGATCGCGGGGTCGATGAGGACCAGGCGGTGCGTCCAGCCCGTGTCGTCGGCGGCGGCCACCGTACCGGCCGCCCCGCCGAGCGAGTGCCCGACGACGGCGTCCCAGGCGCGCGACCCGGCAGGCCGCGTCGCGACGAGATCCGCGGCATACGCCGCGACGGAGTAGTCGAGGGCCCGCGGGGCGTCACCGTGGCCGCGCAGGTCCACCGCCGTCGCGTGCCAACCGGCCGCCGCGAGAGCATCGCCGAGCCGCCACATGAGTGCGCCGGACGAGCCGAGACCGTGCACGAGAAGGGCGCGTCGCCCCGCCGCGGGATCGCCCCAGCTCAGGCGGGGAAGGGTGACGGGAGCGGGCATGGCACCAGCCTACGACCGCGCCAGGACGCGGCGGGCGGAGTCAGCGCGCCGGCTCCAGGGGCGGCAGGTCGGCCGCGATGCGGAGCACTCGCGCTGCGGCCTCGTGTCCTGCGGCCAGGCGGGTCTCGAGGTCGGCGCCGTCGAGCGTCGCGGCCAGGAACCCGGAGGCGAAGGCGTCCCCCGCACCGACGGGCTCCACCACGTCCACGGTCGGCGCGGGCACGAAGACCGGGTCCGCGTCACCGGCGAAGGCCGTGGCGCCGACGTCGCCGTCCTTGACGACGAGCAGACCGCAGTGCGGAAGGTGCGCGCGGATCTCCGCGGCCGTCGCGGTGCCCCAGATGCGCTCGGCCTCGTCACGGCCGACGAAGGCGATGTCGGCGGCGTCGGCCAGGCGCGCGAGGGTCGCGGCCGCCTCCTCGGGGCTCCACAGCGCCCGGCGGTCGTTCACATCGAAGGAGACGACGGCTCCGGCGGTGCGCGCGTCCGCGAAGAGCCGGTCGACCATCGCCAGGCAGGTCGCAGACAGCGCCGGGGTGATGCCCGTGGTGTGCACGATACGGACGCCGGCGAGCTGCGCGGGGGACAGGAACCCGGGTGCCATGCGCGAGGCGGCCGAGCCGCGGCGATAGTAGTAGACCGCCGAGGACTCCACGCCGGGATCCTTGAACATCACTCCGGTCGGCGCCTCCGGGTCGACCTCGGTCCAGAGTTCGACGCGACGCTGCTCCAGCTCTGCGGAGAGGCGGCGGCCGAGAGGATCGTCGCCGAGACGAGAGGCCCAGACAGCCCGATGGCCCGCGGCCGCGACGCCGACGGCGACGTTCGCCTCCGCACCCGCGTGGGTGATCGACGCGGTGTCGGCGGTCGTGAGGTCGGCGCCGGTCGGCGTGATCAGGGCCATCGACTCGCCGACGCACACGATCGCGGGGGAGGAGGACGGGACGGAAGGGCTCATGAGGGGGTGACCGCCAGGGGCTCGGTGTCGGGATGGGGGCTGGCGTCGCGGTGACGCAGATCGGGGAAGGACCGCACGAACACGATGGAGACGAGCAGTCCGACCGCCGCGAAGATGGTGGCGGCCAGGTACGCACCGCGCCAGTCGCCGACGTCGACGAGGAAGCCGGCGACCGCCGATCCGGCCGCGGCGCCGATGAGCTGCCCGGTGCCCGCCCAGCCGAAGGCCTCGGCGGTCTCGCTGAACTTCACGCTGGCCGTGGTGATGGCGAACAGCACCGCGAGGGCAGGGGCGATGCCGATGCCGGCGAGGATGAGCGTGCCGCCCAGCCAGTAGACGTTGAGCATGACCATCGTGAGGGCGAGGCCCACCGTGACGATGAGCAGGCGGCGCGCCATCGCCCAGGGGCCGATCGGGATGTGGCCGAAGGCGAGGCCGCCGGCCAGGCTGCCGGCGGAGAAGACCGCGAGGACGAGACCCGCCGCGAGGCTGCCGTGCTCGAACGTCGCGACCACGCCGACCTCGACCGCGGAGCAGGCGCCGATGAGCAGGAATCCGATGACGGTCGCGAGGAGCACGGGCGGCTTGAGCACGACCGTGCCCAGCGCGTTGCGGCTGCGCGGGATGCGCACGCGGCCGACCTCGGGGGAGAGGATGAACCACGCACCGCCGGCGACGAGGACGATCGCCACCAGGAGCAGGCCCTCCATGGTGCCGACCTGGGTGGAGACGAGGGTGATGACGACCGGCGCCAGCACCCAGATGATCTCCTGCAGGGACGCGTCGAGGGAGAACAGCGGGGTGAGCTGACCGGCGTTCACGAGCTTGGGGTAGATGGTGCGGACGGCCGCCTGCACCGGCGGCGTCGAGAGGCCGGCGATCATGCCCAGGGCCATGTATCCCGGGACCGAGAGGGGCAGCAGTCCCAGGCCGAGTACCGCGATGACGCAGACGGACAGGGTGAGGGTCAGCACCCGCCGCATGCCCCAGGCGCCCATCCACC
Source organism: Microbacterium meiriae (assembly GCF_025143875.1). Lineage (NCBI taxonomy): Bacteria > Bacillati > Actinomycetota > Actinomycetes > Micrococcales > Microbacteriaceae > Microbacterium > Microbacterium meiriae. Next base: position 64,456 of record NZ_JAMBDU010000016.1, on the reverse strand, counting down.
GGCTGGTGATGGGGCCGGCGACCGCTTGGCCGACACTGGTCGCGGCGAGCACGAGGCCCGCCGATCCGTACGATCCGGTCTGCTGCTCGACGTGCAGCAGGATCGCCAAGGACATCATCCCGTTGGGGAAGCGCGCGGTGAGCTGGGCGGCGATCATGCGGCCCACTCCCGGCGTGCGAAGAAGATCCCGATAGCCCGCCACCCGACAACGGTACCGGGCGGCGGGGACGTCGGTGCGATGGGCCGGCGATGGACACGCCGCGACACGCCGTGGACACGCCGGACGACGAATTCCACAGGCCTGGGGATGTCGGATGCCCCTCATAGGGTGCCTCCTGTGGATGGATCTCTCCCAGGCTCCTCCCAGCCGCGATTTCCCGCGGGTCGCCGACCCCGGGAGAGGGGGTCCGCCTGTGGAAGAAACGGTGGACAACCTGTGTTGTATCTGTAGAGAGAGGTGGAAAAACTACACGGATGTAACTACTACCCCTTGTGGTCGCACCGAATGTCCGTCCCTATATGTAGTATTGAGATCCCGGCGGAGGTCTGCCGGAGAAACCAGAGATTTGAGGGGTTCAGATGTCGATCACGGTGTACACCAAGCCTTCCTGCGTCCAGTGCAACGCGACCTACCGTGCCCTGGATGCCAAGGGCATCGAGTACGAGATCCACGACCTGTCGGAGGACCCGACGGCGCTGGAGCAGGTCAAGGCGCTCGGCTACATGCAGGCTCCCGTCGTCGTCACCGACGAGGACCACTGGTCGGGCTTCCGTCCCGACAAGATCGACGAGCTCGCGTCCCGCCTGGCGTAGTCCGACAGGCTCACCGACCCGGCCCTTCGACAGGCTCAGGAACCCAAGGAGAGAGCTATGAGCGCCGTCGCGACCGCTGCGCCGCTCCTGGTCTACTTCTCGAGCGTGTCGGGTAACACCGCGCGCTTCATCGAGAAGCTCGGGCTTCCCGCCCGACGCATCCCCCTCCACCGGAACGAAGAGGACCTCGTCGTCGACGAGCCCTTCGTCCTGGTCACCCCCACCTACGGCGGGGGTGCCGGGCGCGGGGTCGAGAAGGGGGCCGTGCCCAAGCAGGTGATCCGGTTCCTCAACGACGAGCGCAACCGGCGTCACATCCGCGGGGTCATCTCCGCGGGCAACACCAACTTCGGCGACGCGTTCTGCCTCGCCGGCGACATCATCAGCCGCAAGTGTCACGTGCCTCACTTGTATCGGCTCGAGATCTTCGGCACACAGGACGACGTGGATCGCGTGAGCGACGGATTGGAACGACGGTGGAATCTTCAGTGACCGAGACAGTGGCATTCAAGGTGAACCCCGCGTATGAGGGTCTGGACTACCACGCCCTCAACGCGATGCTGAACCTGTACGACGCGAACGGGAAGATCCAGTTCGACGCCGACAAGCGCGCCGCGCGGGAGTACTTCCTGCAGCACGTGAACCAGAACACGGTGTTCTTCCACTCGCTCAAGGAGCGCCTGGACTACCTCGTGGAGAAGGAGTACTACGAGGGCGCCGTCATCGAGAAGTACTCGTTCGACTTCGTGCAGAAGCTCAACGACCTCGCCTACTCGAAGAAGTTCCGCTTCGAGACGTTCCTCGGCGCGTTCAAGTACTACACGAGCTACACGCTGAAGACCTTCGACGGCAAGCGCTACCTCGAGCGCTTCGAGGACCGCGTCGTGATGACCGCGCTCGCCCTCGCGGACGGCGACGAGAAGCTCGCCGTGAACCTCGTCGAAGAGATCATCTCCGGTCGCTTCCAGCCGGCCACCCCGACCTTCCTCAACGCGGGCAAGGCGCAGCGCGGCGAGCTCGTCAGCTGCTTCCTGCTGCGCATCGAGGACAACATGGAGTCGATCGCCCGCGGCATCAACTCCGCGCTGCAGCTCTCCAAGCGCGGCGGCGGCGTGGCCCTGCTGCTGTCGAACATCCGCGAGTCGGGTGCCCCGATCAAGCAGATCGAGAACCAGTCCTCGGGCATCATCCCCGTCATGAAGCTCCTCGAAGACAGCTTCAGCTACGCCAACCAGCTCGGCGCGCGTCAGGGTGCGGGTGCGGTGTACCTCAACGCCCACCACCCCGACATCATGCGCTTCCTCGACACCAAGCGCGAGAACGCCGACGAGAAGATCCGCATCAAGACGCTGTCGCTCGGCGTCGTGGTGCCGGACATCACGTTCGAGCTCGCCAAGAACGACGAGGACATGTACCTGTTCTCGCCGTACGACGTGGAGAAGGTCTACGGCGTCCCGTTCGGCGACATCTCGGTCACCGAGAAGTACCGCGAGATGGTCGACGACCCGCGCATCAAGAAGACCAAGATCAACGCGCGCGAGTTCTTCCAGACCGTCGCCGAGATCCAGTTCGAGTCCGGCTACCCGTACGTCATGTTCGAGGACACGGTCAACAAGGCCAACCCCATCAAGGGGCGCATCAACATGTCCAACCTCTGCAGCGAGATCCTGCAGGTGAACACGCCGACCACCTACAACGACGACCTGTCGTACAAGGAGATCGGCAAGGACATCTCCTGCAACCTCGGCTCGATGAACATCGCGCTGTCGATGGACGCCGACGACCTCGGCCAGACGGTCGAGACCGCGATCCGCGCGCTCACCGCGGTCAGCGACCAGAGCCACATCGGCTCGGTCCGTTCGATCGAGGACGGCAACGACCGGTCGCACGCGATCGGCCTCGGCCAGATGAACCTGCACGGCTACCTCGCCCGCGAGCACGTGTTCTACGGCTCGGAGGAGGGTGTCGACTTCACGAACATCTACTTCTACACCGTGCTGTTCCACGCCCTGCGCGCCTCGAACCAGCTCGCGATCGAGCGCGGCACGACGTTCGACGGGTTCGCCGACTCCACCTACGCGTCCGGCGAGTTCTTCGACAAGTACATCGACCGAGCGTGGGTGCCGGAGACCGAGAAGGTCAAGGAGCTCTTCGCGGGCAAGCACATCCCGACGCAGGAGGACTGGGTCCAGCTCAAGGCGTCGATCCAGGAGCACGGCATCTACAACCAGAACCTGCAGGCCGTGCCGCCGACGGGCTCGATCTCCTACATCAACAACTCGACCTCCTCGATCCACCCGATCGCCTCGAAGATCGAGATCCGCAAGGAAGGCAAGCTCGGTCGCGTCTACTACCCGGCGGCGTTCATGACGAACGACAACCTGGAGTACTACCAGGACGCGTACGAGATCGGCTACGAGAAGGTCATCGACACGTACGCCGCGGCCACGCAGCACGTCGACCAGGGTCTGTCGCTGACGCTGTTCTTCAAGGACACCGCCACCACGCGCGACATCAACAAGGCCCAGATCTACGCATGGCGCAAGGGCATCAAGACGATCTACTACATCCGTCTGCGTCAGCTGGCGCTCGAGGGCACCGACATGACCGAGTGCGTCTCGTGCATGCTCTGACACTTCGACAGGCTCAGTGACCCAGGAACTAGGACAAGAATGACTCCTCACTCCCCGCTCAAGCTGGTCTCCAGCGTGCAGGCGATCAACTGGAACCGCATCCAGGACGACAAGGACCTCGAGGTCTGGAACCGTCTGGTGAACAATTTCTGGCTGCCGGAGAAGGTGCCGCTGTCGAACGACGTGCAGTCGTGGAACACGCTCACCCCCGACGAGCAGCTGCTCACCATGCGGGTGTTCACCGGGCTCACGCTCCTCGACACGATCCAGGGCACCGTCGGCGCGGTGTCGCTGATCCCCGACGCGATCACGCCTCACGAGGAGGCCGTCTACACGAACATCGCGTTCATGGAGTCGGTGCACGCGAAGAGCTACTCCTCGATCTTCTCGACGCTCGCGTCGACGAAGGAGATCGACGAGGCGTTCCGCTGGTCCACGGAGAATGCGAACCTTCAGAAGAAGGCGCAGATCATCATGGACTACTACCAGGGAGACGACCCCCTCAAGCGCAAGGTCGCCTCCACGCTGCTGGAGTCGTTCCTGTTCTACTCGGGCTTCTACCTGCCGATCTACTGGTCCTCGAAGGCGAAGCTGACGAACACGGCCGACCTCATCCGCCTCATCATCCGCGACGAGGCCGTGCACGGGTACTACATCGGCTACAAGTTCCAGCGCGGACTCGAGACGGCCGACCAGGCGCGCAAGGACGAGCTCAAGGACTACACGTTCTCCCTGCTCTACGAGCTCTACGACAACGAGGTGCAGTACACGCAGGACCTCTACGACGGCGTCGGGCTGACCGAGGACGTCAAGAAGTTCCTGCACTACAACGCCAACAAGGCCCTCATGAACCTGGGCTACGAGGCGATGTTCCCCTCCAGCGTCACCAACGTGAACCCGGCGATCCTGTCCGCGCTCTCCCCGAACGCGGACGAGAACCACGACTTCTTCAGTGGGTCGGGCTCGTCCTACGTCATCGGCAAGGCCGAGGCCACGGAAGACGACGACTGGGACTTCTGAGTCCGCTTGTGCGGCGTCACGCAGTGTGGCGCCGCACCACGTCCGGGCCCGCGCGCCACACTCTTCGACAATTCCTCGAGGCGGCGCAGCTTGATGCGCTCGTACGCGACGTGCTGGTTCCGGCTCCGTGAGGCTGGCGTGAGATAAGACGCAGGGGGGTGTCCCTCATGTTGCGGCAGAGATCGCGGAGCCACAGACGTCAGCGTGCGCTCAGGACGAAGGCCAGAACCGCTCCCAGGACGGTGCCCGCGAGCATCGCGGCGGCCGTCCAACCGACGACGCGACCTCGGGCGACCTGGCGTTTCGTCGCGTACACGCCCGCGCCGAGGCCACCCACCACCACTGCCGCCATCGTCACGCCGGCGACGAGCGCCTGGACCCCGTAGTCCGGCGTCGGCGGGGCAGGATCGACGAGCGGAGTCGCGAAGCGGTAGGTCATGACGACGCCGAGGGCGACGAGCGAGACCGCGGTCATCGCTGCGATCAACCCCCACGCTGTCGATGTGCGCATCCGTCACCTGTTCTTCGCGGAGCTCGATGACCGGAGGTCGCCACAGGCGGAACGCGGGTCAGTGACCCGCGGCGCGCTCCGCTTCCTTCTCCGCGACGATCCGTCGAAGGCCGGAGCTGGAGAACCGATGGTCTCGACTGTTGAAGTAGAGCTCGATGCCACTCTCCTCGCAGTACGCGCGGCCGGTGAAGTCCCGATCGCGGTACTCATCTCCGACGATGCGCACATCGAGCTTGAAGGACCGAAGGATGTCCTCGAGGTCCTGCTCCGTCGAGTACGGCACGATCTCATCCACGTGCTGACAGCCGCGAAGCTGGATGTAGCGCTCCACGACCGTCTGCGTCGGCGCGTTCTTCTCCGGGCGGTCCAGGGTCGGATCCATCTGCAGGCCGACGATGAGGTAGTCGCACTGCCGCTTCGCCTCGGCGAGCATCATGATGTGCCCCGCGTGCAGCAGGTCGAAGGTGGAGAAGGTGATCCCCACTCGCGGTCCGGGGTTGTAGTCGCGCCGTTGCGCCATGGACTCGTCAGACAAAATGTTCCCCCCTGTTTCCCGTACTCTACCGGCCCGCGCTCGCGCGTCGATTCCGGTCGCGGAGTCGCTCGCGTCAGCCGCCGTCGCCGAGCACCGGAACGCCCCAGATGCGTGCCGCGTCGGAGATCAGCCGGTCCATCCCGTCCGGTGACTCCCGGCGAAGCGGCGCGTCGTCCCTGGTCACCGGGACCGGGATCGTGGCCTGTCCCGCTCCCTGCGAGACCACGATCTCGAGGGTCGGGTAGAGGAAGGCGCCCTCCTGGATGGCACCTCTCGTCACGCCCTGGATCCGATCCCGCGGCACGCTGCATGCGGTGAGGAGACGGTCCCCGCCGCGGACCACCCGGAACCCCGAAGGGTCGATGACGCCCGTGGGGCTCGCCGTCAACAGGCCGCGGGGGGCGGGGCCGAGTCCGAGGAGGGGGATCGCACGTGACAGGTAGGCTGCAACACCGTTGAGCGCGTAGGAGCCGAAGGTTCGCGCCTGCGGCTCGCGCTCCCGCAGTGCTCGCCGCTGGGTGCGCTGCAGTCGTTGGATGCGTCCGAGCACGATCCAGATGATCAGACCCGCGAGCAGTACCCCCGTCGCGAATACCAGCGATGTCGCCACAGGCGGCTCGCCCTCGACCAGGGGACGCACGAGTGTCCCCCAGACGAAGAACGCCGCCAGGGCCACAGCCATCGCGAGCATCAGTCTGTTGGCGGGCGGGTTCCGGCGCACGGGGGCTCTCTTTCAGGAAGCAGTGAGGGCGAGGGTTGTTGGGGCTCACTGACACCCTGCTCGCGGCGGTTCAGCCACCCATGAGGAACGCGGCGGTGGGAAGGGCCGACACGGCCCCCAGCACGGTTCCCGCGACCGGCCACGCGTAGCCGACGCGGTCGGCACGGGCGAAGACGAGCCCGATGACGCCGAGGATGAGGGCGGTGCCACCGAAGAGGACCGCGAGCGGCAGCGTGAGGAACAACAGCCATCCGTAGTTCGGGTCCGCCGTCCCCGCCAGGACGAAGACGATCGCGGTCGGCAGGATCCCGACGAGCGCCACGACGGTGGCCGCGACCCCGCATCCGAAGGCTCGGCGACGAGGTGACGGGATGATCTGGCTCACGGGGCGATCCTAGCCACAGCCTGATCGCGCGACGAAAGCGTCGTTCTCGATGACCACGGCTCCACGCGATCGGAGGATGCGAAGATGAGGGGCGAGCCGGGGGAGGGGTGGCCGATGAACACCGAACATGACGAGGACGTCAGCGCGTTGCGAGGGGTCGTCGGCCCGGTGCTCCGCGGCGGCGGTCAGTCGACGAGGGGAGCGGAGGGCGCATGCGATCGATGACCCCGATGCCGGGGGACCCGTGGCCGCACGACATGATCATCACCGTCGACGATCGCCCTCACGCCCTGCTCGAACTGCTCTGGGTCCGGGAGGCGCACGGGCTGGTCCCCGTCGACGACGCGCTCCCGCCGCTCCTGGTCGACCGACCAGCGGAGGCGGAGCGACCCGTGGACGCGCAGACCCGTGAGCGCTGGGCGGAGGTCTGGCCCCGGATCTGGGACAAGGCTGTCGCGCACGCCGCGACGGAGCCGGATCGGACGTTGTTCGACCGCGCCCTCGATCCGACGATGGGTCCGGATGAGCGGGAGACGCTGCTCGGCCAGCTCGTCGGCCCCACGGCGCGGGATGAGTTCGGAGACGATGTCTTCGACGACGCGGCCTACCGCGAATGGGAGCGGCGGGGCTCCGACGCGCACCTCGCGACGAACCGCACGACACTCGCGGACAGCCCTGAACACCGGGACGTGGCGACGCTCGCCGACGCCTGGCGGCGCGGCCTCGGGAAGGTGGTCACGCTGCCGTGCCGCGGGGTGTACGTCCGGCAGATCGGTCCTCGCGCCCTCCTGGTCACCGATGCGGTACGGAACGACGCCGCCACGTATCGCACGGCGCTGGAATCGTTCCGCCGGTCATCCTCGCAGCGACCGTCGACGGCGTGAGGCTTCCGCGCGCGACGTCAGAGGACCAGCGGGAGGAAGGATACGATCAGGCCGACGGCACCGACCGCGGCGAAGACGACCCCGACAGTCCGCAGGACCCGGCGCAGATGCGGCGGCTCACCGATCCGGATGCGGGCCGGGTCGTTCGAGCTGTGGAACCCGTCGAGCCATCCATCGGTGGTGGCCGTGGGCTCGCCGCGGCGCAGCGGTCTCTCGTGGAAGTCGCCGCCCGCGAACCAGCGGGCGGTGGGATGCCCGCCTCGATCGATCACGGCGATCTCGACCGGAACCCACTGCCCCTCGACGAGGTGGATCAGCATCGCCACGATGAGGAGCGGCACGCCGATGCCGAGGCCGATCCAGGACAGCACCTCGCCGACGACGGAGAGGGTGTCGACGAGCTGCACGAGTCCATCGTAGAGACGCATGCATCCGGAGTCGTGGGAGACGCGGCACCCGATCACGGAGGACCGCTCGCTGATCCGCCGTCATACTGCATCCTTCCCACGGATAGTCTGACCGGCATGACGGATTCTGCAGACATCCCGACGTCCCGCCCGATGGACGCCTGGCTCGACGCGCTCAGTCAGCCCACCGGTTCGCCTGGCGGAGGTGCGGCGTCGGGGGTCATGCTCGGCCTGGCCGCGGCACTGATGGGCATGGTCGCCGGATACACTCGCGAGGATCCTGCCGTCGCCGAGAGCACAGGCCGCCTCGACCCCGTGCGCGCGGAGCTTCTGCAGGCCGTCGAGGCGGACGGCGTGGTGTCGGCGGGCTTCGGTGCCGCGCTCGCGCTGGCACCGGAGGACCCGGCACGGGAGGAGAGGGTGCGGAACGCCGCCCTCGACGCTGCTGCGTCCGTCGCGCGCCTCGGCCGCATCGGCATCACCCTGGTCGCCGAGGCGCGCGCTCTCGCGTCGCACGGCAACCCGCACCTCGCCGTGGACCTCGCCGTCGCGACGGAGGCCCTGGAGGCCGGCCTCTCGGGTGCCTCCCTGAACCTCCGCGCCAACCTGCAGCTCGCTCGCGCACACGGCGCCTCGCCGTCCATGCGGTCCGGGCTCGACGAGGAGGTCGGGCGATTGGCGGAGGCGCGGACCCAGGTCTCGCGGATCACGGCGGAGCTGTCTGCGCGCCTGGACTGACCGTGTTCCTGCGGCTCACCCCTGCGTGAGGCGATACGAGGGCCCGCGAAGGGCCCGCATCGACGGGTATGTCTCGGCGCCCGGAAGGGGCCGCCGGTCGATGTCGAAACGCAGGCTCGCGTCGTCCGCATCCCGGGCGGAGTCGAGCCGCACCTCGGCGAAGGGATGCCAGAGTCCGCCGGGCGAGGCGTAGTACAGCCGGAGCTGCCACGGCTGATCGTCCACCGCCCGGCGGAGCTCCGTCACGGCGCCGGGGAGGCGACGGGGTGGAACGGTTCGCGCGCCGAGCATGACCGGACCGCGCGGCGTCCGGTACGGCACGACGCTGCTGAACGTCGCGCGGGTCGGCGTGAGACGGGGGAGGAGCAGGAACCGTCCGGGGACGCCGATGCCCGTCGAAGCCAGCTGAAGGTCGACCTCCTCGGCGCCGTGCACCCAGCGGATGCCGAGCCCATAGACGTCCGGCGCCCACGAGGGCGTACCGACCGAGCGCGAGACCCGCACGACGACCGGCACCTCGGCGGCCGGAGGGTCATCGATCCCTCGGATGCCGGATCCCGGGTTCGGCCGCAGGGTCAGCCGCCCGTCGAAGATGGCCCCGTGCGCGTGGATCGGCCTGGGGTGCCGGACGAGGAGGATCAGGGCCATGACCCCTCGAAGGGCGAGGCCCAGGCCTCGGGACAGGTAAGCGCTCATGCGGCCATGGTGATCGCGCACTCCCCGCGGATCGACCCCTTGGCGTCGGTCCCCGCGGACGGGCTACGATGCGGTCGTCGTCGGGGTAGGAGGAGATGGATCGTCAGGGATCTGTCGTGACGGACACACCCGTTGCGCGGGCCGTACGCATGGTTCATCCTGAACGTGCTGCACCGATCGACTCGGGGGGCCTTGCCGGTCGCGCTGCGGCCGACGGAGCGCCTGCCACCCAACTCCCTCCCCCGGCGGGCGCTCCGCTGCGCGAGGAGGCGCTCGCTTGCGCGACAGGTCACCCGGACTCACCCGGGTGAACATCGCTCAGCCCCTTTTCGCTGAAGGAGCTTGTGCCTATCGTCGGTGACCAACGGCGGGCTGTCGCAGGTCGGGGAACCCGTCACTCGGATCATCGGCGAGATCGAGGGACACCATGCACACCGAGACGACGCGATCGCGTACGCGCACGGCAGGGACTCTTCTGGCGACGGCCATCGCTGCGGCGATGGTGCTCTTCGGAGCTACCCCGGCATCGGCTCTGTGGGATCCCGATCCGGTGCTTCCGCGGGCCGGCTTCTTCACGCAGGTCACCATCACCGGCTCGCAGTACCCGACGAACGTGACCGGCGAGCTGACGACGCTGGGGCCCACGCCCGGCCCCTATCCGGCGACCGGGGCCTCGGTGGAGGCCGTGAGCCCCCAGCTGATCACCATCGCCGATCCCGTCTCGGGGGCGACGGCTTCGGCGTACTGCATCGATTTCAGTACCGAGACCGGCGTCGGGGCGGGCTACAACATCGGCGAGTGGGACGAGTCCAATGTGCCCAACCTCGACTACATCAACTACATCCTCACCAACTACTTCCCGTTCGACACGAGCAACCCGATCTCCGGGCTCACCCTCGCCCAGCAGGTGGCGGCCGTGCAGAGCGCGATCTGGTACTTCAGTGACGGATTCGTCCTGGCCACCGGCACCACCGCGACCATCCGGAACGCCACGGCCGCTGTCGTCCAGGATGCGCTGGACAGCGGAGGTCTCCCGGAGCCGTCGGTGCCGACGCTCGGCATCGAGCCCGGCACGACGACGATCCCGGAAGACGGCTCGATCGTGGGACCGTTCACCGTCTCGGGCACCGCCAGCGGCACGCTCGACGCCGCCGCGGGCGTCGAGGTCTTCCTCGATCAGGCCGGAACCCAGCCCGTTCCCGTCGGCACCGCCGTCGCGTCCGGGGCGCAGCTCTGGGCGCGCTGGACCGGACCCGCGGCACCCGTGAACGGCTTCCGGATCACGGCGCAGGTGCCCCTGACGCAGGGCACGGTCTATCTCTACGACCCGGAGTCCTCGGACAGACCCGCAGCGCAGAAGCTGGTCCTCGCGCAGACGACGACGCTCCCGGTCCGCGCCGGGGTCCGGGCGACGCCCTACGCCTCCGGCGAGATCACCGTGCAGAAGATCATCACAGGTGACGGCGCGGGACTTCAGGGCGCCATCACGATCGACCTGGCCTGCACGCCCGCCCCGGCACCCGGCGTCGTCGTCTCCGCCACGATCCCCGCCGGAGCGACGGCCGCCGACCCCGTCGTCTTCTCCGGGCTGCCGGATGGGGCGACCTGCACGGTCAGCGAGTCCGCGGACGGCGCCAACGACGCGGTCACGCTCGCCGCGCAGACCATCGAACCGGCGACCGTGACGGTGGACGCCGCTGCGACCACCCCGGTGGCGGTGACCGTGACGAACACCTACGACCCCGTCGAGTTGCCGAGCAACGGCGGCGGCGAGGAAGGCGGCGAGGGCGGCGGTGAGGGCGAAGGGCTCGCCGCCTCCGGGCCGACGCCGATGACGGGCGCGCTGACGGTGGCCGGGCTCGGTCTCCTGCTCGCGGGTGCCCTGCTACGGGTGCGGCGACGGGCGAACCTGCGCTGACGATGCCTCGTCCTCGTCCTCCCGCCGCGTCAGATGGTCGGCGAGTTCGGGCACGAGCACGAGGACGACGTCGACGAGCTTCCAGTCCAGCTCGTGGCACTCCTGGCGCGCGCGGTCGAGGTCGGCCAGGGAGGGCAGGGCATCGTCGACGGGCACGATGAACGCTTCGACGTGGAAGAACTGGCCTTGATCCCTCGTCCGCACCGCGACGTCGCGGACCCAGGGCAGGGTGCGGAGGTGATCCAGCACGGCGTGGGAGTCGGGGTGCGGCTTCTCGTCGTCGAAGGTCGTCGCCCTGGTGTCCATGAGGTCGGTGATCGCCGCGCGGGTGTTGCGCCACCCGTCCCAGAGGATGCTCCCCGCGATGAAGGTCGCCGCGGCGGCGTCCGCCCACCACAGCCCGAGCCCGATCCCGCCGACCCCGACGATCGAGCCGGCCGCGGTCATCCAGTCGGCCTTGTTCATGTCCGCATCGGCATAGAGGACCTTGTTGTGCAGATCTTTGGCCAGGCGCATCTTCACACGACCGAAGTAGATCGGCAGCGGAATGGTCAGCGCCATCATGCCCATCATCAGCCAGCCCGACCAGATCACATGGCCGAACACCTGGACCGACCCGATCGGAGGCCGGTCGCCGCTCACCAGCCCGATGACGGAATCGACCAGGAGGAACGCGCCCATCGCGAACAGGGCGACGCCGGCGACGAGGTGGGCCACACCGACGGAGCGGAAGAACCCGTACGGGTATTTGACGGTCGGCGGCTTCGCGATGATGCGGACGGCGACGAGGAAGGCGATCGGCGGGGCGAGGGAGAGCAGGTCCTCGATCCACGCGGCCTTCATCGCCTGCGAGCTGCCCATGACGAGGTAGACGCCGGTGATCGCCACCGCGAGGAACGCGAGCGTGAACCACTCGTAGCGGATCGCTCGACGCAGGGTGTCCTGCTGCGCGGGCGGAAGGTCGGGATGAGCCCTCATCGCGCGTCTCCTCGTTCGAGCAGGAAGGTCTCCAGGGTGGTGAGGAACCGGTTCTCCCCCAGAACGGTGAGCATCACGTGCTTCTTCGTCTCGCCCGCGGTCGTCGCGTCGTCGAACGGGACGGTCATCGCCGCCTTCTCGACCCAGGGGGTGTCGTCGGTGAACCCGCCGACGGCCAGGTCGAGGGCATGGTCGTGCAACCGCTCGGCCAGGTTCGCCTCGCTGTCGACGGTCCAGACGACGGTCGCGTCCAGCGTCTCGGCGAACTCCTCCACGAGGCGCACTTCGACCCCGGCCGGGTCCGACGTATCGGTCGTGTCCGTCCACGGCGGGTTGTGCGTGATCCCGACCCGGATCTGGCCGTCGCGGGCCTTGTCGAGGGTGCCGTCGACATCGGCGGGGATCGCCGTGCAGCCGGCGAGCGCTGCCGCGATCGCCGCGGCACCGGTGACGCTCGCGATCGCCCTTCGGTGATGACGCATCCACATGGCTTCGCCTCTGCCCCTCGCATAGGAAGACGCGCCGCACAGGCGGCGCGCCGGGTCATGGACCTCACCATAGCGCCGCGTCGGTGGAAAGCAATTCCCGGGCAGCGCGTCGCCGATTTCAGCGGGCGCGGGCTTCCTCGAGGTAGTTGTAAGCGGTCACCCGTGAGATCCCGAGCCGCTTCGCGATCGCCTCGACGGACTTGCGCATCTGGGTGGCTCCGCGCTGATCCAGGCGCTCCAGGACGCTGATCCTGTCGTCGCGGGACATCGCCTCGACAGGCCTGCCGATGTCCCGTATCGCCTCGGTGATCATCGCATCCATCACGGATACGAGGTCGGTGCCGAAGTGCTCCTTCGGCGCGGACTCCGATGCGGTGGCGGGCAGGAGCGCGTCCAGCAGATTGCGGGCCTCGCGGAGCGGACTGACGTCGACGTTGATGCACAGCGACGCGATGATGTCGCCCTCCCGGTTGTGAAAGTAGATGGACGAGCAGCGGAGCTCCCGGCCGTCGCTCGTGTGGGCGGTGTATCCGAACGCATCGTGGTTCTTCTGCCGATCCCGCAGCACGTCGAGTCCGAGCGAGGTGGAGGGCCCGCCGACGGCCCGTCCCGTGACATGGCCGTTCTCGATCGCGACGATCGTGTGGCCGAGGTCCACGTCGTTCCCGTTGAGGTTGTGGAGCACGACCTCGACGGAGGGTCCTGCCGCCGCAGCGAGCGCCGGTAGCAGAGGCCGGTACTTCTGCAGAACCTCCTCGGCGCTCTCGTAGGTCTCCTGGCGGGACGGCAGCGGGAGCGACGCGGCGGCTCCTTCGCCGGCGGGGACTGGGAACACGGTGAACACCTCAAGCTGAACAAAAAGTACGAGTCATAGACAGAATGTCTCTGCCCCTGTTAGTTTATCGACGCCGGGGAGGGTGGTCGAGGGGCGACCGCGGCCCGGCAGCGACTCATCTGGCAAGGAGGCTGGGATGACCACGACCGCGGCTCGGGGCCGACTCACGGCGAAGCAGCGCAAGACGATCGCCGGCGGTGCGATCGGCACGATCATCGAGTACTACGACTACTACCTGTACGGTCTGGCCGCGGCTGCGGTCTTCCCTGCGGTGTTCTTCTCCTCGAACGACCCGGTCGTCGCGCAGCTGTCGTCGTTCGCGACGTTCGCCGTCGGATTCTTCCTCCGTCCGCTGGGCGGCATCATCTGGGGGATCGTCGGTGACAGAGTCGGACGCAAGGTCGTCCTGATGAGCACCGTGGTCGGCATGGGGGTCGCCACCACGGGCATCGGACTCATCCCCTCCGACCAGGCGATCGGCATCGCCGCCCCGCTCCTGCTGCTCCTGTGTCGGCTCCTGCAGGGCTTCTTCGTCGGCGGGGAGATGGGGGGAGCGGCGACGATGGTGGTCGAGGCGGCTCCCACCGGCAAGCGCGGGCTCTACGGGGCCTTCCTCATCAGCGGGGCGGGAATCGCCAACGTCTTCTCCGGTGGGCTCATGGCAGCGCTCGGAGCCACCGATGACTCGTGGTTCCTGCAGTGGGGCTGGCGCATCCCGTTCGTGCTCTCGATCGTCCTCGCGATCGCCGCCGTGGTGCTGCGTCGTCAGCTCGAGGAGTCGGATGCCTTCACCGAGACGCAGACGCTGCAACTCACGATGGTCGGCAAGAAGGTCAACCCGCTGGTCGAGGCGTTCCGGCATCCGAAGAACGCGATCATGGGCGTCCTCATCGGCCTTCCGCAGTCGATCGCCGGCTACGTGGTGCTCACCTACGGTCTGGCCTTCATGGTCTCCAACGAGGAGCTCCCTGCCTGGATGGGCTTCGCCGGGACCATGATGGTCGGCCTCCTGCAGATCTTCGTGGCTCCGCTCTGGGGCGCGATCTCCGATCGCATCGGGCGCCGTACCGTGTACATCATCGGCTGTCTGGGATTCGCCGCCATGGTGTACCCGGCGTTCCTCATGTTCAGCACGGGCAACATGTGGTTGATCTGGCTGGGGCAGATCCTGGGCTTCGTCGTGTTCGGCGTCGCGATGCAGGCGACGCTGGCGACCATGCTCGCCGAGATGTTCGACCCTGAGGCGCGGACCACCGGTGTGAACATCGGGTACCAGATCTCCAATACCCTCGGCGGCGGACTCGCTCCGCTCATCTGCACGGCGCTGGTCGCGGCGGCGGGGGGAGCCTTCTGGCCCGTCGTGATCTACTCGGCCGTCATCGCCGTGGTCGGGGTGATCGCGACGCTCTCGGCATCGATCATCCCCGACGTCGAAGGGGCCGGACGCCTGCATGCGCTGGCCGGGACGCCGTCCGCGGAGGAGGCGCCGCTGGACGGCGGTGCACCGGGAGCAGTCGAGCGGGCGTCGAGAGGGTAGAGCTTCATCGTGCAGATCGTGCGCACCCGGTGGGACGTCGTCGTCGCCCGCGCCCTGATCGTGCTGTCCTTCGTGCCAGGGGTGGCGCAGCAGGGACTGGAACTCGCCGGCCTCCCGGATCGACACCTCGATCCGGGAGGTCTCATCCTGATCGCGGCGCAGGGCGGCAGCGTGGCGCTGCTGCGGAGGTGGCCCGGGACGGCGCTCGCCCTGTGCTTCTCGGCGTTCGCCGCCTTCCAGCTTCTCGGGTATCCGACCACCGTCGCCGCTCTCGGACTCCTGATCTGCCTGGTCGGCGCGGGTGCCCTCGCGTCCCGACACCGCGGCGTCATCGCCGCGGGGATGCTCTCCTGCTATCTCGTCTTCGCGGTGGTGCTCCTGCAGATCGACCAGAGCCTCGCGATCACGGACGCGGTGGTCTTCGGCGTGATGCTCGCGGCGCTGTGGCTCTGGGGCTCGTGGCTGCGAACCCAGACGGCGGCCCGACGGGAGCGCGCGCGACAGGCGGAGAAGGACGCGATCGCCGCGGAGCGCGCGCGGATCGCCCGAGAGCTGCACGATGTGGTCACGCATCACGTGACGGCGATGATGATCCAGGCCGAGGCGGGGCGGCTGCGCCCCGGCCTCGACGAGGACACGAACCGCGTGCTCGCCTCCATCGCCGAGGGAGGTCGCGCGACGCTGGTGGACCTGCGGAGTCTTCTGGGCGCGCTTGAGGCGACCGCCGACGGCTCCCGTGAACCGGCGCTGCAGACGATCGCGGAGCTCGTCGCCCGTGCCCGGTCGACCGGGCAGACGGTCCGGCTCGAGGAGCGGGGGGAGCATCGGGTGCTGCGCGGAGCCGCAGGACTCGCGGTGGTGCGCGTCGTGCAGGAGAGCATCACCAACGCGAGGAAGCACGCCCGAGACGGCGCGGCCGATGTCCGCGTGGAGTACGCTCCGGATGCGATCCTGGTCGAGGTGACGAGTCCGCGCGGCCGCACGGCCGCCTCGGACACCACGGTCGGAGGGCGAGGAGTGATCGGGATGCGCGAGCGGGTGGAGAGCCTGGGCGGGGAGTTGCATGCCGCCGGGGAGGGCGATCTGTTCGTCGTGCGCGCGAGGATCCCGGCATGAGTCCGTCGGCCGCACCGGCATCCCTGCGCATCGTGGTGTGCGACGACCAGGAGCTCGTCCGCACGGGCTTCGTCACGATCATCGACGCCCAGCCGGACATGACGGTGGTCGGGCAGGCCGCGAACGGCGAGGAGGCTCTCCGGGTCGCCGCCCGGGAGGAGCCCGACGTCGTGGTGATGGACATCCGGATGCCGATCCTCGACGGCATCGAGGCGACCAGGAGGATCGCCGGGCCCGATGTCGACAGGCCAGCACGCGTGCTCGTGGTCACCACTTTCACGATGGACGCCCTCGTCTACGACGCTCTGCGGGCCGGCGCGAGCGGCTTCCTCCTGAAGGATGCGCGACCAGACGAGCTGACGGCGGCGATCCGGACCGTCGCCGCAGGGGAGTCGTTGATCGCCCCGGCGGTGACGCGGGCGCTCATCGGCCGCTACGGTGAGCGTCTCCGGCCATCGGGGCAGGAGAGTGAGCGGTTCGATGCGCTCACCGCGCGCGAGCGGGAGGTCCTGCTCCTCCTCGCCGACGGTCGCTCGAACGCCGAGATCGCCGGACAGCTCGTGATCAGCCAGGAGACGGTGAAGACCTACGTGTCGCGGCTGCTGGTGAAGCTCGGCGTGCGGGACCGGGTGCAGGCGGTCGTGCTCGCGCACCGTCTCGGCCTGGCCACCTGACGACCTCGCCCTCGCCCCGCGGCGGTCCGGCGCTTTCGCATCCCCCGAGCGAGGGACCTGAGATGTCCACGGTCGGGCGATTCGCCCCGCTCCCGGCGTCCGTAGCGTCGTTCCTGCAGCAGTCACGAGGAGGAACGATGAACGACACGACGTGGGATCCGGACCAGGCGGAGAAGCCCGAGCGACCAGGAAGGCCGGGTCGGAGATGGGTACGGACGACCGTCCTCGTCGTCGGGCTCGGTGCGGCGATGCTGGGCGCCAACGCCGTCGCCGCCGGAGTGCAGAACGCGGCGCTCAGCCTCGTCGTCGGGCCGGCGCTCGCCGCGGGCATGATCGCCCTGTACGTCTGGGCAGGACGCCACCTCGAACGGCGAACCGTGACCGAGTTCCCCCGGGAGTCCGCGCGGAGGCACGTGGTCCTCGGCACCCTCGGGGGGCTCGGGCTCGCGACACTGTCGATCGGGATCATCGCCCTCTTCGGCGGCTACCGGGTCACCGGATGGGGGTCGCTCGCCGGAGCACTGGCACTCGTGGGGACGATGTGCGCCGTCGCCGTCTCGGAGGAGGTGTTCTTCCGCGGGGTCGTGTTCCGCCTGCTCCGGGGACGATGGGGCGCGACCGTGGCCCTGCTCGCATCGGCGGCGATCTTCGGCCTCCTCCACCTCGTCAACCCCGGTGCGTCGCTGTGGGGCGCGGTCGCCGTCGCGGTCGAAGCCGGGCTGATTCTCGGCGCGGCCTACCTGCTCACCGGCTCCCTCTGGCTGGCGATCGGTCTCCACCTCGGCTGGAATGTCGCCATCGGTGGGATCTTCGGAACGGTGGTGTCCGGATCGGCGGCTCGCGACGCCCTGCTCACAGGGGCGACCTCCGGTCCCGAGTGGTTGACGGGAGGCGCTTTCGGGCCGGAGGGAAGCGTCGTCTCCATCGTCGTCTGCCTGGCGGCGACCGGGGTCCTCCTGTGGGTCGCTCATCGCCGCGGTCGTGTGCTCGGGCGGATGCGATGACGTCGGGGGTGGCCGCAGGTCACGGCCGCCGCGACTCCTCCCGCGGAGGGTCGTCGCCTTCGCCGTCGTCGTCGTTCTCGACGCGGATGCGCCGCCCCTCCTCGATGTCCTTCCGCTCCTTCTCCGCCCGCTTATCGCTCTGGCGGGTGTCGCGTGCGGGGAGCTGGATGTCGCGCTCGGCGGCGATCCCGGCCTGAAGCTGGCGGCCGCGTTCCAGCTCCGCGTCGAATTCCGCGCCGAACAGCAGGGCGAGGTTCGCGATCCACAGCCACAGCAGGAACACGATGACGCCCGCCATCGATCCGTAGGTGCGCTCGTAGTTGGAGAAGGTGGTGACGTAGAGCACGAAGCCGAGGGTGGCGACGGCCAGCACGACGATCGCCACGAGGGCACCCATGCTGATCCACCGGAACTTGGGCTGCTTGGCGTTCGGGGTCGCGTAGTAGAGCATCGCGACGAGGAAGACGACGACGAACAGCAGCAGCGGCCACTTGGCGATGCTCCACGCGAGCTGCACGCCCTCGCCGGCGCCGATCGCGTCGCCCAGCGCCGACACCACATCTCCGGAGAGCACGAGCACGATGGCGACGATGGTCAGCGAGACGACGGTGATGAGCGTGACGAGCAGCTGCATGGGGCGCAGCTTCCAGAACGGCCGCCCCTCCTCGATCTCGTAGATGCGGTTCATCACCCGGCTGAACGCCCCGACATAGCCCGAGGCCGACCACAGCGCGAGGAGGATTCCGGTCACGAGCGCGATGCCGGCGCCGGGAGCCTGGGAGATCTGCTCGATGGGACCGCGGAGAGCGTCTGCGGTCTCCGGCGGTGCCACGTCGCCGATGATGCCGAGCACGGCGTCGGCGGCGGCCCCGCCCTGGCCGAACACGCCGAGCAGCGAGAAGACGGCGATCATGGCGGGGAAGATCGAGAGCACCGCGTAGTACGTGAGGGCCGCGGCCCCGTCCATGCACTGATCGGCGGAGAACTCCCGGACGCTCTTGACCAGGACGTACTTCCACGACCGCTTCTGCAGATCGGTCGGGCTGTCCGGCTTCTCGTCGTGCTCTGGCGATGGAGCGGACGCGGATCCGCTTCGTCCTGTGGCTGCCTTCGACATGGCTCCTCCTCGCGTCGGCGCGAGCACTGCTCCCGCGATCCAGTCCTATGAGGAGAAGAGGTGTTCCGGCACGGGGGTTGCGCGAAGACGAGACGAGGGGGATGCTGTGCCGGCGTGCGGTCATGCGGCCGGGTAGGTGACCGTCCCGTCCGCGCGGACGACAGCGCCGGCGCTGAGCTCGGCCGGATCGACGTGCCCGGGACCGAGGATGTGGCGGACGACTTCGTCCCGCGCGAGGAGGTGGTCGGCGATGATCCGTCAATGGCACCGCCACCACACGCTCTCCGAGCACATCACCGAGACGCGCCGCTCGCGGCCCTCGGCGCGGAGCTCGTCCAGGGCCTGCCCGAAATCGGCGGAGAGGGCGTGATCGGCGTAGTTGTGGAAGCTGCGGTTCTGCCACCACGCGTTGGTCTCGAAGGGCACGTCCCTGCTCACGGGGCGGCGACCCGTCAGCCCCTCTGCACGGTGGTAGGCGATCCCGGCGGTGCGGAGGGAGGACGCGAGTGCGTCCTGGTCGAACTGCGGATGCCGCTTCGAACCGGGGAGGCGGCGCACGTCCACGACGCTCTCCACACGGCTCTCCTGCACCAACGCGAGGAACTCATCGATCGTGCGGGTGGAGTGCCCGATGGTGAAGAACGGCTCGGCCATGAGGCGACCGTAGCCCACCCCTCCCCATCCGTCGGCAACCCTTGCCCTGCCGAGGTCCTCGCGCCTACGGTGAGGTGACGGGTGGGATCCGCACCCGAGGCGGGGGCCGTTCGATCATGAGAAGAGTCCGATTCGGCGTTCTGGGCGTGCTGCTGGCCGCCGTGGTCGGTTTCGGCGGCGCACTCCCCGCCGTCGCGGCCGAGCCCACTGCCCGGCTCTCGCTCTTCAAGGCGATCGAGAACCTCGACACGGGGGCCAGTCTGGGGGATCGGACCCTGTGGACGATGCACGCCGTCAACGTGGCCACGGGGGAGACCTTCACCGGCGACGGCCTCAATGGCATGCAGTCGCGCCTCGTCCCGCCGGGCACCTACCGCATCTTCGAGACCGGCGGTGTGGCCGGTTACGCCTTCTTCGCCTGGAACTGCGACGGCGACATGACGACGGAGCCGGAACGCACGATCACGATCACCGCGAACCAGTCGATGACGTGCACGGTGCAGAACAACGCCATCCAGGGCAGACTCACGCTCGTCAAGAACGTGCAGGGCGGCGGCGCGGCCCCGTCGGAGTGGACGCTGCGGGCCCAGGGACCGTCGACCATCGAGGGGGTGGGAGGCTCGGCCGAAGTGCAGAACCAGCCCGCCCGGATCGGCGTCTACACGTTGAGCGAGTTCGGCGGACCGGGGAGCTACGTGCCGGGGCCGTGGACGTGCGAGCGGCGGGATCTGACGACCGGAGAGGTCGCCGAGGTCCCCGTGAGCGGCGACCAGTTCGAGATGACGCTCGGCGGTGCGGTGACCTGTCAGATCACGAACACCGGGGATCTGCCCCACCTGACGCTCGTCAAGGAGGTCGTCGACCCGGCAGCCACCGGATACCCGTTGGCCGCCCCGTCGGACTTCGTGCTGAGCGCGAGCGGACCCGAGCGGATCTCCGGTCCCTCCGGCTCGGACGCCGTCGACCACGCTTCCATCGACCCCGGCGCCTACACGCTCGCCGAGAGCGGCCCTGCCGGATACAGCGGAGGCGCGTGGACCTGCGTCGACGCCACGAGCGACGGCGGCATCGACGGCGGCCTCCTCTTCGTGCGCGAAAGCTCCGACATCACCTGCCGCATCACCAACACCTTCGCGGGCGGCTGGCTCACCCTCGTCAAGAACGTGGTGGGCAGCGACCAACCGCCGTCCGACTGGACCCTGACGGCTGCAGGACCGGAAACGGTCACCGGTGCCTCCGGATCCGCTGCCGTCTCCCGCGTCCCGGTGCCGGTCGGCGACTACGCGCTCGCCGAGGCGGATGGCCCCGCCGGGTATGCGGCCGGCCCGTGGTCGTGCACGGGCGGCGCCCTGGCGACCGACACCGTGACGGTCGGCGCCGGAGCGGACGTGACATGCACGGTCACGAACACCCTCGAGGTCGGCCAGCTCACCCTGGTGAAGAACGTCGTGAACGCGGGCGGCGGCCCGCTCACCGCGCAGGACTGGGAGCTCACCGCGAGATCGGCCGACACCGTCATCAGCGGCGCCTCCGGCTCGGGCAAGGTCAGCTTCGCGGCGGTGGCACCGGGGACCTTCACCCTGTCGGAGGCCAGTACCGCTCCGGAGGCGGGCTCCTATACGAGCGAGGGCTGGTCGTGCGTCGATGACGAGGGCACTCCGGTCGGCACGGGCGACACCGTGGAGGTCGTGCCGTTGGAGAGTGTGATCTGCACCGTCACGAATCGATGGACCGAGTCGACCCTGACGCTGCGCAAGCAGGTCGCCTCCGCCTTCGGCACGCCGGCCCTGCCCTCGGCCTGGACGCTGACCGCGACCGACGGCGCCGCCACGGTGTCGGGGCCCGCCAACTCCCCGGCTGTCACGCAGGCGGCGGTCGCCCCCGGCGCGTGGACCCTCGGCGAGACGGGAGGCCCTTCCGGCTACGACCCTCTCGGGTGGAACTGCTCGGGCGGGTCCGTGTCCGGGGATGTCGTCCAGGTTCCTCCGTCCAAGGACGTGGTGTGCATCCTCACCAACGCATCGATCACGCCCAGCCTCACGCTGGTCAAGCAGGTGGTGAACGGCGAGCGCGGCCGAGCCGTGCCTGCGGACTTCGAGCTGAAGGCCCGCGGTCCGGGCAATGCGGCTCTCTCCGGTCCCAGCGGCTCGGAGTTCGTCACCGACATGCAGCTTCCGCCGGGCGACTACATCTTCTCCGAGGACGGCCCGAGCGGCTACGAGGGCGAGTGGTCCTGCACGGGCACCGCCTGGGACGGGACCACGGCGACGCTGGGGTTCGGGGAGGACGCGATCTGCACCGCGACCAACACGTTCGTCGGCGGAACCCTGACGCTTCGGAAGGCCATCGTCGGGGTCGGCCCCGGGGCGCCGACCGGGCCCGCCGACGCCACGGACTGGACCCTGCGCGCCATCGGCGGCGGGCAGTTCCCGCGTCCGCGCATCGAGGGGGCGTCCGGAGAGACCGCAGTGACCCTCGCTCCGCTCGGCGCCGGTGCGTTCCGGCTCTCGGAGCGGGCGGTCGCGGGGGCGCCCACAGCGGACTACCGCAGCGACGGCTGGGCGTGCACCGGGGGAGCGCTGGAGGGCGACGTCGTCGAGGTCACGGCCGGGATGGACACCGTGTGCACGGTCACGAACGTCTACGACCCGGGGCCCGAGCCCGAGCCCGAACCCGAACCGGAACCGGAGAACCCGGATCCCGGAACGGACGGAGGCCCCGGCCCGGCGACCGGGTCGGAAGGCGGGGCGGCCTCCGACCTGGCCACGACAGGGCTCGCGCCGGCGACGGTCGTGATGGCAGGCGCCGGTGGTCTGCTCGTGCTCCTCGGGGCCGTGCTGATCGCGACCCGCCGTCGCCGACGGCGAGGAACGGATCAGGGAACAGGTGTCCGCACGTCCGCGCGTCCGTAGTCGCCGAGCTTCTCCACCGCGAAGTCGAGGAGGGCATCGGCACGCGACGTCAGGGTCATGTCCGCCGGCCAGATCCCCACGACGTGGGAGACCGTCACCGGGGGGTCCAGGGGGCGGATCACGACCGGGCGTCCCTCGCTGCTCACGGGTAGGGTGTTGGGGCGGGACATGAGGAGGCCGTAGCCCAGGCCTCGGCCCACGAGGGCTTCGACGAGGGCGAGCTGGCTGACGCGGGCCTCGATCCGGGGCTCGAGTCCGCGCGCGGTGAAGGCATCGATGACGTTGCGCGTCCCCGGGCTGGCGTCGTACTGGATGTAGGGCTCGTCGGCGAGGTCCGGCAGGTCCAGGGTCGCCGCATCGGCCAGCGGGTGCGCGGGCGGCAGGTGGACCTCGAGCTCGGTGGCATAGATCCGCCGACGACGGTATCCGGCGGGCAGGGACACGTTGTACACGAGCGCCACATCGAGGTCTCCCGCGTCGAGTGCCGCGAGGAGTTCCTCGTTCGTGCCGATCATGATCTCGAGCTGCACGCCCGGATGGCGCTTCGGGAAGCCTTCGAGCAGCTCCGGAACCACGCTGGTCGCGAAGCTGGCGTAGCACCCGAGCGTGACCGGGCCGCGCAGCTCGGTGCCGCGGCGCGCGTCGAGGACGAGCTCCTGAGCATCCGCGACGATCCGACGGGCCTGCTTGGCGAACTGCTGACCGGTCGGCGTCAGAGTGAGGCCGCGTGCCTTCCGTCGCACGCAGAGCTGGGCGCCGACCGCCCGCTCCAGGCTCGTCACCGCCTGGGACAGCGCCGATTCCGAGATGTGCAGATGAGCTGCCGCGGCGCTGAGGGTCGGGAAGTTGGGCAGGGCGGCGAACAGCTCGAGCTGCCTCATGCTCACGTCGGACATGACGGCCCCCCTCGATTCTTCTTCCGCTCACCTGAACTATAACCACGAAGAAGTGCGATTTACGTACAGAGTCCCCCGCCCTCACGATGAGAGGGACACATCCCGATCCCCTCGCTCGCGAGGGGGACAACGACGTTAGGGACGACCATGACCTCCTCTTCCGCATCAGGCAACGCCAGCTCGCAGCGCCGCATCGCCTTCGCGACGATCATCGGCACGACCATCGAGTGGTACGACTTCTTCATCTACGCGACGAGCGCCGGGCTCGTCTTCGCACAGCTCTTCTTCCAACCCGCCGGCAAGGAGATCGGCCTGCTGCTCTCCTTCGCCACGGTCGGCATCTCCTTCCTCTTCCGTCCGCTCGGCGCCTTCCTGGCCGGGCACTTCGGCGACGTCCTGGGGCGGCGCACGATGCTCGTCCTCACCCTCGTGCTGATGGGAGCGGCCACCACCCTCATCGGTCTGTTGCCGACGTACGCCCAGATCGGGATCGCCGCGCCGATCCTCCTCCTGCTGCTCCGGATCCTCCAGGGTCTCTCGGCCGGCGGTGAGTGGGGAGGCGCGGTGCTGATGGCCGTCGAGCATGCCCCGGCCGACCGTCGAGGGCGCGCGGGGTCGTGGCCCCAGCTCGGGGTGCCCCTCGGCTTCCTCCTCGCCTCCGGAGTGACGGCCCTCATGACCGGCGTCATCACCCCGGGTGCCGCGTACCTGGAGTGGGGCTGGCGCGTGCCGTTCCTGGTGAGCGTCGTGCTCATCGCCGTCGGGTTCGTCATCCGGCGCTCCGTGTCGGAGAGCCCCGTCTTCGCGGAGATCGCACGCCGCGGACGGCAGTCCCAGGCGCCGATCGTGACCCTGTTCCGGCGCCACTGGTATCTGGTGCTCCTGGCCGCCCTCGTGTTCGCGGGCAACGGCACGCTCGGGTACATGACGACGGGTGGCTTCCTCAACAGCTATGCGATCAACGTGCAGAGCCTCGACACCACGGCGGTGCTCGTCGCCGCGTCGGTGGCCGCCGTCGTCTGGTTCTTCTCGACGCTCCTCGCCGGGTACCTCTCCGACGTGATCGGGCGGCGGAGCACCTTCCTGATCGGTTTCGCCCTGCAGGCTCTCGTCGTCTTCCCCGTGTTCTGGCTCGTCGACCACGGAGGTCTCCCGGGGCTGTACACCGCGCTCGTCCTCATCTCGACCGGACTGGGCCTCACCTACGGACCGCTGGCCGCCTGGTACTCCGAGATCTTCCCCGCCTCGATCCGCTTCTCGGGCGTCTCGATCACCTACGCGATCGGCGCGGTGCTGGGTGGTGCGTTCGCACCGATGATCGCCCAGTTGCTGCTCGACAGGACCGGTACGACCGTGGCCGTGTCGGCCTACCTCCTGGTGGCCTCGCTCCTCGGCGGCATCGCGACGCTGTGTCTGCGGGATCGATCGGGGATTCCGCTGGGACCGGACCACGAGGCCGAGCAGGCCACGGGAGCCACGATGTTCCGGTCGCGCCCGGCTGCGCCCGCGCTGGCCGCGAAGTGAGAGGACGCCTGTTCGTGCGTCATTCGATGAAGGAGAGGCAATGGTAGACAGCAGGACGAGGATCGCCGTGATCGGCGGGGGGATGGGCGGGCTCACGGCCGCGATCGCCCTCACCCGGATCGCCGGTGTCCAGGTCACCGTGTTCGAGCAGGCGACGGCGCTCGGCGAGGTGGGAGCAGGCGTGACCGTCGCCCCGAACGCGCAGCGCGTGCTGGACGCCCTCGGTGTGCTCGACCAGGTGCGACGGGCCGGGGCGACCCCCGACGGGCACGGCGTCTACCTGGATGCGAGTGGGGCGCTCGTCACCGACGCGGCGTGGGAGGACTCCGCGAAGCAGTACCGGAACATCGGGATGTACCGCCCGGATCTCATCGAGGTCCTGGCGCGCGAGGTCGACGGGGAGAGCATCCGCCTCGGGCACCGCCTGGCCTCCCTGCGCACGGAGGAGTCCGGCGTCCGCGTCACCTTCGAGAACGGGGTGACCGACCTCTTCGACGCGGTCATCGGGGCGGACGGCATCCACTCCGTGGTGCGCCGCAGCATCGTGCCCGATCCGGAGCCCGTGTACTCCGGCTACATCGTCTACCGGGGCGTCGTCGACGCCTCCCACCTGCCCGCGGACTGGCCGCGGATCAGCCAGGTGTGGATGGGGGATCAGCGGCACTTCATGTGCTACCCGCTGCAACAGCGCACCCTGTTCAACTTCGTCGCCGGGGTGCCCAGCGACCGCCCGCTCCACGGCCCCTGGTCGGGCCCCGCCGACGTGAGCGAGCTCCGCGCCGAGTTCGCCGGCGAGATGTGGGACACCCGGCTCCAGCGCTTCCTGGGAGCGATCGAGAAGACGTTCTGGTGGGGGCTCTTCGACCACGAGCCGCTCCGCAACTGGTCCCACGGAGCGGTGACCCTGCTCGGCGACGCCGCACACACGATGCTGCCGCACCAGGGCCAGGGCGTGAACCAGGCGATCGAGGACAGCATGGCGCTCGCCGTGTTCCTGAAGGCCGCCGACACGGTCGCCGACATCCCGGAGGCGTTCCGGCGCTACACCTCGGTCCGCATGCAGCGGACCGCGATCCTGCAGCACGGCTCACGGCGGGCGGGGTGGATGTTCGACGCGCAGCACGAGTTCGCGGACCGGCGGAAGCGCGACACCGACCTGCGCGTCGGGCGCGACTTTCGCCGGAGCGCGGTCTTCGACTACGACGCGAGGAAGGTCGCCGAGAGGGCGCTGGCCCGCTTCCGGAAGGAGCAGTACGCATGACCTCGATCAGCATCATCGGCAGCGGGAGGATGAGCGCTGCGATCGCGGACGTCGCCGCGCGCGCCGGCGCGGGTATCCAGATCGTCCGTCGGAGCACCGCCAGTTCCTCCGGCGACCGCCCCGACGTCACGTATGCCGCGCTCGGCGACGACCTCACGGGCGACCTGGTGGTGCTCGCAGTCCCCTCTGCGGCGTACCCGAGCATCCTCGACCACTATCGCGAGCGCCTGCGCGACAAGGTCGTGATCGATATCAGCAACCCCATCGACTTCACGACCTACGACGAACTGACCGTCCCGTCCGATTCGTCGAGCGCCGCGGAACTCGCGCGGATGCTCCCCGAGGGGGCAGCGGTCGTCAAGGCGTTCAACGTCAACCTCGGCGACACCCTGGTCACCGGCACCAACGGCACCACGCGGACGACGGTCCTCTTCGCCGGTGACTACGCGGAGGCGAAGATCGCCGTCGCGTCGCTGATCGAGGATGCGGGGCTCCGCGCCGTCGACGTCGGTCCGTTGTCCCGTGCTCGGGAGCTCGAGGCGATGGGGTTCCTCCAGATCGTCCTCGCCGCGCTCGGCGCCACGAGCTACGAGTCGGGATTCACCCTGCTGCCCTGAGGGTTCCGCGTCTGGTCGTGCCGGGAACGTGCACGGGACACGATGCTGCGGGTCCGCCCCGGAACGGGACGGACCCGCAGCGCCGAGGCTCAGCCGGCCGCCGGCGCGATCTCGTTCGGGGTGACCTCCAGCTCGGTGCTCGCGAGCACCTCGCCCGTGGTGAGGTTCACCGCGTGCACGCTGTCCGCGGCGGGCTCGGTCACGTAGGCGATGTCACCGGCGACGACGATGGCGGGGTGCGGGTCCTGCCACTCGGCCGGCCCTTCCCACGCCTCGATGACGGGGTAGGAGTCGGTGATCTCCCCGGTCTCGGGGTCGAGCACACGGATGGCACCGTCGGCGCCGAGGATGTAGGCCAGGTCGTCCGGCCCCCGCACGACGTCGCGGAAGGTGTACTCCGCTCCCTCCGGCAGGGACACGACCTCGGACGTCATCGCCGCGGTGTCGATGAGCGTGACGGCGTCGAGCAGGTACCCCTCGGCGTCAGGATCGTTCTTGTAGTCGCCCACCACGATCGGGCTCGTCTCGCTCACGTAGGCGTTGCCCATGCGGCCGTACGGCTGGTCCGGGGCGGCGAGCTTGGTGATCTCGCCGTCCTTGTAGACGAGCGCGCCGTCCTCGCAGCCGAAGACGACGACCTCGTCGGACGCCGTGCCTTCGCCGTGGACGCCGGGGCACTGATCGGACGCCGCGATCTCCGTGCCCTCCGCATCGCGCACCACGATGCCGCTGCGACCGTCCGCATCGCCCACCGTGGTGAGGAACGTGCCGTCCTCCAGCAGCACCGAGACGCCGTGGTGCGCCTCGACGCCGTCGATGGTCTCCACTTCCGGGAGGCCGTCGTCGCCGAGGGCGGCGGGGTCGAAGATCGTGGTGTCGCTCGTGCCGTCGGCGTAGAGGATGGTCTTGCCACCGTGACGGACCACGTGGCCGGGGGTGTCGGCCGCGAACACCGTGTCGGTCAGCGCCGCGTCATCGGTCGACCCGGCTCCGGTGTCGAGTACCTGGAAGCCCTCGCTCATCGTCACCATGACGTGGCGACCGTCGCCCGCCGGGTTCAGGCGGGTGAACGGCTCCGAATCGAAGTCGGCGACGGTGTCGAGGGTCTCCCCGTCGAGGACGAGGATGCCGCCCTCGTACGAGATGGTCACCCGGGGGCCGGGGTCCGACTCCGGGGCATCGCTCCCGGCAGAGCCGGACCCGGGGCTGGTCGAGCAGGCGGCGAGCGTCACGGCGGCGCCGAGGGCGACGGCCCCGGCCAGCGCCCGGCGCAGGGGGAGTGTCTTCATGCGGTGCTTCTTTCTTGTGAGGGTGGTCTCAACGGGTGAGACCGGAGGCGATGCGCTCGGTGTTGACGCGCATCATGGTCAGGTAGTCCGGGGCGCCGCCGTCTTCCGCGGTGAGCGACTCGGTGAACAGCTCGATCACCTCGACGTGGACGTCGGCCTCCTCGGCGAGCGCCTGGACGAGGCGGTCGGGGGAGGAGGACTCCGCGAAGACGGCGGGCACGCCCGTGTCCTCCACGGCGCCCACGAGGTCGGCGAGGTCGGAGGCCGAGGGTGCAGCGAGCGTGGTTCCGCCCGGGATCACGGCGCCGACGACCTCGAAATCGAAGCGGTCGGCGAGGTAGCCGAAGACGTGATGGTTGGTCACGAGCGCCCGGCGTTCGTCCGGGATCCGGGCGAATGCGGCGGTCATCTCGGCGTCGAGCGTCGTGAGCTCCTCGCGGTAGTCGGCGACGTCCGCGGCGAGGGTGTCGGCGTCGATCCCGTCGAGCGCGGCCAGGGCGGGCTCCAGGGCATCGACGACGTCGATCATGCGCGCGGGGTCGGTCCAGAAGTGCGCATCGGGCATTCCCGCGGCGTCGCCGTCGCGGTAGTCCAGCACCTCGATCGCGTCGCCGGCGACGAAGGACGGCACCTCCGCGGCGACGGCCGCGTCGAGATGCTGCTGCAGGCCCTCCTCGAGCCCGAGCCCGTTGGAGACGAGGAGGTCGGCGTCCCGGAGCGTGGCGGCCTCCTGCGCCGAGATCTCGAACGAGTGCGGGTCCGCGTTCGGCTTCATGAGGGTGACGACGCGAGCCTGACCCCCGACGAGCTCGCCGACCACGTCGCCCAGGATGTTCGTCGAGACGACGACCACCGGTCGCGTGTCGGCAGGGGTGGCGCAGGAGGTCAGGGTGGCAGCGGCGCACGCGGCGAGCGCCGTGGCGGTGAGAACGCGGAGGAAGCGCATGTCAGCGCCCCGTCTCGGCGACGAAGGCCGGGGCGTCGGTCGTGTCGAAGGTCCTCGCGACGCGGGCGCCGTCGGCGTAGTCGATCTCGAACAGCCGGTGCTCCGCCGGGCCGCTGAGGTAGGCACGGTGCTGGTCGGCGATGAGGACCGGGGTGGCTCCCCCCGCCACCGACTCCGCCACCAGCGGCGCCGTCTCCGCTCGCACCGCCCCGTCGAGCGCGCTGAGCACGAGCACACGGCCGTCCTCCGCGAGGGCGAGCAGGGTGTCGTCCTCATCGCCGACGGCTGTCACCTGCACGAGTGGGGCCGGAGCGGTGAGGAGGGTCCAGGCCCGGGCCCGGGTGTCGAGGATGCGGATGTCGGTGGGCCCGGCGAGGCCGGCGACCGTGGGGCGCCCCTCACGGTTGTGGAAGGACGTCACGGCTCCGGCCGGCGCGTCCTCCGGGTACGGGATGCGGTCGACGACGACGGCGCCGTCCTCGACCTGAGCCAGCAGGGCGCCGTCGGCGCAGCCGATCACCGCTCCGACCCTGGTCGTGATCGTGCCGCTCGGCGCGACGCAGCTCTCCCGGAGCCCGGTGCGCTCGCCGTGTGCCGTGTGGCCGACGACGGATCCGCCCGCCTCACCATCGTCCTCGGTCACGAGGGCGAACGACCCGACCGGTACCACCAGACCCTCGTGGGGAGTGCGCTCGATGCGGAACAGCTCACGGATCTCCCCCTTCGACAGGGCCTCCGTATCGAGGAGGACCGCGTCACCGGATCCGGAGAAGGAGATCCCCGTGCCGCCGGTGGTCGAGCTGTTCGTCGTCGCGACCGTTGCCGTGCCGTCGCCCTCGACCGTGCCGAGCAGCGCGGGCTCCGCCCGGTAGTAGTGGAAATGGTCGACGTGGTCCCACGTCCAGACGCCGCTGTCGACGACCTCGACGCCGTCGCCGGTGTCCGCGAAGAGGTACCGGCCATCGGTGGCCATGCCCTCGGGGGCGGCGACCGCACCGATGTCGGTGACGCTCTCATCCAGGAGGTCGAGGTGGGTCACCCGACCCGCGTCGTCGACGGTCGTGAGGCCGAGCTGCGGTTCGGCGACCTCTTCCGCTCCGGCGATCGCGCCGTGCCCGTCCGCGGGAGTCGAGGGCGCGGCCGGGCTCTGCGTCGCGGGACCGGCGCAGGAGGTGAGGGCGAGGGAGAGGGCGGCGAGAGTGATGAGGGGCAGGAGGCGGGAGCGCACGAGAACCTTTCGGAGACGGGTCAGGAGGCGGGAGCAGGGTCGGGATGGGCGGCCCGGTCGGCGAACGGATGCCGTGTGCGCACGGCGGCCCGCACCGCCCAGGAGAGGCCGGCGAGCCCGATCGCGGCGGCGGCGACGGACGCTCCGGCCGCGGTGGCCGCGTACCAGGACGCGAGGAGCCCGACGAGGACCGCGGCGACCCCGAACGCGGAGGCCAGGACCATGCGCGTGGGCAGCCGCGACGTCCACTGTGCGGCGGCGACCGCCGGAGCGAGGAGCAGACCGACGACGAGCAGCGAGCCGACCGCCTGGTACGACGCCACGACCGCGAGGGTCACCAGCCCGACCAGGGCCGCCTGGGCCCACCGCGGACGGAGCCCGAGCACCGTCGCGATCCGGGTGTCGAGGGCCAGCGCGACGAACGGTCGGTGGCAGAGGGTGGCGGCGATCACTCCCAGTGCCGCGGCTGCGGCGAGCAGGAGGAGATCGGCGCGGGTGATGGCGAGGATGTCGCCGAACAGGATGGCCGTCGCGTCCGTGGCGAAGCTCCCCGAGTGGGAGATGATGATGACGCCCAGAGCCAGCATCGCGACGAACAGCAGACCGATGCTCGTGTCGTAGGAGAGCCGGGCGCGTCGTTGCAGGGCGCCGATGCCGATGCTCATCGCGACGGCGCTGAGCGCTCCGCCCACGAGGACGGGAGCCCCGAGCACTGTCGCCAGCGCGACACCGGGCAGCATCCCGTGGGCCAGTGCCTCACCGAGGAACGCCATCCCTCGGACGACGACCCAGGTGCCGACGACCCCGCAGAGGACCGCGACGAGCGCGCCGCCGAGGAGCCCGCGCTGGAAGAACTCGAGCGTGAACGGGGTGAGGAGGGCGGAGAACGAGGAGGTCACGGAACGCGAGCCTATGCGTAGTTGAGAATGATTATCAAATTCATAAACTGGAGATATGACGACGCTCTCATCGACCACCGACCCCTCCGTGTGCCTGGACGGTGTCTCCGTGCGGTTCGGGGAGCGCGATGCGCTGCGCGACCTCACCCTGTCGATCGGAGTCGGAGAGGTCGTCGCCGTCTCCGGCCCGAACGGCGCCGGGAAGTCGACCCTTCTCGAGGTCGTCGCCGGCGTGCGTTCACCGACGCGAGGGCAGCGGAGCGTGACGGGCCGGATCGCCTTCGTGCCGCAGCGCGCCGTGGTGCCTCCCGGCCTGCCGCTCACGGCGCGAGATGTCGTGGAGGTGGGTACGTGGGGGCGCCTCGGCGCCTTCCGGCGGCGGGATCAGCGTGCGCGCCACGCGGTCGAGGCGGCGATGGAACGCACGGCCGTGCAGGCTCTCAGGCGTCGTCCGTTCGCGGAGCTCTCCGGTGGCCAGCAGCAGCGGGTGCTGCTGGCTCAGGGGCTGGCGGCAGGCGGGGCGGTCCTCCTGCTGGACGAGCCGACGACCGCTCTGGATGCGGAATCGGTCCAGCGGATCCGGGCCGTGCTGCGCGAGGAGGCCGAGTGCGGAACGACCGTGATCTGCGTCACGCACGACGCCGGGCTGATCGCGGCGGCCGACCACGGGATCGCCCTCCTCGACGGGGTGCGGCAGGCAGATCCGCGTCGCCGGGACGCGCGCACGGCGGTGCGGTCAGAGACCGTGCCCCATGTCGAAGTCGGAGAGTGCGGGGATGTCGATGTCTCCGCGCGATGACGAATCGCCCGTGGTCTTCGGGAAGTGGCGATGCGCGCGCAGCTCGTCGACCTCCGTCGCGAAGTCGGGTTCGGGGTCCGCGGTGTGGTGGGGGCTCACGAGCACATCGTTGCCGACACCCACGAGCAGATCGGCCCAGTCCTTCTCCCCGTCCAGGAGGATCGGGATCTCCACCGCTTCGGACTCGCCCTCGCTGGCGATCGCGGCCGCGAGGGTGAGGAGCGTCTCGGCGACGTCGTCAGAGGTGAGGAGCTGCTGGCCGGCGTAGGAGACGAGTTTCATGAGGACATCTTCTCGTCGTCGGCACCCTCCGGCACGGGGGTTGCGTCGATCCTCGAGCAGGGGATAAGCGGTTCAGCGCAGATAGGCGTCGACCATCAGGGCGCCGCGGATGTCGCGGAGCCGGTCGATGAGCCGGGTGATCCCGGCTGTGCCCACGGAGGCGAGGGGAAGGTCGAACGGGCCCAGGGGCTCCAGCTTCCCCATGCGCAGCCGGACGACCTCCCATCCGGCGCTGCGGACCGCGCGGTCCTTCCGGCGGTCCGTCTCCTCCCGCTTGCCGACGTGCTCCAGCCCGTGCCGGCCGACCGTGTCGTACTCGACCGCGATGCGCAGCTCGGGGAGCAGGATGTCGGGCCACACCTCCGTATGCCGGAAGAAGGGCCGCCCGACCTTGATCGCGTTGAGCTCGTCGGGGAACACCAGCCGTTCGGCCAGTGCCTGCCGGAGCTTCCCCTCCGCCGCCGAGGCCGGCTTCGGAGCGCATGCGCTCAGGAACGCGGTTCCCGTCGGCAGCGCAGGAGTCTTGGTGCAGAGCGCCGGTGCCGGCTTCTTCGGACGGGCGGGGAGCGCACGTGCCTCTCCGAGGATCACCGGCTGCGGCCGCGCCAGCGCCGCGCACTCCGGACACCAGGACGAGCGCCGTCGGACCCGCCCCGGACGCTCGCGCTGCTCGGTCGGCGTCGCCGCGAACAGGTGCCCGACGGCGCACTCCCAGCAGAGCAGGACATCGGCGGCCAGCGGGATCTGCGAGAGCACGATGCCGTGGTTGAGCTCCGGGTGGTACTGCCGGATGAGCTCGGGGTAAGCCGCCCACGCCGCCCGGTACGTCCCGACCGCATAGGGCACGTCGAGTCCGCGCGAGAACTGCCGTCTCGCCCACCACTGCTGCACGGACTCGGGCACGACAGCGACCGTAGGCCAGGCCACGGACATCGCCGAGCGGAGTCACCAGGGTGAACATCGCTCGCCGCTCTGTCGTGTCCCCAGGGGCGCGCCTAGGGTCGGTGGCGAAGACCGGTGCCTCTGCGCGCGTGGAGAGCATCTCCGACCGCAACCGAAAGCAGGAAACCATGGCTGAACTGATCGTCATCTCCTATGACACCGAGAGCGACGCAGAGGGCGCCTACAACCGCGTCCAGGCCCTGCAGGACGACCTCGTCGTCGAGCTCGCGGGCCTCGCGCTCGTGAAGGTCGACGGGGAAGGCAAGACGAAGGTGGAGTACCCGGGCGCCGGGAGCAGGATCGGCCTGGGCGTCGCGTCTGGTGCCCTGTTCGGCGCGCTGATCGGCATCCTGTTCTTCATCCCGGTCGCCGGCCTGGTGTTCGGCGGCCTGCTCGGGGCCCTGTTCTCCGGTCTCGACAAGACCGGCATCGACGCCGAGTTCCGCGACCGGGTCAAGGCCACCGTGACGGCCGGCAAGTCCGCCGTCGTCATCTACGCCCTCAAGCTCACGGAGGACAAGTTCGCCGAGGCGCTCGCCCCGTACAACGGCACCGTCGTGCAGACCTCGCTGTCCAAGGAGGACGAGGCCGAGCTGGTCAGGGACCTCGGCGGCCACTGACCGCCCAGTGATGCGCCCGCCGTGGATCCGTCCGCGGCGGGCGCATCGTCGTCTCCGGTGTCGGTGGGGCGTGCAAGGCTGCGCGCGTGGACACACTGAGCCTCCGGCCCTGGTCGGCCGACGATCTCCCTCTCCTGCGGGCGGCGAACACCCCGGAGATGACGGTGCACCTCAACGGGCCGGAGAGCGCGGCGGAGGTGCAGGCGCGTCACGAGAGGTATCTGCGTCTCGTCGCAGACGGCGAGGCCCTGATGTTCGCGATCATCGACGACGAGGGGCAGCCTCTCGGCTCGATCGGCGCGTGGCGGATCACGTGGCAGGACGAGCCCGCGTGGGAGACCGGCTGGTTCGTGCTGCCTGCCGCGCAGGGCCGGCGGGTGGCCGCCCGCGCTCTCGCTCTGCTCGTCGACGTGCTCCGTGGTCGAGTGGGGGACGGGCGGCTCCTGCTCGCGTTCCCCGCGGTCGACAACCCCGCGTCGAACGCCGTGTGTCGTCGCGGCGGGTTCGCTCGCCGGGGAACGATCACGGAGGACTTCCGCGGGGCCGAGCTCACGGTCAACGAGTGGGTGCTCGACCTCGCCGCCGACTCCTCGACGGGATGACGCCGTCGGGTCAGCGGCGCACGCGCGCCCTGGTCTTCGCCACCCCGGCGAGAGTCGCCCGCACCGGCGTTCCGAGGTAGAGCCCGAGGGAGGCGCCGGAGGCGAGGGCGATGCCGATCACGGCGGCGTCGATGAGCGATCCGCCCACGGTCAGCATCCCGGTGGAGGTGCCCGCCGCGTGCACGACCTCGAGCAGGCCCTGGAAGACCGCGACGCCGGGGACGAGCGGGACGATCGCCGCCGTCGTCACCGCGACCGAGGGCACGTGCAGGTTGTGTGCGATGAGCATGCCGATGAAGCTCGCCAGCAATGCTCCGACCGCGCTCGCCGCGGCCGGGTGCAGCTGGAGCGCGACGGTGCCCGCGTACCCGGCGAGGGTGACGGCGCTGAGCAGGGCGCTGACGAGGATGATGCGGATCCCGGCGCCGTTGAACACGGCCACCGCGACCGCGATGATGATGGCCCCCGCGAACTGGTTGAGCAGGGGTCCGAACGGCGCCGGGTCGTCCGGGAGCTCCATCGTGAAGCCCAGCACGCCACCGAGCTCCAGCCCGACGAGGATGCCGATCACCACGCCGAGCGTCTGCATCGTCAGGTCGAGGATGCGCCCCCCGGCGGTGAGTGCGAAGCCGTCGATGGCGTCCTGCGCCGCGCCCACCACGGTGAGCCCGGCGAGCATGAGCACGATGCCCGAGGCGACGATGATCGACGGACGGATGCCGACGAACGGTTCGATCCCCGCGCTGCCGAGCGCCGAGACCGCCACCGCGACGACCGTGGTGACGAGGCCCCCGGCGATCTGGCTGAAGAACAGCGGCACCCGCAGCCGGGCGAGACCCGCCTGGGTGAGCGCCGCCCCCAGGGCCGCGACGAACGTGAGACCCACGATGAGCGGAGAGGCCCCGAGCATGATGCTCACCCCGACCGCGAGGAGCGCCCGTGCGACGATCACCACGGGCTGCTGATAGCGGAAGGGCACGCGGCGGATGACGCGGAAGGCGGTGCGCGCGGATTCCAGGTCCAGGCCGCCGTCGATGTCGGCCACGAGCGCCTGCACGCGCTGCAGCTTGGCGTGGTCCGGGGCGGCGACGCGGACCACGCGGACGAGGGTCTCCGGCCACACCTCCCCGCTGAGGTGGAAGGAGACCGTGATCGAGTTGTAGGTCACGTCGACCTGCACGCCCTTGAGTCCATAGGCCTCGCACACGCGGGTGATCGCGAGCGTGACCTCGTGGGCGGAGGCGCCGACCGCGAACATCGACTCCCCGATGCGCGTCGCGAGATCGAGGACCCGCGGGACGGTGTGCTCGTCGATCACGGGCATCGCCTCGGTGTGGGCGACGGTGGACGGATCGGTGTGCAGCAGCCGGCGGACGGAGTGGAGCAGTCGCTGAGGGGAACGCGCGGGCATATGTCCCATTCTCCCGCGGGCGAGGACCTCCCGATCGACCGCCCCGCTGTCAAGGCCCGAGACGACCTCCGGCCACGCTTCTAGAGTGGCCTCGCCGTGGCGCTCCCGACGCCGTGGCAGGAGGACTCGACGATGACGGATGACTCGCTTCCCACGGAGGCGCTGCTCGATGGTCGCTACCACCTCCGGGAGTGCGTCGGGCAGGGCGGGATGGCGAGGGTGTACCGCGCCGAGGACTCGTTGCTCGGGCGCACAGTGGCCATCAAGATGCTGCGTGCGGAGACGGAGGAGGGGGCCGCGTCCGAGCGCGCTCGTGGCGAGATGACCGTCCTCGCCTCACTCAACCATCCCGCGCTGGTCACGCTGTACGACGCGCAGCTGCATCCCGGGCGGGCCGAGTACCTGGTCATGGAGTTCATCGACGGGCCGACCCTCGCGGCGCGGATCGCCCAGGGGCCGCTTCCTTCGGACGAGGTGGCGGCGCTGGCTGCCGACCTGGCGGAGGCTCTGCACGTCGTGCACGGCGCGGGCATCGTGCACCGCGACATCAAGCCCTCCAACGTCCTGCTCACGGGTCGCTCTCTCGCCGGGAGCCGATCGGGCGCGAAGCTCGCCGACTTCGGGATCTCGGTGCTCGTGGACGCGGCGCGGCTGACGTCTCCGGGGACGGTGATCGGGACCGCGGCGTACCTGGCGCCGGAGCAGTTGAACGGCGCGGCGCCGGCGCCCGCCGCCGACATCTACGCACTGGGGCTGGTCCTGCGCGAAGCGCTCACCGGAGAGCGCGCGTTCGCCGAGGCGGAGGGGATCGGGGCCACCCTGGCCCGCCTGATCGAGCCGCCCACGATCCCGGAATCCGTGGGTCCGGCGTGGTCCGCGCTGCTGCAGCGGATGACCGCCACGGATCCCGAGGACCGGCCGAGTGCCGCCGGCGTCTTCGCGGCGGTGTCCGCGCTCGCACAGGATCCTTCGCTGCCGCCCCGCCCGCCGGTGCCGGCCCCCATCGCCGCCGCAGCATTCGAGGATCGGACACCGACCGGCCCCTCCGCGCCCCCGACGCAGACCCGCGTGCTTCCCGTTCGTCCGTCTGCCGAGGGGGCGATGCTCCGCGCCCGGGCCCCTCGCACGCAGCGCGTCCGGCGGCGCCGCGGGCTCCTGACCGGCGCGGTCGCGGTCGCGGTGGCGCTCACCGTCGCCGGAACGCTCTGGGCGGCGGGGGCACTCAACCCGAATCCCGCGGTGACGCCTGTCGACACCGAGCCGAGCCCTCGTTCATCGCCCACGCCGGCAGTCGTGGTGCCCGTGACCGTCCCGGAAGACGGGGAAGAGCCGTCGACACCGGCCGAGGCTCCGCCCGCGGCACCGGAACCCGCGCCCGGCGTGCCGGCCGACAAGAAGGCGGAGAAGGCTCAGGAGGCCGCGGAGAAGACCACGCAGAAGGCCGCCGAGGAGCAGCGGAAGGCCGAGGAGGACGCGCAGAAGAAGGCCGAGAAGGCTCAGGAGCGCGCCGAGAAGGAGGCGGAGAAGGCCCAGGAGGAGGCGGAGAAAGCGGAAGCGGAGGACGCCGACCTCGAGGACTGAGTCCTCGGGCCTGCGACCTCCGCGTCGGCGGAGCCGGTGTCAGACGGTGAGGTCCGCGAGCTGCCGGGAGGCACTGCTCGTCTCGGTCGGCTCCGGCACCAGGTACAGGCCGTTCGTCGTGTTCGCGGTGTACGCCAGAGCGTCCACCCACCGCCGGTTGATGGCCGGGGGCCTGCTGCCGAAGAACTTGAACACGATGTTCGCGTTCGCGTGCACCCAGACTGTCGTCCGGCCGCCGCCGACGGAGGCGTCTTCCTTCCACGAGAACGGCATCGGCTCTCCGCGCCGGAGCTTCGTCATCATGACGAGCTGGATATGAGTGAGAGCGCGGTCCTCGATCTCGACCTTCGGACCGCCCTCGTAGATGAACTTGCCCATTGGATGGATCCTTCGTTCCATCACCACAGGAACCCGTTGCCAAGAGGCGCAACCACGCTGATCGCTGGTGGGGATATCTCTACGGTCTCACCTATCCCGGATCCGCAACACCCCACCTTCGTCCAGGGGTCGCGGCGGAGGTCCCCGATCTCAGATGCGGCGAGGGCCAGGACCGTTCTCGCCCAAGGCGTCCTCGGGGTTCAGCAGGCGGCAGGCCTTGAGGGACAGGCAGCCGCAACCGATGCAGCCCGCGAGCTCCCGCTGCAGATGCTCGAGCTGCGTCCGTCGCTCCTCGAGCTCGGCGCGCCAGCGTTTGGCCACGCGGCGCCAGTCGCCGTGCGAGGGCGGCGCGTCCACGGGCAGGGTCTGGAAGAGCTCCTGCACCTCGCTGAGCGGAATGCCGATGCGCTTGGCCACGACGATGATGGAGATCCGGCGCAGCATGTGTCGGCGATAGCGCCGCTGGTTGCCGGGCGTGCGCGTCGAGGCGATGAGACCGAGCTGCTCGTAGAAGTGCAGCGCGGAGGGGGCGACGCCCGTGCGTCGGGTGACCTCTCCGATCGGGAGGAGATCGTCGGGTTCCATCCGCCGCCCTTCCGTAGACCTCAACAATAGTTGAGGAACGGGCGGAACGGGTCAGCGCGACGTGGGCGGGAGCTTGTCCACGCCGTGGCGGTTCGGCTTGTCCGGCTCTGCCGCCGTCTCCGGCGTCACGTCCGGGCTGTCGGCGGGTGCGCCGGACGTCGGATAGTGCGGCTCGTCGATCTCGACGGCCTTGTCCCGCTCATCCGCCGGGGGGAGGTGGTCCAGGGGCTGCTTGATGTCATCGGGGTGGTGGCTCATGGACCCAGGGTGCGCTGTTCCGCCTGCAGCGCCCAGGGGGTTGTCATCCGGTCGGCGGTGTGGTCGGTGGGTGGCGCTACGGTGAACGGACACGACCACGGAGGGTTTCCCACATGGCATCCGTCCTCACCGGACTCGACCACATCCAGCTGCCCGTCGCCGATCTGGCCGCGTCCATCGCGTGGTACCAGCGCCTGCTCGGCTTCCGCGTCCTCACCGACTACGGCACGAGCGCCATGCTCCGGGCCGAGGGGGGCCCGGACCTCATGCTCTGGGAAGCGCCGGGGCACGCGCCGATGAAGCTGACGGTGGCGGGGGAGGAGCGGCCGATCTTCTTCCTGCGCACGACCGAGATCCACGCCCTCGCGGAGCGGTTCGCGGCAGAGGGCGTCGATATCGTGAGCTTCGACGACGGCGGCTTCGCTCTCTTCCTGAAGTTCTTCGACCCTGACGGGACCCTGCTCGGGGTCATCCAGCACGCCGCCTGACGCAGAGGCCCCGCCACCCTGTCGATGCCCGCCCGCCTGGGCTATCGTCGGGGCACGGCTCCGTGCGGCGGGGCTGCGAGGAGGGGCGCATGGAGCAGGTCGACACGGTGATCGTGGGCGCGGGCATAGCGGGCTTGACCGCTGCGCGGCTGCTACAGGGCGAGGGGCGGACGGTCGTGGTGCTCGAAGCGCGCGACCGGGTCGGCGGCCGGGTGCATACGGACCGGACCGACGGCATCGTCGATCTCGGCGCCTCGTGGATCCACGGTGTCGACGGCAGTCCGGTGGCTGCCGCCGCCGAGGCCTTCGGCATGCGGACCGTGGAGTTCACCGTCGGCGGGTTCCAGGTGGACAGCCGGCCGATCGCGTATCACGGTCCCGACGGTCGCCCGCTCTCGGCGGAGGAGGCGCGCGCCTTCGCCGCGGATGTCCACGCGGTGGACGAGGCGCTGCCGGCTGTCATCGCCGCCTCCGGCCCCGAGGCCTCCTACCGCGACGTCACGGACCAGGTGCTCTCACGCCGGCAGTGGAGCGCGGACCGCGCACAGCGAGTGCGTGAATACCTGGAGCATCGCGCCGAGGAGCAGTACGGGGCGTGGATCGAGGACCTCGCCGCGCATGGCCTCGACGACGACGCGATCGAGGGCGACGAGGTCGTGTTCCCGGACGGGTACGGGGTGCTCCCGGAGCGCCTCGCCGAAGGGCTGGACGTCCGGCTGGAGCACATCGTCACCCGCGTCGACTGGAGCGAGGACGGCGTCTGGGCGCGGACCTCGCGCGGGGACTTCTCCGGCGATACGACGGTCGTCACGGTCCCGGTCGGCGTGCTGCAGTCCGGGACCATGGAGATCGTCCCTCCGCTGCCGCCCGTCAACGCCGAGGCATTGGGACGGCTGCGCATGAACGCCTTCGAGAAGGTCTTCCTGCGGTTCCCCACCCGGTTCTGGCAAGACGGGGTCTACGCGTTCCGGCAGCAGGGGCCCGAGGCACGGTGGTGGCACTCCTGGTACGACCTCACGGCGCTGCACGACGAGCCGCTCCTGCTCACCTTCGCCGCCGGGCCCGCGGCCGTGGCGACGAGGGACTGGAGCGACGACCAGGTGCACGCCTCGATCATGGTCCAGCTCCGCCGGCTGTACGGGGACGGGATCCCGGATCCGATCGGCCTGCATCGTACGGCCTGGCAGGACGATCCGTTCGCGCACGGGTCGTACGCGTACATGACGGTCGGGTCGACCACCGCGGATCACGACGACCTCGCCACCCCGGTCGGCGGCGTGCTGCACCTGGCGGGCGAAGCCACCTGGACCGACGACCCGGCGACCGTGCCGGCGGCCGTGTTCTCCGGGCATCGCGCGGCCGAGCGCATTCTCGGACGGACGGTACCGATCGAACGGCTCTGGACGCAGGGATGACGCCCCGGCGCATCGGCAGTGTGGCCGTCGCCGTGTCCCCGGTCAACCCCCTGCGTCACCGGGGCCGGCGCGCATACGGTCGTCGGAACGAACAGAGGAGGAGAGCATGAGCGACCCCCAGAACACGCAGGGCACTCCCGGCGCCGACGAGGAAGCCGACACGGCCTCCGGCGGCGCTCCCGACGACAGCGGCGAGAGCACCGACGACGTGCTCGAGCGCGAGACGACGGACGACGAGGGCAAGCCCCTCGAGAACCCGTCCGGCGGCTGACCGCCGCACCGCCCGAGGGTCAGCCGCGCCCCAGGCGGCGCGGCTACCCTCGGGTCATGCGCCGAATCGCCATCGTCCCCCTGCTGCTCGCCGCCGGTCTTCTGGCCGGGTGCGCCCAGGTCACTCAGGCTGCCGGAGACGCGTTCGGAGTCCCGGTCGCGGAGACCTGCGCGACGATCGATGACGCATACGCCCAGTACCAGGCGCTGCTCGCGCAGGGCGACGTGTCCGCGGAGCAGCCCGACGCCGCCCGCGACGACCTCGTCGCCACGCTCGACCGCGTCGCCGACGGCATGGACGGACAGCTAGGCGACCTCATCCGCTCCGGCGCCGATCAGCTCGGCGGCATGACCGACCTTCAGGCTCCGGAGACCGTCGAGGCGATCGAACGCCTCCACGACGGGCTCTCCTCGTTCTGCGGCTGAGCCAAATCCCGCGGTCGCGTCGCCACGAACCACTGTCGGAGCAGCAGCACGATGAGCAGCACGTCCACCGCGTCACCGGCGTAGAACATCAGCTCCGCCCCGATCCGAGCGTCCCCGACGTCGACGCCGGCGGGCGGGTGGGCCCACAGCCACTTGGCGAGGATCGAGTGTGCGGCGACGAAGACGATGAGGACCCCGGCCCGCACGGTGACAGACGCGCGGTGCGGATCCGGATCGAGCCCCACGATGCTCGCCGCGAACAGGTATCCGGTCAGCAGCACGTGAAGATGCACGGCGGCATGCAGCCACGGTGAGGCGTGCATCAGGGGGAACAGCGGTGTGGCGTAGAGGAGCCAGAGACCGCCGACATTGAGGGCGCCGGCGACCACCGGATGCGTGAGCACCCGGATCGGGCCGCTGCGCAGCACTCGGGACAGAGTGCGCGCCCGCGGGACGGGGAGGGCGCGCAGGGCCAGCGTGACCGGCTGCCCGAGCACGAGGAGGAGTGGCGCCAGCATCCCCACGAGCACGTGCCCGGCCATGTGCACCGGGAAGCTGCTGTGGGCCAGGGCGGCGAACGGTCCGACCATGCCGACTCCGGCGCAGAGCAGACCCGCCATCCAGGCCGCCGTCCGCGGCCGGGGCCAGGGGCTGCGGTTCCGGGTCCGCCGCAACCCGACGAGATACAGAACGGCCGCGGCGACGAGGGCGACGAGCGCGACCGGTGCGAGCAGATCGATCCCGCCTCCGACGGCGTCGGTGTCGATGCCCGGCGTCTCGGGCGGTCCGTGGTGTCCGTCGTGACCCTCGCGCATGGCCGTCACCGCGCCGGGCCCGGGCGGGTCCGCCACACCACGAGGATCCCTGCAGTGAGCAACAGGACGGCCGACACGATCCAGACGGTGTCGTAGAGCACGAGGTCGACGCCGTAGCGGATCTGGTGGATCCCGAGGAGCTTGTGATCGACCACGCCGTCGAAGAGCTGGAAGAACCCGACCCCGGTGATCACCGCGCCCGTCCAGCGCGTCCATCGCACGGGGCCACGACGGCGGACGTCGGCGAGGAGGAAGGCGCCGAGGATCGTGATGAACCAGCCGAACGCATGGAAGAACCCGTCCGAGACGAGGGCCACGTCAGAGGTCGACAGATCGTAGAAGTG
This sequence comes from Microbacterium meiriae, assembly GCF_025143875.1. NCBI lineage: Bacteria > Bacillati > Actinomycetota > Actinomycetes > Micrococcales > Microbacteriaceae > Microbacterium > Microbacterium meiriae. Next base: position 22,004 of record NZ_JAMBDU010000016.1, on the reverse strand, counting down.
GTGCCAGTGCAGCACCAGGTGGAAGACGAAGAGGTCGATCATCGAGGCGGCGATCCCGCAGCCGAACAGGAAGCCCGACAGCAGCAGGCGCCGGTCGGGGCGGGGCATGGCTCCGGAGGTCATGCGGTCAGGGTCGTCCGTCCCGCCCACCCCGGCGACGTCCTTGACCCCGGCCGCCGAGTGCGGTAGCCGCCGATAGTTGCGAAACCGCAACTATCGGCGTATGGTTGATCTCGATCAACTTTCTATGCAGGAGCATTCCCCCGTGACACACACCTCATCCTCTTCCGAGACCACGCGCTCGGCCCGCGAGGTCTTCACCGCGATCTCCGGCCTCATCGTCGGCATGTTCGTCGCCGTGCTCTCCGGCACGGTCGTCTCGACCTCGATGCCGGTCATCATCGCCGACCTCGGCGGCACGCAGTCGCAGTACACCTGGGTCATCACCGCGAGCCTTCTCGCCACCGCCGTCTCCACCCCGATCTGGGGCAAGCTCGCCGACCTGGTCGACCGCAAGGTGCTCGTCCAGATCTCGCTCATCCTCTTCACGGTCGGCACCGTGATCGCCGGATTCTCGACCGATACGAACATGCTCATCGCTGTCCGCGTCGTGCAGGGCATCGGCGTCGGCGGTCTCATGTCGCTCGTCATGATCGCGGTGGCCCTCATCATCTCGCCGCGTGAGCGCGGCAAGTACATGGGCGTCGTCGGCGGCATCGTGGCCCTCGGCACGATCGGCGGGCCGCTGCTGGGCGGACTCCTCACCGACGTGTGGGGCTGGCGCTCGAACTTCTTCGTCGGCGTCCCGTTCGCCATCCTCGCCCTCGTGCTGCTGCAGTTCACGCTGCACCTGCCCAAGCCGCAGCGCGGCACGAAGGTCTCGATCGACTACTTCGGCATCGTCCTGCTCGCCGTCGGCGTCTCGACGCTCCTCATCTGGGTGTCCATGGGTGGCAACCAGTTCGACTGGGACTCCGGGACGAGCATCGCGCTCATCGTGACCGCGGTCGTCGCGATCGCCGCCTTCATCGTGGTCGAGTTCTTCGTCAAGGAGCCGATCGTCCCGATGACGCTGTTCCGCAACCGCACCTTCACGCTGTCGGTCATCGCCTCGATCGCGATCGGCGTCTCGATGTTCGCGACCTCGGTCTTCCTCGCGCAGTACTTCCAGCTGGCCCGGGGCGCGACGCCCACCGAGTCGGGCCTGATGACCATCCCGATGATCATCGGTCAGATGGGCGCGTCGATCATCATCGGCCAGCTCGTCAGCCGCTTCGGCAAGTGGAAGAGCTGGATGGTCACCGGCTCGATCCTCGCCACGATCGGCGTGAGCCTGATGGCGACGCTGCGCTACGACACCCCGTTCCCGCTGGTCGCTGTCTACATGTTCGTCCTCGGTGCCGGGCTCGGCATGGTCATGCAGAACCTGACCCTGATCGTGCAGAACGACACGGCTCCGCAGCAGCTGGGCGCGGCCTCGTCGAACGTCAACTTCTTCCGTACGATCGCCGGCACCATCGGTGTGACCGTCATGGGGTCGCTGCTCTCCACGAGCGTCGCCGACTTCATGAAGGACGGTCTGAAGGGCTTCGTCCCGACCACGCCCGACGAGATCAGCGCCCTGGAGCGCCTGGGTTCCGGCGACGTGCCGAAGGTGGGCGAGCTGCCCGACACGATCCGCACGATCGTCGAGAGCGCCTACGGGCACGGCATCGCGGACGCGTTCATCCTCGCCATCCCGCTGGCGGTCATCGCGATCATCGCGATCGCGTTCATCAAGAACAAGCCGCTGTCCACCAAGAACGCCGCGGAGCAGCTGCGCGAGCAGGCCGAGGAGTCCGTCATCGAGGTCTCCGAGGCCGAGGTCGGCGCGAGCCTCTCGACCGGGACGATCCGCACCGGGCAGGCCGAACCGGCGACCACCACGGGGTCCGTGAGCGTGCTCGAGCGCGACGATCGGAAGCAGGAGCGCTGACATGAGCGCGTCCGAGGCGGTCGGCACGCCCGACGTCGATACCGCCCTCAGCGACCTCCAGGCGCATCTCAACCTCATCTTCGCGCGGACCCGGTCGCTGTGGAAGGAATCGGCGTCCCGGGTCCACCCGGAGCTGCAGGTGGCGGGGTACAAGCTGCTCACCTTCATCGACCGGGCGGGCTCGGCCAGCGCGCATGAGCTCGCCGAGCGCTTCGAGATGGACAAGTCCGTCGTCAGCCGCCAGGTGCGGATGCTGGAGGAGCTCGGGCTGATCGCCTCGGTGCCGGATGAGCGCGACGGCCGGCTCCGGGTGCTCACCGCGACACCGGCCGCGTGCACCGCGCTCACCGATGTCCGCCGGGAGTACGGCAGCCGACTCCGCGCTGTCATCGATGAGCTCACGCCCGCGGAGATCGACGCCGCATCCAAGGTGTTCCGGCTCCTCGCCGAGGTCTGAGCACAGCCCCGCGACCGCATCCGGTCGCGGGGCTTCGCCGTACACTGGCGATATGAGCGCCCCGTCCGACGAACCCGCCGACGGCGCTCCGATCGACGACCTCGACCAGGCGGTCGCCCGCGTCGAGCACGAGCTCGGCCGGCTGTTCGCCCGCATCCGCGTCGGGTGGCGCGAGGCCGCGGTCACCGTGCATCCGGATCTCCAGCCGCTGGGCTACCAGGTGCTGACCTCGATCCTCGCCGGACGGGCGACCTCGGCGGGAGCACTCATCGAGCGCCTGCAGACGGACAAGTCCGCGGTGAGCCGGCAGGTGCGTCAGCTCGAGCAGCTCGGGCTCGTCGAGAGCATCCCCGATCCCGAGGACGGTCGCGCCCGGGTGCTGGTGGCGACCCCGCTGGCCGAGGAGCGCGTGGCTCTCGCCCGCTCCCGGTATGAGGGGCGCATCGGCGAGCGCCTGCGCGGCTGGACCGCCGCCGACCTCGACCACTTCGCGAACCTCGTCGCCGATCTGGGCGGTTGATACACCGGAATACGTCATCGATTCACGGGAATACAGTGGCGGTCGGACGCCTTGGCCCCACTGTGACTCTCTACGACTCCGCCGACTTCGGCTCGCTGCACCTGTCCAACCGCGTCGTCATGGCGCCGCTCACCCGCACCCGTGCGGACGCGGAGGGCGTGCCGACCGCGATCATCGAGGAGTACTACCGCCAGCGGGCCGGGCAGGGACTCATCATCTCGGAGGGGGTCTGGCCGGTCCTCGAAGGCAAGTCATACCCCGGGCAGCCGGGCATCGTGACCCCCGCGCAGATCGAGGGATGGCGCCGCGTGGCCGACGCCGTGCACGCCGAGGGCGGCACCATCGTCATGCAGCTCATGCACGGCGGCCGTGTAGGCCACCCGGACATCTCCGGCGAGCCCCGCGTCGTCGCGCCGAGTGCTCTGGCGGCCCCCGGGCAGACGCGGACCCTCAAGGGCAAGGCCGATCTGCCCGTCGCGCATGCCCTCACCCTGGACGAGATCCCCGTGGTCGTCGAGCAGTTCGTCCAGGCCGCGCGTAACGCGATCGCGGCCGGCTTCGACGGCGTCGAGGTGCACGGTGCCAACGGCTACCTCGTCCACGAGTTCCTGTCCCCGGTGTCCAACGTCCGCGACGACCGGTACGGCGGCTCGCCGGAGAACCGTGCGCGCTTCGCGGTCGAGGTGACCACGGCGGTCGCAGCAGCCGTGGGTGCCGACCGCACCGGAATCCGCCTCTCACCGGCCCACGGCATCCAGGGCGTCATCGAGGACGACCCCGCCGACGTGCTCGCGACCTACACCGCGCTGGCCGAAGGACTCGCACCTCGGGGGCTGGCCTTCGTCGATGTGCTGCACCCCGAGCCGGCCGGAGAACTCGTGCAGGCCATCCGCCGAGCGGCGGGCGCTCCGTTCATCGTCAACACCGGCTTCGGCGTCGAGACCACCCGAGCCGCGGCCGAGGAACTGGTCGCGGAGGACTGGGCCGACGCGGTCGCGGCCGGGCGTCCCGTCATCGCCAACCCCGACCTCGTGGAGCGGTGGCGGACCGGGGCCGAGCTGAACGAGCCCCGCCCCGAGCTGTTCTACGGCTCGACCGCCGAGGGGTACATCGACTACCCGTCGCTCGAGGGCGTGCGCGCCGGCGAGTGACGCGGGGTGCCCGCTGTCACAGGACGATGTCGTCGGCGGTGTGCAGCGGGCGCCATGCCGTCTCGCGGAGTCCGCGCCGGGGGAGCACATCGGCGTCGGGAAGGGGGCCGAGGTCGACTCCGGTGAGGGCGGTCACCTCGGCGACCGGTACTTGGAACGTGCGGAAGGCCCCGAGACTCGCGACGGCGAAGACGCCCTCCCGCGTGTCCACGAGCTCGGTCTGGTCGAGGATGAATGCGGCGGCCGCGAGTCGGTCCTCGGAGCGCCACGCCACGATCTTCCAGTACTGCAGGGGCACGCGGATGCCGCGGTACGGCGGGTCGGCGTCCGCGAGCACCGGGGCCGTGAACACCGACAGGCGCTGCGCGGTCGCCTCGGCATACGCCAGCACGTGGTCCTCCAACCCGAGCCAGAGGTCCTTCGACTGGTTGAAGGCGGCCGCCTGCGGGGCCGCGTTGGGGTAGGTGAAGGTGGCTTCCGCAGCGGCGCGGGCCTCGTCGAGCTCCCCCCAGCCCGGGTCGCGGCGACGGACGAGGTGTCCGCGGTCGAGGTCGTTCCGGGCGTAGACGGCGGACCCCGCCTGTTCCTCCGCGGGCACCCGGGGGTCGAGGCGCCACTCACCCGTGCGCGGGAGATCCCGCAGGCGGGCGCCATCGATGGTCACGCCCGTCACCGCGGCGAGGCGCCGTTCCGGATCGAGCAGCACCGTGAACCGGGGCGCAGGGAGCGCGCGCACCGGCATCGGGGGCACGGGCAGCGGCAGCGGGATGCCGAGGAACGCGGGGTCGTAGCCGTCCGTCATGCCACCATCGTGCCCCGCCCCGCCGACATCACACCTCTTCCGCGTGCTCGTCCGCCCCACTACTGTCGGGGTTCAGGCGGAGCCGATTCGCGCAGTACGGGAGCGCGCTGACAGAGGGGGACGGATATGACCGGAGCGAGCGGACTCGACGGGGTACGGAAGGACGGCGAGCTGCCGGCGCGGGAGTCGATCCCCGCGATCTTCGACGAGCTGGACTTCCAGTTCGCCTGCCAGGCCTACCTCTGGGCTCTTCCGCTCGTCTCCTACGCGCAGTGGAAGTCTCAGCACGAGGAGGTCTTCGGTGCGACGAGCAGTGATCTCGTCCGATACCTGACGTATCGCGACCGCCTCGGCCTCATCACGGCGAATGCCACGACGCCGTACATCCTGAACTTCTTCGACCTCGCCGAGACCGGACCGCTGGTCATCGACCTGCCCCCGGGGCACACGGCCGGCGGCGTCTCCGACTTCTGGCAGCGGGAGGTCGGGGCGATGGGGGAGATGGGGCCGGACCAGGGGCGCGGCGGCAAGTACGTGATCGTCGCGCCCGGGGCGACCGTCCCCGCAGACATCACGGCCGAGTTCCGGATCCTGCAGTCCTCCGGGGTCAACATCATGTTCGGCTTCCGCACGCTCGACCCTGATCCGGAGCGCGCCGATGCCCTCGTGCGCGCCGTACGGATCTACCCGTACCGCGATCGGGAGGACCCCGCACCGACGCGCATCATCTCTCCGGACGGTCGGCCGTGGAGCGGCGATCAGCCGCGCGGCATGGACTACTGGCGTCTTCTGCACCGCATCTACCAGTCGGAGGTCGTCGACGAACGCGATCGCTTCTATCTCGCGATGCTGCGGCAGCTCGGCATCCGCGTCGGGGAGCCCTTCGCGCCGGACGACCGTCTCACCCGCGTCGGGGAGCCCTTCGCGCCGGACGACCGTCTCACCCGCATCCTGGAGCGCGGCGCCGAAGCGGGTGAGCTGATGGCGCAGGCGAACACGTTCGCGAAGCGCTTCGCGCAGGGGAGCTACTGGCCCGACCGTGTGTGGGAGCAGGCGATCGTCCTGGACAACTCCGCGCAGCGGGGCGACGGCTATGACGAGCTCCTCGAGAGGGCCTCATGGTTCTACGAGGCTGTCAGCTTCTCGGAGGCGATGAAGAGCACCACTCCCGGTGTCGGGCAGGCCTACCTCGGTGCCTACACCGATGCCGACGGAGAGTGGCTCGACGGTGCCCGCACCTATCGCCTGCACGTGCCGGCGGACGTGCCGGCGAAGCTGTTCTGGTCTGCGACGGTGTACGACGCCGACACCCGCTGCCTCATCGACAACGAGCAGCAGCGCGGCGACCGCGGGTCGCGCGATGAGGACCTCCGATACAACGAGGACGGCTCCGTCGATCTGTGGTTCGGCCCGGAACCGCCGACGGAGGGACGCTCGAACTGGGTGCAGACGATTCCGGGGCGGCACTGGTTCAGCTACTTCCGTTTCTACGGGCCGCTGCAGCCGTACTTCGATCGGTCCTGGAAGCTCGGCGACATCGTCGCGGCCGACGCCGCCGGCTGACACCTCGTGACACGAAGCCGCGCGGGGGAGGGGCCTCAGGCCTGACCGTTGTCCTCTGCCCGCCGTGCCGCGGCTTCGCGCATGCGGCGGCGGATGCGCAGCGCGATGAACACCAGAAGCAGCAGGATGAGCACGCCGACGACCACATCGGAGATCACGCCGCTCCACTGCTCGAGGATCGGCCGGATGGCGGGGCCGAAGGCGAAGCCCAGGCCGATCCAGATGCCGTTCCAGACCGCCGAGCCGACCAGCGTGTACAGCGTGAACTTCCACAGCGCCATGCGCTCGATGCCGGCCGGGATCGAGATGAACGAGCGCACGAGGGGCACGCAGCGACCGAACAGCACGGCACCGCCGCCCCAGCGCGCGAAGAACGCCTCGGCCTTGTCGAAGTCGTCGTGGTCGAGAAGGGGGATGCGTCCGACGATGCGCCGTGTGCGGTCCCGGCCCACGGCCGCGCCGAGTGCATACCAGATCCATGCACCGACGAGTCCGCCGATGGTGGCCGCGGCCCAGGCGCCCCAGGCGTTCATCCGCCCGTCGTAGGCAAGGAATCCCGCCGCCGGGAGGATCGCCTCCGAGGGGATCGGCGGGACGAACGTCTCGATGAGCACGGCGAGGCCGACGCCGACCTCGCCCAGGGTCTCGATCAGGCTGAGCACCCAGCCGATGAATCCGTCGTAGCCGGGGGCGGAAGCGGCGAGGGGGAGAGTGCCGGGGGTCATCGTGTCCTCTGTCGGGGGATCGCGGTGATCGTGCGGGATGCGGGAGGAGATCCGTGGGGACCGACCGCTCCTGAACGGTAACCGGTGTACCTGGGCTCCGCCTGCGTGCATCGGGAGCCGGGCCACCGGAGGCGGCGTTGTCAAGGTGCTCGCTCCGGCAGCGCGGCGGGCCGATCATGGAGTCCCATCAACCGAGGAGGCATCATGACCGATCCGCGACAGGACGAGACGACCGGATTCCACGGCGAGCCCCCGACCGCGAACAACGGGGAGGGCGACGCGCCCGAGGTCGACGTGACCGACCTGGAGCCTGAGGAGATCGAGGACGGCGTGGAGGTCGACGACCGCCCCTGATCCCCGGGGAGATTTTGACATAGGTCAAAATCTCCCCTACCGTCGAGTCATGGCAGCGGCGGAGAGCAGAGACGACGAGACCGACGGGATCAGCGGCGTCACCGCCGCGGAGATCTCGGAGAGCGTGCGCGACCTCGTCGAACGGGGGACGCTCGTCGCCGGGGACCGCTTGCCGCCGGTCCGCACGCTGGCCGAGCGGCTCGGCGTCAATCGCAACACTGTGCTCGCCGCCTACCGCGCACTCGTCACCGCCCGTATCGCGACCACCGGCGGGCGCACAGGGACGACCGTGCTCGGACCCGCCGCCACGCCGGATGAGGGCTTCACGCCCGGAACCGCGCTCCGCGACATCGCCAACGGCAACCCTCAGGCGGCCCTCCTTCCCGACCTCGCCGCCGCTCTCGCAGCCGTGCACCCGAGCCCCGTCCTCTACGGCGAGTCGGTGATCGATGCCGGTCTCGCCGAGTGGGCGACCCGATGGATCGCGGAGGACCAGCCTCGCCCCTTCCGCCTTTCGGTCACCGCCGGGGCGGTCGACGCGGTGGAGCGCCTGCTCGCTCAGACGCTCGTTCACGGCGACCGGGTGGGTCTCGAGGATCCGTGCTTCCTCTCGAGCATCCAGACCGCGCGTCTGGCGGGGTACACGCCCGTCGCGATACCCGTCGACGACGAGGGCATGACCGTGGAGGGCGTGCGTGACGCTCTGGAGAGCGGTGTGCGCGCGATCGTCTGCACGCCCCGCGCGCACAATCCCACCGGGGTCAGCATCAGTCCCGCGCGTGCCGCGGCGCTGCGCGAGATGCTCGCTCCGCACCCCCACGTCCTGGTGATCGAGGACGACCACTTCTCGCTGCTCGCCCCGACTCCGTACGCCACCGTCATCGGACCGGGCCACGAACGGTGGGCTCTCGTGCGGTCGGTGTCCAAGTTCCTCGGACCCGACATGCGGCTGGCCCTCACCGCGTCCGACCCCGTCACCGCCGAGCGCCTCGCCCTCCGGCTCAGCCCCGGCACGATGTGGGTGAGCCACGTCATGCAGCAGCTCGCCGCGACCATGCTCCGTGACGAAGACGTGCACCGGCTCATCGCGGAGGCGGGGGCCCGATACGCCGCGCGCAACAGGTCCTTCGCCGCGCTCGTCTCCGCCCGTGGATCGGCCGTCACCGCGGAGAGCGGTCTGAATGCGTGGGTCGATGTCCGCGAGGAGGCCGCGGTCGTCGCCGAGCGGCTCGCGCACCGCGGATGGCTCGTTCGACCGGGGTCCGAGTTCGCGCTGGAGGACGGCTCGACCGGCGGCCACCATCTGCGTCTGACGGTGCACGACCTCGACGACGCCGACCTGCGACGACTGGCCGACGACATCGCCGCCGCTTCCGGTCCGGCCGAGGCCGAGGGGGACGAATGACGGCCAGGGCCCCGTTCCGGATCGGCCGATCATCGCGCCTGGACGGCGTGCTCTACGACCTGCGGGGTCCGGTGGCCGAGCGTGCGGCCGAGTTGGAAGCCCGCGGCGAGCAGATCCTCCGCCTGAACATCGGCAACCCGGCCCCGTTCGGTTTCGAGGCGCCGCCGGTCATCGTGGAGGCCCTGCGCGAGGCTCTTCCGCACGCCCATGGGTACTCGGAATCACCGGGCCTTCCGGAGACGAGGGAGGCGATCCGCGTGCACTACTCGCGCCGGGCCGGGTTCCCGTCCCTCGGGATCGAGGCGGTGGCCGTCGGCAACGGCGTGTCCGAGCTGGTGGGTCTCACGTTGCAGGCGCTGCTGGAGCCGGGCGACGAGGTCCTCATCCCGAGTCCCGACTATCCGCTGTGGACCGCATCGACGGTCCTCGCCGGGGGTGAGCCCGTGCACTACCGCTGCGCGGAGGAGGCCGGGTGGCTCCCGGATCTCGAGGCCATGGCGGCGGCGATCGGCCCACGGACCGTGGCCATCGTCATCATCAACCCGAACAACCCCACCGGCGCGGTCTACCCGCGGGAGACCTTGGAGGGCGTGGCGGAGCTCGCCCGTCGCCATGGTCTGCTGCTGCTGTCGGACGAGATCTACGACCGCGTCGTCTACCCCGGATTCACGCACGTCTCCACGGCGCAGGTCGCCCCTGACGTGCCCTGCGTCACCTTCGCCGGCCTGTCGAAGACCCACCGCGTCGCCGGCTACAGGGCGGCCTGGGCGTTGACGACCGGGTTCGCTGCGGACGATCCCTTCCTCTCCGGTCTGCGGCTGCTCGCCTCGATGCGGATGTGCGCGTCCGTGCCGGCACAGCACGCGATCACGGCGGCCCTGGGTCGCGACGCATCGCTCGACGCGCTCGTCTCGGCCGAGGGGCGGCTGACAATGCAGCGCGACGCCGCCACGGCTGCGCTCCGAGCCATCCCCGGCGTCGACGTGCAGGAGGCGGGTGGCGGGCTCTACCTCTTCCCGCGCCTCGACCCTGAGGTGTTCGGCATCCGTGACGACGAGCGTCTGGTGCTCGACTTCCTCGACGCGGAGCACATCCTGCTGGTGCACGGCCGCGCCTTCAACGGCGCCGACACCGATCACGTGCGCCTCGCCTTCCTGCCCGAGACCGACACGCTGATCGATGCGGTGCAGCGCTTCGGCCGCTTCCTGCAGGGGTACTCGCCGCCGGGCGCGTGAGGACATCTGACCCGGTGGAGTGACCGAGTGGCCAGGTCGCGGTCCGCAAGACCGTGCACGCAGGTTCGATTCCTGCCTCCACCTCCGATCCGGCTCGCGCCGAGCCGTTCCCGACGAAGGACATACCCATGCAGAAGGACTTCATCCCGGCCGCCGCGCCGCTCATCGGCGACGACGAGGTGGCAGCCGTCGAACGCGTGCTCCGCAGCGGCATGCTCGCCCAGGGCCCCGAGGTGGCGGCGTTCGAGCGCGAGTTCGCGATGCACTTCGTGGGAGGCCGCACCACCGTCGCGGTGAACTCGGGGACGAGCGGTCAGCTCCTGGGCCTGCTCGCTTTCGGTGTCGGCCCGGGCGACGAGGTGATCGTGCCGTCCTTCACCTTCGCGGCGGTCGCGAACTCCGTGGTCCTGGCCGGCGCGACGCCGGTGTTCGTCGACATCGAGCCGAGGCACTTCACGCTGGATCCGGCGCGGGTCCGTGGCGCCGTCACCGCCCGCACGAAAGGCATCATGCCGGTGCACCTGTACGGGCATCCGTTCCTCGTGGACGACATCGAGGAGGTCGCCAGGGACCATGGCCTGGACATCTACGAGGACGCCGCGCAGGCCCACGGTGCCGCCTGGCGAGGCCGGCCGGCCGGGACCATCGGCAGGTTCGGCATGTTCAGCCTCTACCCGACGAAGAACATGACAGCGATCGAGGGCGGCATGGTCTCGTGCGTCGATGAGCAGGTCGCGCGCCGGGTCCGACTGCTGCGCAACCAGGGTATGGAGACCCAGTACGCGAACGAGCTCGTCGGCTACAACAACCGGATGAGCGAGGTGCACGCCGCGGTCGGTCGGGTGCAGCTCGGGCGGGTCGCCGCCTGGACCCGCCAGCGCCAGGAGAACGCCGCATTCCTCGACGCCGCGCTCGCCGGCATCGACGGGCTCACCGTGCCTGCGGTCGCGGAGGGCGCCGAGCACGTCTACCACCAGTACACGGTGCGGGTCGCCGCGGGGGAGCGCGACCGGGTGCGCGACGCACTCCGCGACGAACACGGGGTGGGCTCCGGCGTCTACTACCCGATCCCGAACCACCGGCTGCCCTCGCTGGCGCGCTTCGCGCCGGCCGACGAGCTTCCGGAGACCGAACGGGCGGCGCAGGAGGTGCTCTCCCTCCCCGTGCACCCTTCGCTCACGGCCGGCGACCTCGACCGGATCGTGACCGGGGTCGCTGCCGTGATGTCAGCCGGCGGCTGAGCTCAGGCGGCGAGGCCGAGCCAGGCCCGCGGAGAGCGACCGAGCCGCTGGGCGAACGCGCGGGAGAAGGCGGAGGCGCTCGCATAGCCGAGGTCGGCGGCCACAGCGCTCACGGACATCCCCGCACGGAGCTGTTCCTGGGCGATCGTGAGACGCCACTCGGTGAGGTAGTCGCCCGGCGCTCGGCCCACGACCTCCTTGAAGCGCGCCGCGAAGGCGCTGCGCGACATCGCGGCGGTCCGCGCGAGAGTGTCGAGCGTCCACGGCTCGCCGGGGGCCTCATGCATCGCCACGAGGGCGGGTGCGAGGCGTTCGTCCGCAAGGCCGGGCAGCAGCCCCGGCGGGAGAGTGAGATCGCCGGAGTGGTCGAGCATCCAGCGCAGGAGCTGGATGAGCACGACCTCGAACATCCGGTCTGCCAGCAGCGGACGACCGCAGCGCACGTTGTCGACCTCGGCGAACAGGAGGTCCAGCGCGGGGGCGAGGGTGGACACCTCGTCGAGCGGCAGGACGATCACCGAGGGGAGGGTGCGGACGAGCGGGTGCGTGGCTCCGCCGTCGAAGTCGATCGTCGCGCAGGCGAAGTCGGATTCATCGGTCGGGGCGTTGAGGAAGGTGTGGTCGACCGGGCGCGGGAAGAACAGCAGGCTCGGGCGGGTGATCGTCTCGCGCTCGATGCCGCCGTCCGGGCGCTGGTGCGTCACCTCCATCTCGCCGCGACGCAGCACGTGGAGGAAGCCGTGGCCCGCACTCGCGGCGAAGACCGTGGTCCCGCACAGGGGTCCGGTGTGGAACAGGCGGCTGCGCACCCGGAAGCGGTCGAGCAGCGGGGTGAGGCGGTCGAGCGGTGGCATGCTTCCATTCTTCTGGACGATATGTCACGAACGCAAGACCAAATGATGCGTATCGTACTGCGCGGCGAGCAAGACTGGAGGGGAAGCCGAATCCGGCCCGTCCGAAACACAAAGGAGCACCCCATGCCCAACGTCCCTCTCGTCGACCGTGAGACCGCCACCGGCCCCGTCAAGGAGCAGCTGGAGCAGATCGGCTCCGCCTTCGGCGCCGTCCCCGCCATGTTCCGCGCGGTCGCGAACTCGCCCGCCGCGCTCACCAGCATGTGGAGCGCTTTCGGCGCCTACGGTGGGGGCACGCTCGGCGCGGCCCTCGGTGAGCAGATCGCGGTCGCGGTCGCGAACCGCAACTCCTGCGGCTACTGCCTCGCGGCGCACACCGCGCTCGGCAAGAAGGCGGGCCTCACGACCGAGGCGCTCGCCGAGGCCCAGGCCGGCAACTCCGACGACCCCCGTACGGCCGCTCTGCTGGCCTTCGCGCTCAAGCTCGTCGAGGAGCGGGGTCAGGTGACCTCGGCCGACGTCGACGCTCTCCGCGCGCGCGGCTGGAACGACGAGCAGATCGTCGAGACCATCGGCCAGGTCGCGCTGAACCTCTTCACGAACTACGTGAACATCGCGCTCGACGTGCCGATCGACTTCCCGACGGTGCCGCTGCGTCGCGCCGCCTGAGGTCGAGGGGAGCAGAGGCCGGATTCGCTGGGGGTCCGGCCTCTTCCCCTGCCCGCCCGCTACGCCTCGACCTCGTCGAGCCAGTCGCTCAGCACACGGATGGCGAGGGCCTCGAGCCGCGGGCCGTGCCGCTGCGCCTGCTCCCGGATCGTCCGCGGGTCGATGCCGTGGTGATGGAGCTCGTGCGCGTGACCGATGAGCCAGCGCTCGATGACGCGGTGGTCGGCTTCCAGGTGGAACTGGAGTCCGAGCGTGCGCGCGACGGCGAAGGCCTGATGGGGGAAGCCGGGCGTGTACGCCAGGGAGTGCGCCCCGGCGGGGATCGCGAACTCGTCGCCGTGCCAGTGCAGCACGGGCTCGCCGTCGAGAGGGGCGAGGACGGACTCCCGGCCCTCGGGGGTGAGTGCGAGCGGGCCGTAGCCGATCTCGACGGCCCCGGTCGGGCGTACCTCTGCGCCCAGAGCCTCGGCCAGGAGCTGGGCGCCGAGACAGACGCCGAGCGTGGCGCCGCCCGTGGCGAGCCGGGTCGCGAGAGCCGCCTTCGAGGAGTGCAGGAAGGGATACCGATCCTCGTCGTACACGCCGATCGGTCCGCCGAGGACGAGGAGCAGGTCCGTGCCAGCGACGGCGTCCGGGTCGATCGCGTCGATGCCGGCGTCGAGCAGGGTGGTCTCGTAGCCGCGCGCCGCCAGCAGCGGGGCGAGGATCCCGAGGTCTTCGAAGGGGACGTGGCGGACGGCGCTCGCCGTCCGGGGCGTGCGGGACGCGGACATGCACTCTCCTCGGATAGATTTGACCTATGCCAAAAATAGCACACGAGGTTCGAGGTGCCGAGGTGATCGTGCGCGCCACGGGGGTCCTGTTCGACTGCGACGGCGTGCTGGTGGATTCCGTCCCCTCGGCGGCGATCGCGTGGGACGCCTGGGCGCTCCGGCACGCCCCGGGATTCGACTTCCTGCGAGACGCGCCTCATGGCATGCGGCCGAGTGAGGTGGTCGCGGCGATCGTGGGGCCGGAACGGGCGGCCGAGGCGACGGCCGACCTCCTCGCCCGGGAGCTCGCCGTCGCCCCGGCGACGACCGGGATCCCCGGGGCCGCTGCCCTGCTCACTGCGCTGCCCCCGAAGCTGTGGGCGGTCGCGACGAGCAGCAACCGAGCTGTCGCGACCGCACGGATGGGCGGAGCGGGTATCCCGGCGCCGGCGGTGCTGGTCGCCGCCGAAGACGTGAACAGAGGCAAGCCCGCGCCCGACCCGTACGTCCGTGCCGCACGGCTCCTCGGGCGGGACCCGGGGGCCTGCGTCGTCTTCGAGGACTCGCCGCCGGGGATCAGCGCGGCGCGAGCGGCCGGTGCCGGCCTCGTGGTCGGGGTGGGCGCAGGCTCCGGGGCGGCTGACCCCGACCTGGTCGTGCACGACCTCGCCCACGTGCGGTGGAGCGGGGAGGCGCTGTGCCTCCGCGTGCTCAGCGGAGCGCGCTGAGGGCCTCGTCGATCACGTCCACGGCGACGTCGAGCTGCTCGTCGGTCGTGGTCAGAGTGGGGAGGAAGCGGATCACATTGCCGTCGCTGCCGGCGGTGAGCAGCAGGATGCCGCGCTGGGCGGCGAACTCCGCGATCATGGAGGCGGCCCCGGCCAGCGGTCGCGTCGTCCCGGGGGTGCTCAGCTCGAAGGCCTGCATGGCGCCGATCCCGCGGACGTCGCCGATGACCGCATGGCGAGTGCGCAGACCCTCGAGTCGGGCGGACAGGTGGGCGCCTATCCGACGGGCGTCGGCGAAGAAGGTCCCGTGCTCGAGCTCGTCGAACACTGCGAGGGCGGCGGCGATCGAGACCGGGTTGCCGCCGAATGTGCCGCCGAGGCCGCCAGGGTCGGGCGCGTCCATGATCTCGGCGCGGCCGGTCACCCCGGCCAGGGGCAGCCCGCCGGCGATGCCCTTCGCCGTGAGCACGAGGTCCGGCACGAGGTCGAAGTGTGTGCTCGCGAACCACGTCCCGGTGCGCCCGAGGCCCGTCTGGATCTCATCGGCGATGAACACCACGCCGTTCTCCGTGCACCACTCCTGCAGGGCGGGGAGGTAGCCCTCGGCCGGGACGACGAAGCCGCCCTCGCCCTGGATGGGCTCGGCGATGACGGCCGCGAGGTCGTGGACGCCGATCCGCTGTTCGAGATGGGCGATCGTGCGCGCGGCGGCTTCCTCGCCGTCGAGGCCGTCGCGGTAGGGGTACGAGTTGGGGACGCGGTGGACATCGGGCGCGAACGGACCGAACCCGGTGCCGTACGGCGCCGCCTTGTGGTTCATCGCGAGTGCGAGGTTGGTGCGCCCGTGGAACGCGTGATCCAGGGCGGCGACGGCGCGCCGTCCCGTGTGCCTCCGGGCGATCTTGACCGCGTTCTCGACGGCTTCGGCGCCGGAGTTCGCGAAGGCTGTGCGGGTCTCGTGGGTGCCGGGGACCTTTTCCGCGAGCAGTTCGGCGAGGCGCACGTAGCCCTCGTAGGGGGTGACGGTGAAGAGCGTGTGCGTGACCCGGTCGAGCTGCTCCGCCGCGGCGGTGACGGCTGCGAGATTGGTGTGGCCGATGGTCGTCACGCCGATCCCGCTGCCGAGGTCGAGGAAGCGGTTGCCGTCGACGTCGGTGACCCAGGGGCCGTCGGCGTGCTCGATGTAGACGGGGAGCACGCTGCCGACGCCGCGCGGGACGATCCGTTGCCGGCGCTCGTGCAGCGCCCGGCTCTGCGGCCCTGGCACCTCGGTGCGCAGGCGCGGGGTCGACAGGGCGGTGTCCGAGAACAGGCCGGGTGCGGACATGGGCGGGCTCCTTCGTGAAGGGGGTGTCGGCGGGTACGCGACGTGGTGTCGAAGCTATGTTAGATTTTGACCTATGTCAAAGATCGAGCGTGTGGGGGAGAGCGCCGAGCGCTACCCGACGGCCTTCACCGCCGCGGACTTCCGCGCCAACGTCGCCGACGTCCGCGCCCGCATCGACGCCGCCGCGGAGCGCGCAGGACGCGACCCCGGTGAGGTGCACCTGCTCCCGGTGAGCAAGACGGTGCCGACCGATCGGGTGCGGGTGGCCATCGACGCCGGGCTGCGCCGACTCGGCGAGAACAAGGTGCAGGAAGCCGTGCGCAAGCACCGGGAGACGGCCGACCTCGATGTGGACTGGGTGGTCATCGGCCACCTGCAGACGAACAAGGCCAGGGATGTCGCCTCCTTCGCCGCCGAGTTCCAGGCGCTCGACCGGCTGCGGGTCGCCGAGGCTCTCGACCGGCGCCTGCAGGCCGCGGGGCGCAGCCTCGATGTGTACGTGCAGGTGAACACCTCGGCCGAGGATTCGAAGTTCGGGATGCCGCCGGAGGAGCTTCTCGACTTCCTGAAGGCGTTGCCCTCGTACGGTGCTCTCCGTGTGCGCGGCCTGATGACGCTGGCGCTGCTCGCACCGGACGATGCCCGGGTGCGGGAATGCTTCGCGATGCTGCGGACCCTCCGTGACAGAGCACGTGAGGAGAACCCCGAACTCATCGGCGACGGCGCCCTGTCGATGGGTATGTCCGGGGACTACGAGATCGCCGTCGAGGAGGGCGCGACGTGCGTGCGGGTCGGGCAGGCGATCTTCGGTGCGCGCGCCGTCCCGGATAGTCACTACTGGCCGGAGGGCTGACGCCCGCTCAGTCCTCGGTGCGGAAACCGGCCGCCTTGTGTGTGCCGTCGCAGAACGGCTTCAGCGCGGAGAGCCCGCAGCGGCACAGGGCCACCGTGCGTCGACGCGGGTCGATCACCGTGCCGTCGCTCGCGTGCAACTCGATCTCTCCGCGCACCAGGAGGGGGCCGTCCGGGTACGCCGTGACGGTGACCGGCTCGTCCCGGGCGGTCATGCCGTCGTCCTCTCCCGCAGCGCCGAGCGGCCCTCGGTCCACGCGTCGAGGGTGTGCGCACCCGCCCAGCCGTCGACCGTGAGGCACGCGGCCGCGCCGAACAGGATGTCCGCGAGCAGCTCCGGACGGTCCTCGGCGAGGCTGCCCGCGAGGTCGCGGGCGGCGATCTGCTCGTGCACCGCGTCGGCCTCCACGTGCTCCTCGAAGTACGCGGCGACATCGTCGGCGAACCCCAGCCGGTGCAGGCCGTCGGCGTAGAAGCGGCATGGGATCGACGAGGTCATCTCGTAGGCGGCGAGGTGACCCACGATCGCGCCCACGAGGCGGCGGTTGAGGCCGAACAGGCCCATCATGTTGTGCGAGGCGAGCGTGATCGCGGGGGCGTCGTCGACGTAGGCGCCGTATGTGTCGTCGAGTCCGGCGGCGCGAAGGGCGCGGGCGTAAAGCTCCGCGTGGACCCGCTGCGGTCGGCCGCCGCCGTACTCGTCCGACTGGATCTCCACCAGCGCTGCCTTGGGGCGTCCGGTCAGCCGTGGGATCGCCCAGGAGTGCGGATCGGCCTCCCGCAGCGTGTACACGGAGCGGAGGATCAGCGACTCCTCGGCCTGCTCGCGGGTGGCCTTCCTGGCGATGTGCCGCGACAGGCTGGGGCCCGTGTCCGCAGCGGCGAGGGCGAACAGGGCGCGCCCCACGGCGTCGACTGTCGGCTCCGGAAGCTCGGGCACGGGCACGGTCTCGCGCAGTGCGGCCTCGAAGGCGTCCTCGAGGATCCGGCGCGCGGTGACCACCCCGGCCTCCCACTCCAGCGCCGCATCGAGCTGCGGCAGCGAGCCGTACGAGGACGCATAGAGGACGAAGAGGGCGAGCTGGATGTCGTCGTCCCGGACCACATCGCTGCTCTCAGCGACGGCTGTGGTGGCGAGGTCGGGCAGGGCGGCGGCATCCTCGCCGCGACCGGTGAGGACGTCGAGGACGGCGCCCGACAGAGGACCGCGCGGCGAGAAGGCGACGGCGGTATCGGGGTCGAGGGTGGAAACGGTCATGAGGAGGGGCTCCCATCGAGTCGATCACCGATATCCTCGTCCGCGCGAACGGGGGCCACCAGGGACTTGACGCCGAGGCGCTCGGCAGGCAAGCGCCTCCGTCGATCGTCAGGGGCACCCGGCGAAGACGTGGTCCTCGTCGTCCGGCGTGACGAGGTCGCGATCGCGGAGCACGAGGGATGCCGGGGCGTCCGGGTCGGCGCACAGCTCCGCGAACGACCGCGGGAGCTGGTCGGTGTACTCGATGTCGATCACGTGCGGCCCGTAGGCCGCGGTGTATGCGCCGCACTCGGCGTACGCGGCGCACTCCTCCGTCACGGCGAAGTCGAAGCCCGCGCGTTCCTTCAGGGCCTCCGCATGCTCGGCAGCGTTCTTCTGTCCGGCGGCGAGCCCGACGCCGTGCGCCGCGTCGACGAGGAGCTCTGCGAGCGCGAGGTTGTGGTCCAGAGTCAGGAGGCCGAGCGAGCGTGAGAAGGAGTCGAGGTTGTCGAACTCGACCGCCTGGAAGCCGGAGTCCGCGCAGCCCTCGATCCAGGGGATCACGATCTCCGCGATGCGGGACCGCTGCGCTGCGCTGCCGGTATCCAGAAGGGCCTCGTCGGGCCAGTCCGGGTCGAAGACCACATCGTCACCGTCATGCAGGAGGAGGTCGTCGGGCCACTCGGCGAGCTCGCCCGGCTGGGTCTGGAATCCGTTGACGTAGCAGACGGAGTAGAGTCCCGCGACCGGCTCCGCGCTGCGGTCTCGCCCGACGATGCCCACGCCCTCGGCCGGATCGTACGCGCCGCCGAGCTGGTAATCCGGAAGGGCTCCGGCCGGAGGAAGCACGACGCCGCCCGATGACCCCGTTCCCTCCGTAGGGAGGGCGGTCGGGGCGGCGCAGCCGGCGAGAGCGAGGATCCCCACCGCGACGCACGCCGCCGGCGTCAGAGACACGCGTGCCGTTCTTCGACCGCGTCGAGAGCGCGGCGCGGTCATCGCGGCTGAGGCGTCGGCTGCGCGGGGGCGTCGACCGGCGGCGCCGCCGCCTCCGAGGGGTTCCGGCGGATGCCGATCCACGACACGACGCCGCCGAGCACGAGGAGCGCCGCGGTGACCCAGGCGGCGTTGTGGAACCCGTCGAGGTCCAGGGAGCCGCCGACGATGGTCGACAGCATCGCGACGACCAGCAGCCCCGCGACGCGGGAGACGGCGTTGTTCACGGCGGAGGCGATGCCGGAGTGGTTCTCGTCGATGGCCCCGAGGATCGCGGCCGTCAGTGGGGCGACGGTGAGCGACAGGCCCAGCCCCATCACGATCATGGCCGGGAGCACCTGCGCCCAGTAGTCGAAGGCGGTGTTCACGGTCAGCAGCATGAGCGCTCCGACGGCCATGATCAGCGGTCCGACGGTCATGAAGATGCGCGGGCCCCAGCGTCCCGCCCACCCGCCGGCGCGGGAGCTCAGCAGGATCATCAGGATCGTCATCGGCAGGCTCGCGAGTCCCGCCGCCGTCGCGCTGAGTCCCGCCCCCTGCTGGAGGTAGACGCCGACGACGAAGCCGTTGAGCGAGAGCGCGGCGTAGACGAAGAGCGTGGCGAGGTTGCCCCACCCGAAGTCGCGCACCCGGAACAGCCAGAGCGGCATGAGCGGCGTGGCCGAGCGGCCCTGCCGCCACAGGAAGACGGCGAAGAGCGCGGCCCCGACCACGGCGGGGATCCAGATCGCGGGGGAGGCCCACCCGAGGTTCGGCTGCTCGATGAGGGCGAACACGATGGCGCCCAGGCCCAGCGCGCACAGTGCTCCGCTCCACCAGTCCACCCGGACGCCCCGAGGGTGCTCCGGCAGGTGCAGGCGGGCGAGCAGCACCAGCGTCACTCCGATGGGGAGGACGTTGATGAGGAACACGAAGCGCCAGGAGAGGAAGTCGACGAAGAGCCCGCCGAGGAGGGGGCCGACCAGTTGGGCCGCCGTGGTGAAGGCGGTCCAGACGCCGATGGCCCTCGCCTGCAGGTCGCCGCGCATGGTCGCGGTGATGAGGGCGAGGGAGCTCGGGACGAGGAGGGCGCCGGCCGCTCCCTGCGCTCCGCGGGCCACGATGAGCATGAGCGGATCGATCGCTGCGGCGACCGCGACCGACGCGATGCCGAAGGCGATGAGCCCGATCCGCATCACCAGGACCCGGCCGTAGGCGTCGGACAGAGACCCGGCGAGCAGGATCAGCGCGCTGAGGGTGATGAGGTACGCGTCGACCACCCACTGCTGCGTGGTGATCCCGCCGCCCAGCTCTTCACTGATGGCGGGAAGCGCGACGTTCACCACCGTTCCGTCGAGGAACGTGACGAACGAGGCCAGCACGGCGATCGCGATGACGAGCCGCTGGAGCGGGGCGAAGGATGACACAGGCCGACCCTACTCCCGGGGTCGGACGCGAGGGGCCGGTCAGTCAGCCGATGTCCCGGTACCTTCCGCCAGCAGCCGTCGGAGTGCGGGGAGGCCGTCCCGTCCGTGCGCCGCGCGCTGCCGCGCCGCGCCGGTGCCGTCCGCCCGCATCCGGGCGAGTCCCGCTCGCACGGTGTCCGCATCGCCCTGCTCGTCCAGCACCGGGCCGATCTCGTCGAGCAGGTGCTCGGCCACGGTCCAGGCCGGGGCGACCTCGCCGGTGAGCGGATCCAGGATGCGGGCCGTCATCCCCGCTCTCGACGCCATCCAGATCGACGCGTCGATCGTCTCCGTCTCGTCGGCGACGATCCGCTGCGCGGACGACAGGGCGATCCCGCGGGTCAGCAGCGCGGAGAGAACGGCGTCCTCCGCGGTGAGCTGCGTGTCCGCGACGCGCGCCTCGACCGTCGGGTAGCGCTCGGACAGGCGCACCGCCCAGGAGAGGGAGGTCGCCTCCCCTATGGTCCCGAGTTCGAGGAGCTGGTCCACGCGCGTGCGGTAGTCGTCGACATCGGCGAACCGGGGCGGGCACCACGACGAGGGGAGCCGGCGGATGAGCATGCTCCGCCAGCTCGCGAAGCCGGTGTCGATGCCGTTGCCGAACGGACTGTTCGTGCTGAGGGCGAGCAGCAGGGGCAGCCACGCGCGGAGTCGATTCAGCGCACGGACCCGCTCCTCCTCGTCCGGGACCTCGACGTGCACGTGCAGCCCGTTCACCTCGTGTTCGCGGGTGAGGTGCGCCAGGCGCCGGGCGACGTCGTCGTAGTGCGCCGACGGCGAGAGCCGGGGAGAGCGGAGAGTGGTGAACGGCGAGCCGGTCGGCGCCGCGATCGCGCGCCGCGCGCGGGCCTCCGCGCCGATGGCAGCCCGCAGCGTCGTCAGTTGCTGCAGGGCCTCGGCTCCGGTCCGCACCGGATCGGTGAGGGCCTCGAGCTGCGAGGCCAGGTACTCGGTGGTCACGCGTCCGGCGGCGACCTCGCCGCCGATGCGCTCCAGGATGTCACCGCTGAGGGCGACGGGGACGAGCGAATCCTCATCGAGCAGGAGGAACTCCTCCTCGATCCCGAAGCGCGTCATCCGGGTCAGTGGTTTCGCAGTTCGGAGATGAGCTCGGCCTTGCGCTTGCCGCTGTAGCCCGTGAGGCCCAGTTCCTTCGCGCGCTTCCGCAGCTCGGGGACGGTCCAGTCCTCGTAGTCCCCGTGCTCCCCGCCGCGCCGGCCGACCGAGCTGCGGCCGTCTCGTGCGGCGGCGTTCGAGATGCGGGCGGCCTTCTCCTTCGAGGCGCCGTCGTCGCGGAGCTCCTCGTACAGTTCCGGATCCTTCAGGGAATTGTTGCGTCGTCCTGGCATTGCTCTGCTCCTTCGCGCATCGGGAGGGTCGAAGTCAACCCCCTCCAGGGAGGGTGTGGTTCGGGTCTAGCGTGGTGTCACCGCAGTCGGGCGCCCGCGCCCCCAGAGAAGGGAAAGACCGATGAACATCCTCCTGATCATCGTCATCGTCATCGCCGTGATCCTCGCGATCACCGGAGGACTGGTGCAGTCGCTCCAGTTCCTGCTGTGGGTCGGTCTGGTGCTCCTGGCCATCGCCGTGATCGCCTGGCTGATCCGAGCGATCACCGGCAGCCGCAAGGTCTGACCCGAGTGCGGAGGGGGGGGGGGGGGGGCGGGGCGGCCGCCCCCCCCCCGGGGGGGGGGGGGGCGGCGGGGGGGGGGGCGC